>JAZKZX010000061.1:0-33567 GCA_045612925.1 Bacteroidaceae bacterium
ACCCTCGACATCGACGCTATGCGCGATGCTTGGTATAGCACCTCTCACTTGCTCGACCGCAAGCAGAGCTTCCACGGTTGTGCCGACGAGCGTGCCAAGAACTATAAGAATCAGCCCCTCGTGTTCGACTTCAAGGAGACATTCACTGGTAAACTCGCACAGTATGGTCTTAACCCCGACCGTCGCAAGCCCACAGGCGTCCGTGCCGCTATCATCCGTGAGAAGGGTACCAACGGTGAGCGCGAGATGGCCTACTCACTCTGGCTCGCTGGCTTCGACGTGAAGGACGTAACGATGACCGACCTCGTGACTGGCCGTGAGACACTTGACGATATCAACTTCATCGTCTTCTGTGGTGGCTTCTCTAACTCTGACGTACTCGGCTCAGCCAAGGGATGGGCAGGTGCCATCCTCTTCAGCCCGAAGGCCAAGGAGACCATCGACCGCTTCTACGCTCGTAAGGACACCCTCTCACTGGGTATCTGTAACGGTTGTCAGCTCATGATGGAGCTCGGCCTCATCACTCCCGAGCACGAGGAGAAGGGCGCTATGCACCACAACAACTCACACAAGTTCGAGTCAAACTTCGTGGGCGTACACGTTCCCGAGAACAACAGCGTACTCTTCGGTTCGCTCAGCGGTACCAAGCACGGTATCTGGGTAGCACATGGTGAAGGTAAGTTTGTCCTCCCCTACGAGGAGAGCCGCTACCACATCGTAGCCAAGTACAACTATGCCGGCTATCCCGCCAACCCCAACGGTTCGGACTACAATATCGCCGGTATCGCCAGCGCCGATGGCCGCCACGTAGCTATGATGCCTCACTTGGAGCGTTGTATCTTCCCCTGGCAGTGTGGTAACTATCCGCTCGAGCGCCGTGCTGATGAGGTGACACCTTGGATCGAGGCATTCGTAAATGCCCGCATCTGGGTTGAGAACCAGAAGTAAAATATCACTTACATCTAAACAAAGCTTGGGGCCCCAAGGCCCCAAGCTTTGTTGTAAGGGTATGTATAGTAGATGATGTGCGGGTTAACCGACAAGGTTTTCGTTTAAATCAACTTTTTGTATTATCTTTGCAACCAATCTGAATGAGGATATGGGACATCAATATTCGTCTGTATTGCTTGAGCGGGCGGTGGGCGAGTTTGCCAAGCTGCCGGGTATAGGGCGCAAGACGGCGCTCCGCTTGGTGCTGCACATGCTGCGTCGTCCTGTGGATGATGCCGAGGCTTTTGCTGATGCTGTGAGCACGCTGTGCCGTGAGGTAAAGTACTGCAAAATATGCCATAATATCTCGGATAGCGATGTGTGTGAAATATGTGCGCAACCCTCGCGTGATAGCAGTATGGTGTGTGTGGTAGAAACGGTGCGCGATGTGATTGCTGTAGAGAATACCTCACTCTATCGGGGACTGTATCATGTGCTGGGTGGAGTCATTTCGCCTATGGATGGTGTAGGCCCTGCCGACCTTGAGATTGACAGCTTGGTGCAGCGTGTGCATAGTGGCGAGGTGAAAGAGGTAATCTTCGCCTTGTCGCCAACCATGGAGGGTGATACGACGAATTACTACATCTACCGCAAGCTCGAGAGCACAGGGGTGAAGATGTCCGTGTTGTCGCGAGGTATCTCGGTGGGGGATGAGTTGGAATATGCCGATGAGGCTACGCTGGGCCGTTCGCTGGTAAATCGTATGCCATTCACCGGTAAAACCTATTAAGATTGTTTTTTCTGAAAAATAAAGTTATGAATTATAAGAAGATAAGCCGATTGATTCGTTGCGTATATGCTGCGCTGATGCTACTGGTTGTGGCAATGGCTGTGATGGCCGAGTTTGAGGTGGCTCCCATAGAGGGCTCGCTCGTAGACCGCTTGGATGCAGGGGCGTTATATGCTATTGAGGTCGGGATGTTGTTCTTGGTGGGTGTGTGCATGCTACTCGCTCTCAAGGGTTTCGATCGCATCTTGAAGAATAAGATGAGCGTTGTGTGTGTGGATGATAAGCCGAAGGCGTATATGGGTATCTACTGTGTGCGTCTCTCGTTGCTGGCTATTCCTATGATTCTGGGCACATATTTCTATTATGGTCTGCTTGAGAATTGGGGGCTCTACTACGCATTAGCCAGTTTCGTGGCATCGCTTTTCTGCGTGCCTTCTGCCGAGGGGGTAGAGGTGGAGATGAATGTAGAGAATCATCTTTAGCTTTTAACTCGTCTATTATCCATTACATATATGACCCTTTCCGTCATCATCGTCAACTACAATGTCAAGTTCTACTTGGAGCAATGTCTTGAGTCGGTGCGTCGTGCATCGCAGGGGTTGCAGGTAGAGGTGTTTGTGGTAGACAATCTCTCCACCGATGGATCTATAGCCTACTTGCGCGATCGCTTTCCCGAAGTGCACTTCATAGCGAATCGGGAGAATGTCGGTTTTGCCCGTGCCAACAATCAGGCTATACGCCTGTCGAAAGGCAAGTATGTGTTGCTGCTCAACCCCGACACCTTCGTGGGTGAGGATACCTTGTCACGCTTTGTCGAGTTTATGGATGCACACCCCGAGGCGGGTGGTGCTGGTGCGCACATGCTCAATGTCGACGGCACATTTGCTCCCGAGAGCCGCCGCGGCTTGCCTACTCCTTTTGTGGCCTTTTGTAAGATGTCTGGACTGTCATCACTATTTCCTCAATCCCGTCTGTTTGGCAAATACTACATGCACTACCTTGACAAGCGCGAGGTGAATGAGATAGAGGTGATGTCTGGTGCATTCATGATGTTGCGTCGTGAGGCATTGGACAAGGTGGGGTTGCTCGACGAAGACTTCTTCATGTATGGCGAGGATATAGACCTCTCGTATCGTGTGCTCAACGGAGGGTATAAGAATTATTACCTCCCCGTACGCATGCTGCACTACAAGGGCGAGAGCACGGTGAAGAACTCGTACCGCTATGCCTACACCTTCTACCAAGCCATGCGCCTTTTCTTCCGCAAGCATTATGGTCACTACTCCTTTATTATAAGTCTGCCCATCAATGCCGCTACTTGGGCCAGCACCTTCATGGCTTATCTGAGCAATCGCCTACGCTACCGTAAGCGGGTGAAGAGTCAGCCTTCACTGGTCAACGCTTTGGTCGTTGGTGATGCTGCGATGCTCGATGAGGTGCGCGCACTGTTGGCAAAGTCAAGTGCTGGCGGCAAGCATGTCTTTGTGGAGGGTACCGAGGCTACTCGTCCTGAAGGTCATCTCTCTGAAGGTATCTCTCTCGAGGGATTTGATACAGTGGTATACGACACCGAGCATTACTCCTATGCCACCATTTTGCGCTTGCTGCAGCAGACGCCTGGTAATACTTTGCGTATAGCTACTTATTCAGCAAAGAGCAAGGTGCTGATTACGGACAAGAAGATTTATAAAACCGCATAAACCACTCTCTCGTCATGTATCTCCGTTCCGATGTCATGAGTCTCCGTGCTCCCGAGTTGTGCGATCTCGACTACCTCTTTCATGTAGAGAACGACACGCGACAGTGGATGGTGTCGTCCTGTAAGGTGCCCTATTCGCGCTTTCAGTTGCAGCGGTATATTGAGACCAATGCGCACGACATCTATGTAGACAAGCAGTTGCGCTTGATGATCGAGCGTGAGGAGGATAGTCACTTGGTAGGTATCATTGACATGTTTGATTTCAGCCCCTCTGACCGCCGTGCCGAGGTAGGCATCGTCATCGACCGCAAATGTCGGGGTAGGGGGTATGGCCGTGAGGCATTGGCATTGCTGTGCGACTATGCCGAGCATGTACTCGACCTTCATCAGCTCTATGCTTACATCTTTGATGACAATGCTGCAGCTCGCCAGCTCTTCGCTTCGTGTGGCTTCAACGAGGTGAGTCTGATACCCCAGTGGGTGTTTTCGGATAAGGAATATAGGGATGTGTGCCTCTATCAGCGCATATTTGAAAAATAATTTAGAAAAAAAATATCGAAACGCTTTGCGGATTCAAAAAAAGTCTCTACCTTTGCATCCGCAATCGAGAGAGGTTGCGTGAGAGATTGAAATATTTCTGGTGCGTTAGTTCAGTTGGTTAGAATACATGCCTGTCACGCATGGGGTCACGGGTTCGAGTCCCGTACGCACCGCCAGAAATACAAAGCTCTTATAGGTTAATACTTTTTGGTGCGTTAGTTCAGTTGGTTAGAATACATGCCTGTCACGCATGGGGTCACGGGTTCGAGTCCCGTACGCACCGCAGAGCCACTCATTATTGAGTGGCTTTGTTTTTTTATATATCTTCATGTCGTAGGTAATGAAAAAATCTACTATATTTGCAATGCGAGTTTCTGCTATGCTCGCAGAGATTTGTAAATTGTTAGCATTACGCTTGTTTATACGAATATTGTACATACCATAATAACATAAAGTCCCTACGCCATGCAACATCCCGAAAACGAAGATATCTACAAAGGTCTTACCGTGAATGCCGGCATTGAGCAGCCTTCGATGATCAATCCCTACATGAAGCCCAAGAAGCGCAAGCGCCTCTTTACGGCGGGCGAGTATGTCGAGGGCATTGTGAAGGGCGACATCACCATGCTCTCGCGTGCGGTGACATTGGTCGAGAGCCTCTTGCCCGAGCATCACGCCATAGCGCAAGAGGTGATAGAGAAGTGCTTGCCCCATACAGGCGGCTCGGTGCGCATCGGCATCAGTGGTGTGCCGGGTGCTGGCAAGAGTACCTCCATCGATGCCTTTGGCTTGCATGTGCTGGAGGAGTATGGGGGCAAGTTAGCCGTACTGGCTATCGACCCCTCGAGTGAGAAGACCAAGGGCAGTATCCTGGGCGACAAGACACGCATGGAGAAGCTCTCTGTGCACCCCGATGCCTTTATCCGCCCCAGTCCGTCGGCGGGCTCTTTGGGCGGTGTGGCACGCAAGACGCGCGAGACCATCGTGCTATGTGAGGCAGCGGGCTTCGATAAGATATTTGTGGAAACTGTAGGCGTGGGGCAGAGCGAGACCGCTGTGCACTCTATGGTCGACTTCTTCCTGCTCATCCAACTCGCAGGCACGGGTGATGAGCTGCAGGGCATCAAGCGTGGCATCATGGAGATGGCCGATGGCATCGTCATCAACAAGGCCGGTGGCGACAATGCCGAGCGTGCCGAACTGGCAGCCTCGCACTTCCGCAACGCCTTACACCTATTCCCCGCTCCCGAGAGTGGCTGGACACCGCAGGTGCTCACCTATTCGGGTTTCTACAATCTGCGTGTGGCCGAGGTGTGGCGCATGGTGTTCGAATACTTTGATTTCGTGAAGAAGAACGGCTACTTCGAGCATCGTCGCAATGAGCAGGCCAAGTATTGGATGTACGAGAGCATCAATGAGGCTTTGCGCGATAGCTTTTATAACAATCCTACTATTGCTTCACTCCTCGCTCGCAAGGAGCGTCAGGTGCTCGATGGCGAGCTCACCTCGTTCGTGGCAGCACGCCAGTTGCTCGAGGTGTATGGCCTACATTGAGTCTCATTATCCTACACCCAAGTCGGTGTTTTCCATGAGGACCTCTATCTTGGGGTCCTCTTTTATTTGAGGGTATAGCTCCGTGGCAAACCATTGTGCCAAGGCCTTGTCCTGCCGTACGGGAGTAGAGTTGTTGCAGAACACGTTCACGCTGAAGTACTCGAAGTGCTGGCGAGCCAGGGCGATGTCGGTGAGGATATGCTTACGGCTCTCGCCTTCGGTGCAGCACAGCAGGCACACGCCTTGAAAGTGTTTGGCTACATCCTCAGCGGTGACATCGGTGGGGATGCCCTTCGTCCAATGGTTGCGCAGGGTGGGCGAGAAGGTCTCTACGCCACAGCGAAACTTTACTTTGGCAGGGGCGAATAGCTGGGCAAACTGTGCCAACTTCTTGCGATACATGTAGTGCGCCTCGAACCATAGCGTGTGGATGTGTTTCTCGCGCACCACCTCGCGGATGAGGCTGATGGTCTGCTCGTCAAGCTCCATGGCCGATCCCGAGTTGATGATGTCGAGCACGCCGTACTGCCCCGTCACTTGGCGCAGTATGGGCTCGTTCACGGCAAAGGGGTTGTCGCTCGTGTCGCTATGGTAGTCGCAGAAGGTGCACTTGCCCCAACGGCACCCTGTGCCCTGGAGTAGTACAAACTCGCGCGGCATCTTGGTGTGAATGAGTGCGTATCTCTCCATAGTTAATGCCCGACATATTTGCGTATAGCATGTACGGCTGCGTAGGCCAAAGGTGTGCCGAAGATGGCCTCGATAATCAGCTTGGCACCATACTGGAAGACGATCATCATCACGAGGTCGTGTGTCGATACCACACCAAGGAAGGCGATGAGCACGAAGGGCAGACTATCGAAGAGGTATGCCACGGCCGAGCTGCCTATGGTGCGTACCCAGAGGCGCTTGCCTTTGGTGCGTTCCTTGATCTTCTCCATCAGCCAGGCGTTAGAGAGTTCGCCCAGGAGGAATCCCGTGAGCGAGGCCACCACGATACGCGGCACACAGTTGAAGATATGGTTATAGGCTCGGGCCGTCTCGTCCAGATAGTCGGGCGAGGGCAGCCACACCCCTATCTGCGTACACGCCACCATGATGATGTTGCACAGGAAGGTGAGCCATATCACCTTGCGTGCCGTGCGGTAGCCCCATATCTCGGTGAGCACATCGCCCAGCATGTAGGCAAAGGGGAATACGATGGTGCCCGCGTCGAAGTAGAACAGTCCGAAGAGGCTGATGACCTTCACGGCCATGATGTTAGAAACTAAGTAGGAGGTCACGAACAACGCTGTCACGATCATCAGAGCCGTGTGGTTACTCAGAAGTCGTTTCGAATCGAAACGGCTTCTGTCTGTTCGGTTTTTTGAAGGGTTTTCCGATACCTTGTTCATAATTTTTAGGAGTTTAGGTTAGTCAAATAATCCACGGATATTCTGGTAGACGCTCTTGCCCAAGTGCTTGTAGGCCAGCTCCGTCACCTCGCGTCCTCGGGGCGTACGCTTGAGGAATCCCTCCTTGATGAGGAACGGCTCGTATACCTCCTCCAGTGTGCCGGGATCCTCACCGATGGCTGTGGCAATGGTGCCAAGGCCTACGGGTCCGCCGCCAAACTTGTCGATGATGGTGCAGAGTATCTTGTTGTCAATCTCATCGAGTCCGTAGCGGTCAATGTTGAGCGCTTCGAGCGCATAGCGTGCTATCTCCAAGTCGATGTCGCCTGTACCCTTCACTTGGGCAAAGTCGCGCACACGGCGCAGCAAGGCATTGGCAATGCGGGGCGTACCGCGGCTGCGGCGGGCAATCTCGCCTGCGGCTTCACTGCTGCATGGCACTCCGAGGATGTCGGCCGAGCGTGCGATGATGCGCGAGAGCACATCGTTGTCGTAGTACTCCAGGTGCATGTTGATGCCGAAGCGTGCGCGCAGAGGCGCTGTGAGCATACCGCTTCGTGTGGTAGCACCCACGAGTGTGAAGGGGTTGAGGTCTATCTGTATGCTTCGTGCCGAGGGTCCCTTGTCGATCATGATGTCGATGCGGTAGTCCTCCATGGCCGAGTAGAGGTACTCCTCCACCACGGGCGAGAGGCGGTGTATCTCATCGATGAACAACACATCGTTGGGCTCGAGCGAGGTGAGCAGGCCTGCCAAGTCGCCCGGCTTGTCGAGCACGGGGCCCGAGGTGATCTTGAATCCCACGCCCAGCTCGTTGGCGATGATATTGCTCAGTGTCGTCTTACCCAATCCGGGAGGGCCATGTAGCAGCACGTGGTCCAGCGCCTCGGCACGCAGGCGGGCCGCCTTGACGAAGATGCGCAGGTTGTCCACCACCTTGTCCTGTCCCGAGAAGTCCTCGAAGCGCAGCGGTCTCAGCGCCACCTCGAAGTCCTTATCTTTGCCTCCGAGTTGCTGTCGGCGTATGTCGAAATTTTCTTCCATCGTCGTTGGTTAGTCAATATGAAGTGCAAAAATAAGGGTTTTTCCGCAGATTAGCGACAAATATAGAGTAAAGTTTCTTTCATCTCGGAGATATACGCCTCATTCGGTGAAGGGGAAATCGTTGAAGCCTTGCATCGCTGCAAGCAAAATAGAGTTCACCCAACGAAACGCTCTTAAATCCTGTACGGAAATTTCGTAGCATAATGATAGGCAAACCCTGCGGTTTGCTTACGCGGTGTCGGGATCGGAGGTCTGGACTTCTTCGTTTTCGTGGCAGAGTGTTATCGGGTCTTTATTTTCTGCTGACGTTTTGAAGATCCCTAATCGGCCGTGGCTGCGTTCTTTTCGTTTGGCTTGGGGATTGGGCGAAAAAAGAGAAGTGATTACTCTTCCTTGTATCTTTGGTATCTTTATTCCCATTGTTTGACCTTTGATGCGAGTTCATTCGCTAATCAAGATAATCAATCACCCAAACTTTGGGCGCGTTGTAATTCTCTTGATATTGCTTTAACCCAAGTATTGAGATTGAATCACCTCTACGTATAAGCTTACCAGCAACCCCATTGCCAAAATAGATGTTTTCATTATGATCTATAGGCTTCGGAATGTGCAAATCTAGGGAGGGATTATTCTCTATGTATAGCCTAGCATGATGTCTTGTGTTAGAGAATCGAGAAATAATTTCAGCTTTATGTAGAGAATCCTCAAACACATCTTTTCTTAACCAAGATAACCATAACTCTATTTTTCTTTTGCGATTTTCAAGAATACCACTATCATACCACCAATCATTCATTACTGCGTCATTGAACACGCCCCAAACTTCCAGTTTGTTATAATCAAGTGAAACTAGATTGAGGTTTGCAAATGCAGGAGTTTTCAATGCTGTATACAAAGAATCGAACACAGAATCAGAATTTTGGCAGTAAAGATGTTTGTCTTCTATTTTAATCCACCGCCATGATGGATTTTTAGGCGCAATACTATCAACCCATATGACATTTTCTTTTTCGACATCTATATTGTCTACCCATAAAGGAATTTTTCCCGATAAGGGAGATAGAGAATATGCCGTTGAGATAGAAGCAAAAGGACATCCATTTTCCATTACAAAAAATTTATTACCAGACCAATACTGCAAATCTTCTTCTTGCAAAGTGTCTAATAATTTTCCTAGGTTCCAAGGAAGCACAAATAATGATAGCGCTATTAGTCCTATGAAATAATATCTATTAGAATATAGTTCAAAAAGTAATATTAGAGGAAGAAGAATTAATAACAAGAAAAACACCCTACATGTATATGAGTGGGATGATAATAGGTTTATTAAAGATAGAGTGTTTGGCTGATAGATGCAGAAATTTGCAAAGTTTGTACTATCCTGTATATATGATACTTGCCCTAATCCAAACGATAGTTGCCCAAGCAATACTTTATTTCCGTAATTATCATCCCCTGAAGGAGATAAAGGCCCAAAGAAGTTGCTTTCCATATAGTAAGCATCTTCTTCCCATAACCAAGAAGAAACTATAGGGAACAATACTCCTTTAATGTTAGTCCCTGTCTTGAATATAAACTTTCTTCCCCAACAATCACCAAAGAATTGTTTATTATGTGAATCGTAAGTTGCAGTATACTTTATTTTATGTCCAAATAGTTTCGCTATCTGATTTGTACATCTAGCATGTCCGAATAAATCAGTATGGTCTGAACTAACAATAAGATTACCTCCTTTCAAGACCCATTTCTTTAATGATTTGAGTTCTTTTTTTGAAAAAGGCTTCGTTGGGGTGACAATCCAAAGTTCATTGTATTGTCCTAAAGTCTTGTCATCAATATGGGAAATAGTATCTGCATTAAGAATCTTTACCAATTCCGAATAAGAATACGAGGATTTACTAGTGAGCGAATCTTTTTGATATGGATTTGTAGCATTTGCCCACACTCCATGATGTAAATATGCCTTGGATGAATCATCGTTTTTTTTACATATGAATAGAAAAGAAAGCACCAATAGTACAAGAGATGAAAAATTCCAAAGTCTTTTGAATTTATAATGTCTTTGTTCTATCGGTTGGATGGGAGTAAAAGCTACGGCAATAATCGCAGGGATAATGCTTATCTCTCTCATGATACAGATACAACAAAGGCATAAGAATAATGCTGCAAAACTTATTTCATACGATTGGTATTTGTCATCATTAATTATACACCTTAAAGTATAAAGTAACAATAAAACAACTACGCAGTATAGGAATGTTGTATTTATGAACAGAATCATTGCAACCGTTATTGGAAGCAGTAGTTTTAAATATTTAATATCAAATTTTATAGTTATTATGGGGAGTACTAATGAAAAAAAGAGCCCCCATCCCCACAAATTAGTAATGTATAAAACTACACACCAAAGACTCAGTAAGATTAATTTAAAATGTTTTCCCATTTTATTTTACTAGGACTTCCTGTTGATAAAACTACAAATGTTTCTTCTTGATATTTTCCCAAATAAGTTTGGTCTCCCACAATTATACTGCGCGCATCCAATACTTCGTTGTGATTCCCAATTGGAATATCTCCAGACTTTATAACGCCTTTTCTGGTTAATATTTTGGCGTTATTTTCTAGGACGACAACAGACTCTCCCGTCCTTATCGCAGTTTTGTTGGATGGCACAATAAGAATCTTTGTACCGACATTGCCATTTTTATAGGCAAAACCGCTTTCTACTAAACTCTTTAGCACTCCGTCAAACTTATAATTTTCATGTGAATTTGTAATTCTTCCTGCAATTCTAATTTCTCCTCTGACAGGAGGACAATAGATATAGAAGAATAATATTAAGGTGGTAATTTTTGAAAGATGTAAGATGCGCGAATTGACGATTGGAAAGTACTCTAAAAGTATACAGACTAATAATAAAAAAGAAAATAGTCTTAATAAAATATGCCTATTGCCATTTCTTACTATTTCATTGTTCAAATTGCTTTGATAATTCGATAGGTATGATGTGGTATAATCAGAATCGTGCAGGTGAGTTATATCCCGTAATGTAATGATTAAAGGTTGTGATTTTATCCACGTAAGTGGTAAGGCTAATTTTACTTCGCCTGTGTCCTTAAAACAAACTCCTTTATTTGAATATAAACCACCATCTTTTGCTATTGATTCTAACAAATATTGATTGCCTAATAATTGATTGTGATGCCATGAAGTCGGTTGTTGAAACAATTGACAATGCCTTACCGAGAAATTATCTACTGTATTTATCTCATGTATTACAATTCCTGGTATGCTATCTTGAATAGAGGTGCTAAATGCTAGACTCCTTAAAATATTGCTACTCTTTTGTTGTGAGGAAAGGTATCTACTACTAGTTAATTTGCAAAATTGATCGCTAGGCGCATAAACTGAATTATGTTGATATTTTTCGATTAAGACTTCTTCTCCCACGAAATTAGAAGACAAATCTATCAAAGAGAAAATTAAAGCACAGCATATACAAATAATATTCCACCACTCCTTCCCCCTATAAGTAAAGAGAAAACATAAAGTAAAGAGAAAAGAATAAGTTATAAACAAGCTAAAGTGTGTGATTGGGACGTAAAACATCTCAACACATCCCATAAGTGCTGGAATAACACAAAAATGTCTAGTTCTTTTTACAACTGTAAGACATAGCGCTATAAATGCCCACAAATGCATAACACTTGGGCTAATCAATCCAACTACGCCAAGGGTAATGACTATAAACCATTCTTGTTTTCTTTTACAACAATAAAGGATATAAGCCAATAGAGTAAAACACGATAATGCAAAAAAAGTAGAATTTCCGAAACCTTTAACAAATAAAGGCAACATCAATATATAAAGTATGCAAAAATGTATCATAAAAAATAAGGCGCACAGAAAACCCTGTACGCCATACATTTAGTTTTTACTTCTTGCATCCGAAAGAGCATCCGAAAGAGCATCCAACAGAACAACCAACAGAACAACCAACAGAACAACCTGTTGAGCAGCCTGTACTTCTTCCGCTTTGAGCAACAGAGGCTGTTGATTTAAATAAATCATACTGTGTTGTAGCATCAGCAAAGGCATTCATATCTCCAGTCTGAGCATATGAAAGCATTGCAACTTCATTGCTAAATTCGCCATTTGCGCAAGAAGCACTTCCGCTAGACAACAAAGAAGTAGCGGTAACCGCACATGCAAAAAGACTAATGCATGTAAAAAGAATTTTCTTCTTCATAAATTAAATCGGCAATTTACAATTTGAGGAGGAAGCCAACCCCTCAAAGGCATCCTAGATTCCCCTTTCGGATGAATTTCTACTTTTTATACAAAAAGAAAAAGCGCGGGAATCTGTACTGTCACTCGTCCCACACTCTGAGGCCTTCGCATTGCCCTGTATCGTAAAACGAGCAACGCCGAAGCCCACGCCGATATGTAATATACCCCAACAGTGCTTGCACTTTTAGTGTACACGCACCTTGATTGTATGATATAACATACCCATGAGCATCTACCGTTGCCTTGTCTTAACGATACATTTGAAAGTTGCGAAGTTTCAGAATGTTAAGAACAAAGCGCTTAGTAAACGCTTTTCCACTATGTCATCCCCGCCCAACCGCCTTCAATCATACAAACAACCAAAGGCATCGGACGTGAACAATGCAAAAGTACAAATTAAATCCGAATTATAAATAAAACTTGAGAAAAACTTTGTTTTGTCCTCCTCAACTGTAGGCCTGATTTCTTTTCTTGTTCCAGCCATTGCATAAGAAGTTGCAATGTATTATCTTTGTTCTATAGTGACAAAAAATATTACCCTCGCGAAGAGAAACTATTACCCTCACGGGGATAAATTATTCCTCTCGCGAGAATAATGTATTCTCCTCGCGAGGGTAATATATAGTGATTGGATTAAAATATTGAGATTGAGTGAAGTATGAGTAAAAACAACTATAGGAATGAGAATTTAACGATATATAGATATGAAGACAAAGAAGTACAAGACGGCAGCGCACAAGCGCGGGTATGGAATTGAGGTGGCTTGCAAGGCTACGAGTCGTAAACTGATGTGTGGGGCAGGCACCGAAGCGGAGGGGTTGGCGCTAACCGTGTCGCACCCGATGAAGGTGGATGTGGCTTCCCTTGCCAAGGATATCTGTGATGCCACCACGGCTACGCAGACGGATGTGAAACTGGTGTGGGATGCTATGAGCGAGCGCATCGTGGAGGCACTTGCCCATGGCTATCGCGTGGATCTGGCAGGGCTGGGCACGCTGAATATGGAACTGAGCAGCCACAAGGGTACGACACCGCCCACGGGCAAGGAGGTGCACATCAGTGGCATCCGCTTCCGCCCCGACAAGAACTTAGCCTCGCGCCTGTCCGATGTGAAGTTTCGCGTGGAGGGAGTGCGTCGCAAGCCGCTCACCGAGGCTGAACTCGAGGAGGCGCTGCGAGAATATTTCACTACCCACGAGGATATCCATGTGCGCGAGTTGGCTCGCATCGGGCACTATGCGGTGAGCACGGCTTATCGCAAGCTCAAGGCTTATGTGGAGCAGGGCAAACTGGAACTGCTGCCGAGGAGCAGCCACTACTACCGCTGGGTGGGGGTGTAGGGCGTGTCAGAAGGGATATCCTACCCCGATATGGAAGCATAGGGAGCGGGCTGGGTGAGGGATGTTGTAGTAGCCTCGGCGGTCGGTGGCGTAGGGTAGGTGCAGGGGGATGCCTACATCGGTGCGCAGCAGCAGCACGCGGAGGTTGTAGCGCAGGCCTATGCCGGTGCCGAGGGCGATGTCGCGGGCGAAGGTCTTCAAACGCAGCTGGGCGCCTGGACGCGAGTCGTCGGGGCGAAGGGTCCACACATTGCCGGCATCGACGAAGAGGGCTCCGCCGAGTTGCCCGACGAGGGGAAAGCGCCACTCGGCATTGGCCTCGAGCTTGATGTCGCCCGTATGGTCTATATAGGCGTAGCGCCCTGTAGAGTGGTAGCTGCCGGGGCCGATGCCGCGGAGGGGGAAGGCGCGGAGGTCACTGGCACCACCTACATGAAACTGTTCGCCGAAGGGGCCGACGGCACTGTTGCCGTAGGCGTAGAGGAGCCCCGCGATGAGGCGCACGGCAAGCGTGTGGCGCGGGGCAAGGTGGTGGTAGTGACAGGCTTCGGCATAGCCCTTGATGAACTGGGCATAGGGGGTGCCCAGTAGCGACTTGCCCCTCTCGCTGAAGGGGTGCCCGGCACTGGCATAGAGGAGTGAGGCGAGGGCTCCTGCAGAGGCTATCGTGAGGCTGACGCGTGAGGTGGGGCGGAGAGCACTGGCTTGGCGGGCTGGGGTGTTGGCATTGTCGTAGGTGAGGGTGTAGGTGGCGCAGGGCACAAACTGGTTGCGGAAGGAGAAGCCGATGGCGGGGTTGGCGGTCATAATGGAGTCGAACCGCTCGGTGGTGTGCTCCAGCGTGTTGAAGGTGAGTGAGAAGGGGGTGAGGCTGTGGGTGAGCACATCGGAGGTGGAGAGGGCGTAGGTGAGGTTGCCGCCAAAGGCGAGCATGCGGAAGTAGCCGCCACGGTGGAGCCAGTCGGCATAGAGGCGCGAGGTGGTAGACACGGGGCGCTCGTAGGGGTGGTCGTAGCCCCCGGGAAAGAGTAGCTGGGGAACCGATAGCGTGAGGTCGGCACCCAGCTCGAAGGAGTTGGCCGCATCGGGCTCGCGCTGATCGCTATGGCTCACGAGCCACTCGTAGGAGCCCTTCAGACGCAATCGTATGACCTCTGCCATGCGCAGGAGGTTGTTGCGCGAGAGTGATGCTACGATGCCGGGACCCACCTGGCCGTTGCTCTTGGCGGTGATCTGGCTCTCGAGGGAGAGCGCGTAGGGCGGCTCGAGCAGGGCGCTGATGTGCGTGTCGAGGGTGTGGGTGCTGTCGTGCGGGGTGTAGCTGATGCTGATGCCGCGCAGGATGCCCAGACGATGGAGGTCGCGCTGGGTGGCACTCTGCGCTGTGAGGGTATAGAGGTCGCCGGGGCGGTAGGCGATGCGCGAGGTGAGCAGCGCCTGGCGTATGGGGATGTGCCTTGCGTGGTAAAGGTAGCTGATGGGGCCTTGGGTGAGCGTGTCGGTGAGCACTTCGCCAGGGGTGTGGCGTAGGGCGAGGTAGGTGTGCCCCATGCGCCAAGGGGTGGTGACATGGGAGGGCAGGTCGGCAGGGGTGGTGATGCGTATGTAAGCCTCGCCCTGCCGTCTGGTGGTGTCGGCAAGGAGGATTATCATCTCGGGGTGATAGTAGTAGTAGCCTTGCTCGCGGAAGAGCATGAAGAGGCGATTGCGCTCACCGCTGAGCGTAGCATAGCTCAACTGCTCGCCCTCTCGCAACAGACGCAGATGCCATGTGGAGCGTATGAGGCTGTCCATGGCGGGGACGAAGCCCTGGTACTCGACCTTGCCATAGCGCCATGCCTCACCAAGGCGTAGGGTGTAGGAGAGCTTGGCTCGGCGTCGATCGGGGAGGGTGTCGACCCGATAGCTGGCGCTACTATCAAAGTAGCCATAGTTGTGCAGGGTATTCTCGGCCACCTCGGTGCGCAGGGCGGGGTTGACCGTAGAGATGTAGATGGGTTGTGTGGCAAAGGTGCGGAATAGCCAGTGGCGCAACCCCGTGCTGTCGCCCACGAAGGCATTGTAGGCCCATAGCCCCAAGGGGAGGGGTGTGCGGTAGCGTGAACTGCCAAAGAGGGCATTGTTGGGTGGCGATACGAAGGCTACCTTGGCCTCGCTCACGGCTTGATCACGCAAGGGAGCCGAGCTATCGGCGGTGATGCTGATGGAGCGGGTACCGGTATAGAGCAGTTCGTGGGCTGGGAGATGACGCACCGTGGAGCAGGAGAAGCACGATGTGCATAGTATGGCTATGAGCAGTGAGCTATGAGCGATGAGTCGTGGGCGGTGGGTATGGGGCTCGACTCCTCGGCTCCTCGACTCCTCGGTTCCTAAATATTTAAGAACATGCTGTCTCATCTCTTCAAATGGGATACTTAAAAGTTTCGCTTCAGCCCATATCCGACGCCTGTCTCGCGGATCTCTCCTTCGAGGATGCTCTCGTAGTTGGTGTCGTAGAAGAAGCGCAGGTACTGATTGCCCATGGGGGTGATGCGCCACTCGAGGCTGATGTTGTTGATGACGGCATCGTCCTCGATACGCTCGTTGCTGGTGGTGACGCGCCCTCCGATGATGATGCGTATGCGATTGTTCCACAGACGCTTGGCTACGCTGAAGGAGTAGTCGGTGCGGGTACTCACGCCACTGACCCCATCGGGCAATGGCTCAATGCCTACGCTGACATCGACCGTGCGGAAGGCGTCGCGCGAGATGTTGTCGAGCTGAGCCTGCAGCATGCCCATGAGGGCGGTGTTCATCAGACTGCCTGTGCCGCCCTCGCCAAGGTATAGCCCCGTGGTGAGCAATGCCACGGAGAGCTTGCCCCGCTCATCGGGCGAGAGGGTGGCGAGGGTGTTCTGCATGGAGGCATTCTCGGGGGCGGACAGGGTGAACTGCACATTGAGCCGCTCCATAGTGTCGGAGAGTGATATGCCTGCGACGAAGAGTACCGATTGCGGACTGCCATCGAGGGTGACCGAGGCGCGTATGCGCTCTTCGGCGGTGATGGCGAGCTGAGGGTTGAGCGGGTTGCCTTCCCAGGTGATGGTGCTCCCCGTGCGTATGGCCATGTGGCTCACATGCAGCAGGGGGACATTCATGTTGAGCTCGCCTTGCTCTATGGCATAGCTGCCCGCTATGCGCAGCCCTACGGTGGGGGTATATTGCAGTGTCAGCACTCCACCGCCCTGCATGGTGGCGCTGCTATGCTGGCTCGCGCCGAGTGTCACCTCTATCTGCACCGTGGGGTCGATGGCGATGGTGAGGCTCACGGAGAGGTCGCTCGTGGCAGCCCTTCGCCTGGGTAGTGGAGGGGTATCGGCATCGAAGCTGACGAAGGTGACCACACGGTCTAATTGGTTGCCCGAGGTGAGGATGGCGTCTTTATAGATGTAATGTATCGATGAGCCGGGGAGCAGCCGTAGATCACCTGTGATGGATAGGGCATCGACGGGACCAACAATCATGATATCGCTGCTTAAGATAGCCGTGCCATAGAACATGCCCGATCGGGGTACCTGGGGGCGTAGCAAATCGGTCCCAGGGGTGGTGAGGCGCAGGCGTAGAGTGGGCATACCCCCGAGCAGCGTAATGCTACCATTGAGGAGTAGGGGCTGGCGGTCGGTGGTGTAGAGGGGGAGAGCGTTGAGGGTGAGCACGCTCTGTTCAAAGGGGATGGAGAGTGTGCTCATCGTGTGCAGCTGCAGACCATGTGCGGGGGGGGCATACCGCACCGACGAGAGGTACAGGTGACCCGTGAGGCCGCTGGGGGCGAAGTCGTCGACCCACGTGAGGGAGCAACTGGCTATGCCTTGAAGTGACATCGCTGGCGTGTGCCACCTGAGCAGTCCGCTCTGCAAACGGAGGCGCAGGGTGCGGTCGGCATAGTGTGCTTCGCCTCCGATGCTATCGGTGTCGATACCCATCAAGGAGAGGTAGTTGCTTACGGGGTTGTCGGCACCTGCCGTGAGGGTGGCGTGCCAGTATGGAAGGGCACTCGGGGAGATGTCGCCGCCTGGCCATCGCCATGGGAAACCCTCGGCGTGGGCGTTGGCCAAGAGGGTGAGGTCGCCCGTATGCAGGGCAAGCAGTGCGGTGTCGGGTGTGAGGGTACCTGTCAGGGTGAGCGGGCGCGATGAGATATGCTGCGATGGGGTAGACAGTGCGATGTCTGAAAAATGGGCATGTAGGGCATAGCTGACTCCTGGACTGGCGGTGAGCGTGGCCTGGCACTGTAAGGTGGGGTGTATGTCGGTATCGGTGAGGCGCAGCGCTTTGAGGTCGAGGTGGGCGACCTGGGCATGCAGCTGCGCCTCGAGAGTGTCGGGGGTGTGGCGGATGGAGGCGGCCATGGTCCACTGCATCAATGAGTCGTTGCACGAGGCATGAGCGTGCAAGCACCTGCTCGCGATACTTATCTGTGTGGACAGGTGGGTAAATGTGTGCCTGCTCCATTGCAAGGTGTGTAGACGGAGGGTGCCCCGTAGGGTGGTGGCGTCGTCGTCGAAGTCGGTGCCTCTGCCCGTTATGTGGGCGTGTAGGCTCGCTATCCCCAAATCGGTGCGAGGCATGATGCGGTGCAGGTCGAGCGAGTCGGTTTGCAGATACAGGGTATATGACCTGCTCGTAGGGGCAAGGCCTGCCTCTATCGTCGCCGAGCCTCTGTCGAGGGATACAAGGCACCGAGTATACATGGTGTCTGGGGTGTAATGTAGGTCTCCCCTGCATGTCATCTTGGAAGGGAGGTGTAGGGCGCTGCCCGCGAGCAGCGCATTGAGGAACTCCAGGTCATGGGTGTCGGCTTCGAAACGGCATTGTGCAGCACGCTCTTGAGGGGTGGTGAGGGCTTGTGCATAGCCGCTCAACTTGATGTCGAAGGCAGTGGGGAGGGATAGCTGACATCGGGATAGATATAGCTGCTCTGTGGACCCCTTCAAGGCGAGGGATACATAGAAATCATGCGTAGGGTAGAGGCTGATGACCTCGGGGGATATATTGCCTATGCGCTCGGCCAGCAACTGAGCATCGGTGTATCCTATGCGAATGTTGGCATCGCCATCGACGATGAGGTGGTCGGCCATGTGGGACTCTGTTCGCAGGTGTCCGCTGAACGAGGAGTGGGCAGTGTGGAAGGTGAAGTAGGGAAGGGTTAATGTGCCGTCGTCGAGGGTGAAACTTGCTGCTCCATCGAGTAGGTTCATCCCATACGGGGTGGTGAGAGCCAGGTGTGTGAGCTCTCCCGCTATGTGTTGAGGCGTGTAGCAGAGCGAGTTGGCATGGGCTTCGAACTGGGCTAATGTCCATGGCGATTGCCCCTCTGGTGCGATATTGACGGATTCGACTCTCAAGTCGGCGCTTCGAAGCGAGATGTGCATGGCGGTGTCTATGGCTATATGCTGTAGGGCAAGGCTATGCAGGGCACTGCTTAATGTCAGTTGGGCAGAGCTATAGCTTGCCTTGATGTGTGAAAGTTGCACATCGGCTATGGTCAGTAGTAGTGGAAACTTGTGGAAGAGGGTGTCTGGGGCATGGCGTGGGGTACTGGCATGCAACGCAACATCGCCCCCAGCGAGGAGGATGTGGCGTATGTGGGCTTTGCGGCTGCGCCAATGGTAGGAGACCTCCTCTATCTTGAGCTCTTGGGCAGAGAGGTAGGTGTGAGGCTCCGTATAGAAGGCTATGCCGTCGATGGTGATATGGTCTGCCGAGATGGAACTCTTAAGCAGGGGGCGAAGGCGTATACTGGTGCTGAGATGATTGATGCTGAGCTGCCTGCCTACCTGTAGCCTCTCTATCTCGAGCCGGAAGGGGTACTTTAGGTGCATGCTACCAACGCCTATTTCTAATGCCGTATGCTCTGTAAGCCGCGCTGCAGCCCATCGGGTGGCCATGCCTTGTACATGAGGGGTATATAGCAAGAGGGGGACTGCTACGAGAAGTAGTAGTAATACCACGAGGAGTAGCCCCACCCATCGCACCAGCGTCTTCATATTCCTATGCTAAATTAGGTTGCAATAACAACTGACGAGGGGTGTTTGTTCAGGAAAAATGGATATATTTTTGAGGATTTTTGATTTTGGATAATCTCAAGAATATTGTTCTTCTATCGTTGTTTTCTATTCAATATTTATTATTACATTTGCCCCCGATATAAAGAAAATAAGAGCTATGAAGATGATGAGATATCTGCGTAGTATCGTGCTAATCCTCGCTTGCATGATGGGGACCATCGCAAATGGTCAAATATATAAGTATATAACGCTGGACAATGGATTGAGCTCACGACATGTGCATGCCGTGCAGCAGTCGAATGGAGGCTTCATGTGGTTTCTCACGGATAATGGTATCGATCGCTATGATGGTACGGAGATGGGGACCTATACGCTGACTATCGATGAAGTGAAGTTTACGGAGTACTCTTCGTGCCGATTTATCTATGATGCCATTGAGGATAATCTGTGGGTGGCTACGGGAAGTGGTAAACTGTTGAGGTACAGTAAACGGAACAATAGATTCGAACTGATGTATCTGCCCGAAGTGCAGTATCGTAGAGCCGATATCATGCGCTGTGCGGTGTCGCCTATTGACAGGGAGGGGAATATATGGCTATTCGTGGGCGAACAGGCCTTCTGCTATAATGTGAATACTCATGTGGGCCGAGAAATGAAACTGCGTGGTTGCGAAGGTGGTATGACCTTTGCTGCAGTGGTGGCTACAGGAAGGAATGAACTGTACATAGGTACGAAGGGACGCATTTATCGGGGTATGGCAGATGATAATATGTTGGAAATTACTCCTATTGAGGGGATAGAAGGAACTGTCAATGTCAATACCTTCTACTATAGCCCCGTGCATAGTACACTGCTTGTCGGCACCGAGGATGCGGGTGTGATGGCGTATAGAGAACAATCGGGAGAGGTGATACACCACCAGGAGTTGCTGCCCGATGTGCGTGTGACAAAAATAATCCCGTATGATAGCGAGGGCACCGAGGTGTTGTTCTCTACCAATGCGGCATGTGTATATCAGATGGCATTGGATGATTGCTTGCCTCGACCTTATCTGAAGGCTGACTATAGAACTGACTATCGCATGAATACGGACAATGTATCGGATATGTGTATCGACAAAGATGGACAACTATGGATGTGCTCGTTCCCACAGGGACTGACGGTGCGCAATGACCGATATCCCGCACTGAACTGGATACGACGCTCAAATCTGAATGTGAACACTCTGGTCAACGATGGCATCAACTTCTTGATGCAGGATAGCGACAACGACCTATGGTATGCCACCGAGAATGGCGTAAGCCTCTACGATATAGAAACGAGACGATGGACTACGCTACTCTCTATGGCCGACGAGTCGCCCAACCCGAATCACTACTTCCTCACACTATGCGAGGTGGAGCCGGGTACCATACTGCTGGGAGGATATGCCGCGGGTATATATATAATAGAGAAGGATACGCGAAAAGTGGAGTTTGTAAAGCCCGACCTCATCGTTCCGGAGAAGTACATACAAACGATGTATCTCGACAAGGATGACGGCACGGTATGGGTAGGAGGAGAAAACCAACTCTTCAATATCAGTCTTGACGGCTCGCTGAAGGTGAATTATGCCGAGGTGTTTGGAGGTATCAACTATATTACCCGAAAGGATCGTGACCACCTGTGGATAGGTACGAAGGATGGATTGTATAGCTACGATAAGCGTGTGCACGAGAAGACACGCATTGCCTTGCAGCTGGAACGATGCAAGGTGAACACCATACACCAAGATGCCGACGGAACGGTATACATCGGTACCCATCACAATGGTTTGATTGTGTACAACGAAGGGGATAACTATTATCATCGCTACACAAAGGATAATAGCGCCCTCACAAGCAATTGTATGAAGTGCATTGTCGCCAGTGAAAATACTCCGTGGCTGTTTATCAGTTCGGATAATGGTATTGTACGATTCAATAAGAATACGAATCACATCAGCACCTGGAGCCACGAACAGGGATTGCAGGGCGTGAACTTCAATATCCGTTCTGGTATTGCTACATATCGCAATACACTGATGTTTGGAAGCAACAAGGGAGTTATAGAGATCCCTTCAGACGCTCATCTTACGCATGTCTATAAGGGGACACTCGTGCTCTCTGACCTCTACATTGGTAGCGGGCGAGTAGTGCCAGATATGGAGGATTCGCCGATAAGTGATGCTATCAATGATATAGCACGCTTACGCCTTGGGAATAATCAGCGAGATGCGGCTATCAAGGTAAAGTGTATCAATCATATATACCCGTCGGATTGTCGTATCGAATGGAATATTGATGGCAAACCATGGAGATTGCTCAATGAAGAACGCCTCATCGCGTTGAATACATTAGGCATAGGACGACACACGCTCAACGTGCGTGCTACATCCAATGAGGCGGGTACGCTCATCGATGAGCGTACACTGAGGATCATTATCGCTCCGCCATTCTATCTGTCGTGGTGGGGACTGCTACTCGAATTGGCATTGGTTGTGTTGGTAATAGCCCTCGTACGCAAGTATACCAGGTCGGCAAATGCAATGCAAGTGTCTGACGAAAAGGTCAACTTCTTCATTAATACGGCACATGACCTACGCACTCCATTGTCGCTCATCAAGGCTCCGCTTGAAGAACTGCATATGAGTGATACGCTGGGAATCGAAGAGAAAGAAGCAGTGAACTTGGCTCTGCGAAACACCAATACGCTGACGCAGATGACCGAGAATATCTTGAGATATCAGTTGGCAAGTATCGAGAAGGGGGTGGCATATATCGAACGGCATGAAGCTATTGCTCATATGCAGGCGCAGATAGATAAGATAGGATTGCTAGCAAAAGCTAAAAGGCAGAGAATAGAATATGTACATCCAGAAGATCCATTTGATATATGGGTAGATGCCCGCAAACTCAATTCTATCGTGCAAAACTTGCTCTCTAATGCCATTAAATATAGTCCAGAAGGAGAAACCATCTTCTTAAATCTTTATCGAGAGAATAAGGTGTGGGGATTTCATGTGATAGATAATGGAATAGGTATCAAAAAGGAGGAAAGGGGAAACCTTTTTAAACATTATTTCCGTGGAACCAATGCGGTCAATGCGAAAATCTTGGGTAGTGGCATCGGATTGCTCTCGATAGGTCGCTATGTAAAGCAGATGCATGGACGCATCGAAGTGAAGAGCCAGGAGAATTGCGGATCGGACTTTCATGTGTGTTTCCCTGTGGGGAAGGCGCAATATGATACTCGCACCACAGAGTTCGTTGATCAAGCAATAGATGCAACCTCTGTTG
The DNA here is from genome assembly GCA_045612925.1 of Bacteroidaceae bacterium. Classification (GTDB taxonomy): domain Bacteria; phylum Bacteroidota; class Bacteroidia; order Bacteroidales; family Bacteroidaceae; genus UBA1189. Next base: position 22,946 of record JAZKZX010000061.1, read on the forward strand.
CAGACATGCCCTTGTTGCCCCTTGTAGAGGTGGCAGAGAATGTACAAGAGAATCGCCATCGTCTGCTCATCGTGGAGGATAATCCCGAGTTGTTAGCCTATCTGAAGCGTATCTTTGATAAGGATTATCAAGTATTTACCGCAACGAATGGTCGGGAGGCTTTGTCAAAATTGCCATATCTGCAGCCAACTATCGTACTCACCGATGTGATGATGCCAGAAATGCGTGGCGATGACTTGTGTGTGTCGATAAAGAGCAATATCGATACTTCCCACATCGGTGTGGTACTGATCTCGGCATTGGCTGATCAGCAGAGCATAATCAATGGCTTGTCGGTCAAGGCTGATGCGTATGTGACCAAGCCTTTCGATGTCAAGATATTGCAACTCACCATCGGAAATCTCATCGAAAGCCGTCAGCAACTGAGTTTACGGTTGGCTGCACTTGATGAATTTGGACATGATATCTCCGACTCGGCATCGGAACTCGACCTAAAACTAATGACGGAGATGAAGGAGATTATCGAACAAAACATGGACAATTGTGATTTTACCATAGATGCTTTGGCTTATGAGCTACGCGTGAGTCGTACCACCCTCTACAATAAGATTAAAGGACTCACAGGTAGCACCCCTTCGGATTTTATACGCACCTGTCGCGTAAACCGTGCCAAGAATCTGCTACGGGAGCATCGCTATACCATTGCAGAGGTGGCTGATCGAGTAGGCTTTGCTGATCAGAAATATTTCCGTGAAGTGTTTAAGAAACATGTGGGTATGACTCCCAGCGAATATGCAAAGACGAAAGAGTGAAGATGGTATATGAAGGGCACAAAAGCAAGGGCCTCTCATGTATCATATCGTAAATGAGCATATAAACAATCCTCGACATACCTTGCGGTTGTCGAGGATTGTTTTTTTTATTGTCAGCGATTAATATGCGCGAGCAAAGAGCACTCGGCGTGCCGATGGCTTGCCTGTCACCATGCAGGTACCGGGAGTGGTATCGCCTTCGAAGGGGATGCAGCGGATGGTAGCTTTGGTCTCCTCCTTGATGCGCTCCTCGGTCTCGGGAGTACCATCCCAGTGAGCAAGTACAAAGCCGCCCTTCTCAATCTGCTCCTTGAACTCCTCATAGGTGTCAACAGCCACGGTATGCTCTTCGCGGTAAGCGAGTGCCTTGTGGTAGATACCCTCCTGAATCTCATCAAGCAACTTTGCTACATATTCCTCGATGCCATCGCATGAGATGGTCTCCTTCTCCAAGGTGTCGCGACGCATTACCTCCATGGTGTTGTTCTCAAGGTCACGACCGCCCATTACGAGGCGTACGGGTACGCCCTTGAGCTCGTAGTCGGCAAACTTGAAGCCGGGGCGCTTGTTGTCGGCATTGTCGTACTTGACACTGATGCCCATTGAGCGCAATTTAGAGGCAATACCCTCTACCTTGGCGTCAATAGCTGCAAGCTGTTCTGCATTCTTGTAGATAGGTATGATAACCACCTGTATGGGGGCGAGCTTCGGAGGCAATACAAGGCCATTGTCGTCAGAGTGAGCCATGATGAGAGCACCCATCAAGCGGGTCGATACGCCCCATGAGGTAGCCCACACATACTGCATGTTGTTCTCCTTGTCTACATACTGTACATCGAAAGCCTTGGCGAAGTTCTGACCAAGGAAGTGTGATGTACCGCTCTGCAACGCCTTGCCATCCTGCATGAGTGCTTCGATGGTGTAGGTGTCGAGTGCACCGGCAAAGCGCTCATTGGCGCTCTTCACACCTTTCACTACGGGTACGGCCATGTACTTCTCGGCAAACTCGCCATAGAGATTGATCATGCGCATAGCCTCCTCCTCGGCCTCTTCGCGTGTGGCATGAGCAGTGTGACCCTCTTGCCAAAGGAATTCGGCTGTGCGAAGGAACAGGCGGGTACGCATCTCCCAACGCATCACATTGGCCCACTGGTTGCACAAGATAGGCAGGTCGCGGTATGAGTGGATCCAGTTCTTATAAGTGCTCCAAATAATGGTCTCTGATGTGGGGCGGATGATAAGTTCCTCTTCAAGACGTGCTGCAGGGTCAACGACTACACCACCATTCTCTTCATCGCTCTTTAGGCGGTAGTGAGTAACCACAGCACACTCCTTGGCAAATCCCTCTACATGGTCGGCCTCACGAGAAAGGTATGACTTGGGGATAAGCAGGGGAAAGTAGGCATTGACAACACCAGTCGCCTTAAACATATCATCGAGTTGACGTTGTATCTTCTCCCAAATAGCATAGCCGTAGGGCTTGATTACCATACATCCACGCACTGCTGACTGCTCAGCAAGGTCAGCCTTCAGCACCAAGTCATTGTACCACTGCGAATAGTTCTCGCTACGCTTGGTGAGTTCTTTCAGTTCTTTTGCCATATATACTTTTATATTTATTTGACTCTATTTCCGAATATTCTGCAAAATTAAGATTTTTTCATTGTTTAGGCATTCTTTTTTAGAGAAAATGTGGTGGTGTGCTATTTTTTTACTACTTTCGCACAAAATTTTAGAACATTTTATATTTAATAACTAATTGAACGTATTATGAAATTGAAAGTTTTTGCTTTGAGCATGTGCGCTGCTATGCTTTTGAGCTCTTGCGGCTCTTGGAAGAACACAGGTTGGGGTACTACCATCGGTACTGTTGCTGGTACTGCTGTAGGTTTGGGTATCGGCTATTGGGCTGATAGAAACAGCGATAGCAACACAGGTAAGATTGTAGGTGCTTCAGTAGGTGCTGCTGTAGGTGCTACTACTGGTGCTCTCATCGGTCGTAAGATGGATAAGGCTGCTGCTGCTGCTAAGGAAGTTGAAGGTGCACAGGTTGAGCTCGTTGACGTAAACGGCCTTCCCGCTGTAAAGGTTACCTTCGAGTCTGGTATCCTCTTCGGTTTCAATAGCTCTGCATTGAGCGACTCTGCAAAGGTAAGCCTCACAGAATTTGCTGAGGTATTGAAGGCTACTCCCGATGCTGACGTTGCTATCCTCGGTCACACAGACAATGTAGGCACAGAGAAGGCTAATCAGTCTGTTTCTGAGAAGCGCGCTAAGGCTGTTGCTTCATACTTGACAGAGCAGGGCGTTGAGAGCCAGATCAAGGATGTACTCGGTATGAGCTACAATCAGCCCATCGCTTCTAACGACACAGAAGAGGGCAAGGCACAGAATCGTCGCGTAGAGGTTTACATGTATGCAAGCCAGGAAATGATCGATGCGGCCAACGCTGAGGCTGCCAACTAATAACGGTCAGAATTGACAGAATGTAATGAATACCCGGCCGAAAGGTCGGGTATTTCTCTTTAGCGAACAAGTATTGCCTTTTTGCAGTTTGATATTATTATTAAAATAATCTCTCTATGACCTACCTTACCCTCATTGGTTTTGCTATTATCTTTCTTTCAACTACGGCTGGATCTGCATTGGTTTATTTCTTCAAGCGCGATATTCCCAAGCGTACAAATGCTGTCATTCTTGGTTTTGCTGCCGGAGTAATGATTGCTGCTTCGGTGTGGTCATTGCTAATTCCCTCTATAGAGGTCGCTGAAAGTCATTTTGGCACTTGGGCGTGGGTTCCTGCTACGGTAGGCTTCCTGCTTGGAGGGCTCTTCTTGGTGTTGCTCGACCATGTGTTGCCTCACTTTCATGTCGGAACGGGGCATGAGGAAGGACCTCAAGTAAAGGTACACAAGAGTACTCGTCTATTTCTTGCTGTGACGATTCATAATATCCCCGAGGGTCTTGCTGTGGGCCTTGCTTTTGGTGCTGCTGCTGTGAGCGGCGAGCCAGGTGCTTACTATGCAGCTTTGGGGCTTGCCGTTGGTATGTCCATACAGAATTTCCCAGAAGGTGCAGCCATAGCCTTGCCGATGAAGGTGGCTACGCGAAGCAAGCATAAAGCTTTCCTCTTTGGCATGAGTAGTGGTGCAGTGGAGCCTCTTGCGGCTATTGCGGGCTATATCCTTGCTTCTGAAGTAGCAGTGCTACATCCCTGGATGCTTGGCTTTGCTGCCGGTGCCATGATATTTGTGGTAGCCGAGGATCTTATTCCCGATTCCAATATCAGCGAATACCCTCACTCTGGTACATGGGGAGTGATGTCGGGTTTTGTGTTGATGATGGTGCTTGATGTGGCGTTAGGCTAAGCTATACAATTCTTATAGCTCATTTTTTATCTTATTCCTGCTTGTCATCACCCAACCATAGGCCATAGTCGATATGCCCATCCTCGCGGAAGAGGGCACCATAGCCCTGTCGGTAGTTGTCCGAGAAGGTGCCGTACCAATAGTTACCATTAGCCCAATAGTATATGCCTTGCCCATGGCGTAGTCCGTTCTTGGTTTCTCCGATATAGAGGTCGCCACCCTCATAGTGCAGACAAGCAAATCGGTAGGGTGATTGTTGTGCTTCTTCGAGGCTCATGGGGAACTTCTCGTTGTTCTTTACATAACTGGTGATGATACCATCCTTGAGGCTATAGTTGACATGCTGCGCCTCTGAACCCACGCGGCACACATCACCTTTGATGAGTATGCCGAAAATACACATTCCGTTGCTCCACTGACCAATCCAACGATTGCCATTCTCGCTCTGATAGCTACCCCATCCGAAGAATTTGTTGTTTCGTGAGTGTCCGTCATAGCTTCCCCCGCCATCGCTATAGTGTACTATACGACATTCGGTATTGATGATATCTGCGAACACCTGCTGCATGTACTCGGGTGTAAGTATGTAGTAATCACTCTCAGACTGCGCATGTGCTATGAGCGTGGTGCTGAAACTGAGTAATGTGGCGAGTAGTACTTTTTGGAGTAGGGACTTATGCTTCATTGTTTATGGGAATATAGTGTTGTTTTTGTTTGATGTATTGTGCCACATCGGGGTGTAGCATGTGGCTCGTGTCTTGTCCTGTCGCAATATGTTGGCGTATTTCGGTAGAACTGAATGGCAGAAGTCTGGGGGCAAGGGATGAATGTTGGTTGTCTTCTTGGTGATACCATCCTGTAGGGTAAACATCGCGGAGTTTACCCTCGACTCTTAATCCGGCACTCTCAATATCTCTCGGGTATACGATAATGGGGGTTTCTCGTGCAATGTCATCTCCGTGATACCAACGGCTGAAGCATTGCCAGTTGTCCTCACCGATGATGAGGCTGAATTCGTAGTCGGGGTATGCTTCTCTCAGTGCTTGCAGCGTGTGGTAGGTGTACGATGGGCGTGGTAGTGAAAACTCAAAGTCGCAGGCTCGTAGCATAGGGTAGGAGGCTACAGCAAGGCGTGCCATTGCCAGACGCTCCTGCTCGTCGAGCAGGGTGAGGTCGCACTTCAGGGGATTCTGCGGGCTTACCATGAGCCATACCTCGTCTACCAGTCCTTGCTCGCAGATATAGGCGGCAAGGGCAGTATGCCCAAGGTGTATGGGGTTGAAGGAGCCTCCAAAGATGCCAACACGCTTCATGGGGTATTGAGAATTTTATTGATCTCGAAGAACTCGGAGTTCTCTGATTTATTTCTCGATAAATTCCTTGATGATGGCAAGAGCTTCGGCTTCAGCTGTTTCGAGGTCGTCGTTGATGACGATTCGGTCAAATTTAGGGGCGAAGGAGAGCTCGTATTCGGCCTTGTTGATGCGCTGCTGTATCACTTCAGGTGCATCGGTGCCACGACCTTCGAGTCGGTGGCGCAACTCCTCTACCGAGGGGGGCTGTATGAAGAGCGACAGGGCGCGGTCGCCATAGTATTCCTTGATGTTGCATCCGCCCACTACATCTACATCGAACACTACATGCTGTCCGGCTTCGAGCTGGCGTTCTACCTGTGCCTTTAGGGTGCCATAGAAGCGGTCGGGGTATACCTCCTCATATTCAAGAAACTCGCCTGCAGCGATGCGCTCGCGAAATTCCTCGGGGGTGAGGAAGAAGTATTCCACTCCATGCTGTTCGGTGCCGCGCGGAGCACGACTTGTAGCCGATATAGAGAAGGCAAGGCCCAAGCCCTGCTGCATCAAGTAGTTGATGATTGTAGACTTGCCCGATCCCGAAGGGGCAGAGAAGATGATGAGTTTGCCAGCCATATTACATTACGTTCAGTACCTGTTCCTTAATTTGTTCCAGTTCGTCTTTCATCTTTACCACGATAATCTGCATCTCGGCATGGTTGCTCTTGCTGCCGGTAGTGTTGATTTCGCGACCCATTTCCTGGGCTATGAATCCCAACTTCTTTCCCTGTCCATGTCCCTCGTTCATGGTTTGGCGGAAGTAGTTGAGGTGGTTGGTCAGTCGCTGCTTCTCTTCGTTGATATCCAGTTTCTCGATGTAGAAGATGAGCTCCTGCTCGAATCTGTTCTTGTCGTACTCAATGCCGAGGCTTTTCTGCAGGCTGTCGAGGATACGCTCGCGTATTTTCTCGGTACGCTCTGTTTCGTAGGGTTCAATTGATGCGAGCAGTGCTGCGATATTGTCCAACTTTTCGCAGAACTTCTTCTCCAATGCGGCGCCCTCCTGGCGGCGAAACTCCATGAGCTTCTCTACGGCCTCCACTACCGCTTCTCGTGCTACGGTCCACTCCTCTTCGCTCAACTCCTTCACTTCTGTGCGCGAGAGTACATCGGGCATACGCAGCAGTGTGGCGTACCAGTCAGCAGGCTCGGGTATCCCCGTAGCTTCGCTGATGTCCTTTATCTGCTGGTAATAGCTTTCTACGAGCGCTTTGTTGATGGGGGTGGCCAGCGCGGTGCTCTCCTCCTCAATCCAAAGGCTGAAGTCAATCTTTCCACGCTCCAGCGTCTGCGCTATGAGTGTGCGTATTTCCATCTCTTTTTCGCGGTATAGCGGAGCAATGCGTGTAGAGAGGTCTATCGCTTTGCTGTTGAGTGATTTTACCTCAGCATATATCTTCTTTGTTCCATAGGTAGCTACAGCCTTGCCGTAGCCAGTCATTGATAGTATCATGTTCTATTCTTCAAAAGTATATAATACTGCAAAATTAGTGCAAGGCGAGAGAAATATCAAATTTATTTGATAATTTCCGAGGATTCTTCTGATTCGAAACCGTGCGGAGGTTAAAGATATTTGACTTGCATCCTAAAAGAAATAAATTAAGTAAGTGAAAGTTGTATGAAATGACTATGAAAAATGATGGAATGACTATGGAAAATGCCGGAATTCCTATGAGAAAAAGTCATCGGTGCTACAAAATAACGAAGGAGAAATCTCTTTTAAGGCTCAGATTTGTGCCTAAAGGGATAAACTTATTCTACCGCATGTAGTATTAGTGTGGTAGCACCGAGTGTGATGATGGCGCCATCTTCGATGCGTACACGGTCTTTGGCACCCAGTACCTCATTCATCAAGAAGGTGCCTGTGATGCTGTCGTTATCGCGCAGAGTGTAGATGAGACGGCCGGTCTTGCCACGTTTCACATTGAGTATGCAATGGTGACGGTCCATGCTGGGGTCATTGGTTTCAATGGGGATGTGTATTTCGTCGCCCTTGTTGCGGCGGCCTATAATGTTGTCGCCCAACTGTAGAGGGTGCTCTTGGCGGAAGCCGAACACATTTTCTACAGCTACGATGCTGCCCACATGCTCTTGTTGCTCTTCGGCTGAGGGAAGGGGTGCTTGCCCTTTATTCTCCTCGCGCTGTAGAGCACGCAACTTGCTCACTCCGATGCGTATGCCAAATTGTTTCTTGCAATTGTCGCATACAAATACGAGTGACTGACCGTCGGTATACTTTGTCTCGTCAAATTGGATAAAGTGGTCACACTTTGGACAGCGAACTCTCTTCATTTTGTGTGGTCTTGAACGATGACTCTTGTCCTATGCTTTTCCCTTAATTGCGTACGGCAAGTAGCCATGCGTTTTGGAACTTGGAGTGTTGGCGAAGGATGTCAAGTTGTCTATTAGCTTCTGCTTTATTATTGAATTGCATGAGCGAGATGCGCACGCGATTGTCGCGCTCTACGAGTGATGCTCCTGCATAACCCATATCGGTATATTGGTGAAGTGTCTCTTCTGCTCCACGATAACTGGGAAGGCTGGCGACGATAATATGGTATGTCTTCTCAAGGGTAGTCGATACTGTTGGTGCGGCTTCGGGGGACTCAATTAAGATCGTAGTAACCTCCAAAGGGGCAGTTTCTTCAATAGGACTCTCTATGTTCTCGGTGGCTTGAATCTTCTCTTCTGATGTGGTGATAGTCTCAACTTCTGTGAGTAGGGGAGCTGTGGAAGTTTCGGCTGTGTTTATGATTTCTATGGCTAGCAAAGTGTCACAAACCAAAGGGGTGGCTTCCGCAGATGTTATCTCGCTGATTTGAGACTGTGGTACTGAAATAATTTCGGTCAAGCGCAGAGCTGCAATGTCTGTGGGTTGGTGTATTCCTGTAGGTAAAGCTATCATAAGGAGCAAGAGGAATATGGCTGCCGTAGATATTACACGATGAAGCATGTTTCTGTGCTTGTGCAGGTTGATAGTCTTTGCGGTACGAGGTTGGTAAGACGATGTAACTCCTGTAGTTTGATGTAGCTGGCTCAACTCCTTAATAATGAATGAACCGAGACCAAAGTGTTTGGGAGATGCTATACCTGTTTGGTCAGGGGTGAACTGTAGTACTTGCTGTATGTCTTGGCGGAGCGTGCCGATATGGTGGAGAGTTGCTGTACCCTCTTCATCGAGTGTGTCGGTCAGTTGCTCTATAGCCACATCTACCATATATGTAGCGCGTGCGTAGTCCACTTGGTAGCACTTCATATAGCTTTGAACCAACAAACCATCATTCATGGTGATGGCTGCATTGAAACTGATGGTACGTGATGGAGGGTAGTATAGTCCCTCTTCATTCACATAGAACGCTGGCATATCATGCGCAATGAAACCACCGAAACCTGGTAGTATTACACAATCGTTGTCGCGTAGCAACTGTTCAATATGTCGGGCCAAATTCTTCATTCTGGCGACAAAATTAGTGTAAGGCGAGCGAAAATGCAAATATCAATGAACGAAAATGGATAAAAGTCTGAATTTTCTTGGCCGAGCGATGTATCGTTTCGATATAATAAATTTATTTCGTACTTTTGCGTCATAAAATAGAAAGGCGTGGAAAGAGACATTATAATATTAGGTATTGAGTCATCGTGTGACGATACCTCAGCTGCGGTAATTAAGAATGGTTGTCTGTTGTCTAATGTGACAGCCAGTCAGGCGGTACACGAGAGTTACGGAGGGGTGGTTCCTGAATTGGCATCGCGTGCCCATGAGCAGAATATAGTACCCGTAGTTGATCAAGCTCTCAGGAAGGCTGGCGTAGATAAGAGCCAACTCTCAGCCGTGGCTTTTACTCGGGGGCCTGGACTCATGGGCTCGCTGCTGGTCGGTGTTTCATTTGCAAAGGGATTTGCCCGTTCGTTGGGGATCCCCTTGATTGATGTGAATCATTTGCAAGGGCATGTGCTTGCTCACTTTATTCAAGAACCTGATGAGCAAAAGAACGTTCCTCAGTATCCATTTCTTTGTCTGCTCGTTTCAGGGGGGAATTCGCAGATAGTCCTTGTTAAATCATACAATGATATGGAAGTTATAGGGCAGACGATTGATGATGCTGCCGGTGAGGCCATTGATAAGTGTTCTAAGGTTATGGGTTTAGGTTATCCTGGTGGTCCAATTATTGATAGGTTGGCACGTCAAGGCAACCCGAAAGCTTTTAGCTTCAGTAAGCCTAATATTGCGGGTTACGACTATAGCTTTAGCGGATTGAAGACCTCGTTTCTTTACTTCTTGCGTGATGAACTTAAGGAAAATCCTGATTTTATACAACAACATAAAGAGGACCTTGCAGCATCGCTCGAAAATACAATAGTAGAAATATTGATGAAGAAACTTCGTGTTGCAGCTAAAGATCTTGGAATCAAAGAGGTAGCTGTGGCGGGAGGCGTGTCTGCCAATACGGGCTTGCGCAATGCTTTTCTTGATCATGCTCGACGTTACAAATGGAATGTTTACATACCTAAGTTTGGGTATACTACGGATAATGCGGCGATGATTGCCATTACTGGATATTATAAATACCAGGATGGAGAGTTCTGCTCAATAGATAAACCGGCTTATTCTCGTGTAACTATTGGACAAAAATGATAAAATGGCGTGAAAAAGAAGAAAAACAAATCAAAAGGAAAATTAGTCGAAGATTTATTTGGCTATCTCGTAAAAAAGTAGTTACTTTGCACGCTGAAATTTGAATGCAGAGAAAATAAATATCAAAACAATAGATCGAAATGTCTAAGATTTGTCAAATTACCGGTAAGAAAGCCATGATTGGCAACAATGTTTCGCACTCAAAGCGTCGTACAAAGCGCACATTCGAGGTGAACTTGTTTAGAAAGAAATTCTTCTATGTAGAAGAGAATTGTTGGATTCAGTTGCGCTTGAGCGCCGCTGGTCTTCGTTTGATTAACAAGAAAGGTTTGGACGCAGCTTTGAAGCAAGCTTTCGCTGAGGGTCACTGCACTCCGAACGATATTAAAGTAATTGCGTAAAGGAGGGATCTGATTATGGCAAAGAAAGTAAAAGGTAACAGAGTTCAAGTTAT
>JAZKZX010000062.1:0-18272 GCA_045612925.1 Bacteroidaceae bacterium
TTTGTACCGATTAAACGAAAAATTGGTTAACCAGGAGTTGAACTAACTACATCCTTTATTAGATCTCTGAATCTACAAATATAGTTGGCTCTTCCGTTCAACGGAAAGGAGAAGAGGACTGTTTCTGTTTATAGCTCATAAGGCTAGATTACACTATAGTTCACCTCTCTCCTTTGGTTAACTTTTTTTTGCAAAGATAAGCACTTAATCGCTTATTTTTTTCATTTGCAAATCTAAAGGATAGCACTGATGACACTGTTTCATCTGTTGTTAAATTACAATTTGATTATTTGACAATTGCCTCCGGATGAAAGTTTAAAAAGAGAAAAGTTCTGCGCAAGTCCGCGGCGTCCTTTAGATTTGCAGAGTAAAAACAAAGGCAGAGAAATAATCCCTACCTTTGTAAGAGTTAACCGAAGGAGAGAGGTGAACTAGCGCGTCGTCCAGCCTAATGAGCTATACGCAGAAACAGTCCTCTTCTCCTTTCCGTTGAACGGAAGAGCCAACTATATTTGTAGGTTTAGAGACCTAATAAAGGATGCAGTTAGTTCAACTCCCGGTTAACAAAAACTTATAACAATGCAAAGATATGGAAAAAGATCATTACATCGGAGTGGACATCTCAAAAAGAACGATTGATGTGGCAATTTATGTGAAGAACCAGGCAAAGAAGGGAACTTTTCCTCACGAAACCTTCTCGAATTCTGAAGAAGGATTCAAGGATATGAAGAGATGGTTACGCAAACAAAAGGTTGTTCTTCTCAAGTCTCTATTCTGCATGGAGGCCACTGGAAACTATACATACGAGTTTTGTCTTTTCCTAGAGCAGCAGAGTGTGGATTACTCAATACAAAGTCCTCTTCATCTGAAACGGTCTTTCGGTTTGACGCACGGAAAGAATGACAAGGTAGACGCTTCCCGTATCGCTTACTATGCCTATCTCCACCGTGATGACATCAAACTTTCCAAACTTGCATCTGAAAGTGTTCGTAAGCTAAAAGCCTTGATAGCAGAAAGAAAGAGCCTTGTTGTGGAGATTGCACGCTGTAAGGCCCAGCTCAAGGAGGTCGGCGAACATGCGCCAAGTGCCGGTACCATAAAACGAACGGAAGCCCTACAAGAATTCCTCGAGAGTCAGGTTGAATCCATCGAAGAAGAGATGGCTCAGACTATAGAGTCTGATGAGAAGATGAGAACCAATTATCACCTGCTGCTATCCGTTGACGGTATTGGTGTAGTCAATGCCATTAATACGATAATAGCGACGCATAACTTCGAGATGTTTGATAACGCAAGACAGTATGCAAGCTATATCGGAGTGGCACCATTTGAACACATATCAGGCACAAGTGTAAGAGGTCGAACCCATGTTGAACCTGGAGCCAAAATGCTGAAAGCTGACCTGACTGGTGCTGTCCGATCATGCATAAATCACGACAAGGAAATCAGGAAATACTATGAGCGGAAGATGGCAGAGGGGAAAGCCTATGGGGTCGTTGCAAATGCCATTAAATTTAAACTACTGCTACGAATGTTTGCTGTCATCAAGCGTGGGACCCCCTTCGTGAGGAAACCAGACTTTATTTATTCATAAACGATAAAAATAAGAGCAAATTTATTTGGAGATATCCTATATTTCTGTGGGAGATAAAAAGAATATTCTGCGAGCGATGAAGCTATTGTCTACACTCCTTCACTCCACAAAAAGAAACACTCCTACACTCCTTGACTCCATAAATGAATGATGAGCGGGAATTCCCGCTCATCATTCATTTCAGCACCAGTTCGCCGAAGTAGTCGGGGCGGTGGAAGTTGGGCTTCTCGGTGTGGATGGCATTCCACGACACGAAGTGCGGCACGGGCAGGTCGTCGCCACACTTGTAGATGTTGGCGCGGAGCGTTGCTCCCTCCTCGAGGCGTATGGGGTACTTGGCAAAGGTGGCAGCCGGTATCACCAACGCCAGTTCCCAGTCGGTGTGCTCGGCACGGTCGCCGAAGGGCTCACGACCCAGCGATGCCCATCGCTTGACCTGTGCCATCACCTCGGGCTCCATGTGGCAACGGCCTACATCCTCGCCGCGCAGCCCGATGAGCAGCGTGCCGATGCAGTTGCACTCGATATTGTAGTAGGTGTCGGAGCCTTCGTTGCGGATGAAGCACTCCATGCACGAGTCGGTCCACACCTGGCCATTGTCTTCGCCATACACCGCACGCACGCTCTGCTCGCTCACGCGGTAGTGCAGCACGAGGCCCTCGGGGCACCACGCCATGCGCACAGCTGCCTCGGGGCGGTAGGGGTATGCGTCGGGCCAGTTGACCGTGGCAACGGGCTCGAAGGGAACAGACATGGCATCAAGCAGTTGGGGTACATCGGCTGCATCTTGTGGCAATGTGCCGATGCGAGAGATAGTCATCGTTTTCATCAGGATATTCTTACTATTATATTATACAAACCCATGCTATTGTCCGCTGCGCAGACAAGCATCGTACATGCAAATGTAACAAAAAAATCCGATACAGTTGCCAAAACATACAAAATTCCAGCCTATCGGGGATAAAAGCAACAAAATATCACATTTTATTGTTTTTTTCTTGCTTTTTTATTATAATAATCACAGAATATATTTATCTTTGCGACTCTGTAAAGAGATTTTAAACGAAACTAACAGGTATTAATATAGGTATTAGTATGAAAGTACAAGAAACATTAGCCGTACTGCGCGAGCACTTCCCTGGTGAAGAGCTCTATTTCCAGGCCGTAGCCGAAGTGCTGGCCACTATCGAAGATGAGTATAACAAGCACCCCGAGTTTGAGGCTGCCAACCTCGTTGAGCGTCTCTGCGTGCCCGATCGTATCGTGACCTTCCGTGTGACATGGGTCGACGACAAGGGTAAGGTGCAAACCAATATGGGCTACCGTGTGCAGCACTCTAACGCCATCGGTCCCTACAAGGGCGGTCTCCGCTTCCACCCCTCAGTGAACCTCAGCACCTTGAAGTTCCTTGCCTTCGAGCAGACCTTCAAGAACGCGCTCACCACACTCCCCATGGGTGGTGCCAAGGGTGGCTCGGACTTCGACCCCAAGGGTAAGAGCGACAACGAGGTGATGCACTTCTGCCAGGCCTTCATGACCGAGCTGTGGCACAATATCGGTGCTGAGATGGACGTACCCGCCGGTGACATCGGTGTGGGTGCGCGTGAGGTAGGATACCTCTTCGGTATGTACAAGAAGCTCACCCGTAACTTTGAGGGTGTGCTCACCGGTAAGGGTCTCGACTTCGGTGGCTCGCTCATCCGTCCTGAGGCAACAGGTTATGGTAACATCTACTTCCTCCAGGAGATGCTCAAGACACGCGGCATCGACATCAAGGATAAGGTATGTCTCGTGAGTGGTTCGGGTAACGTGGCTCAGTATACCACACAGAAGTGCATCCAGCTGGGTGCCAAGGTGGTGACCATGAGCGACTCGAACGGCTATATCTACGATCCCGCAGGTATCAACGAGGAGAAGCTCGCCTTCATCATGGAGCTCAAGAACGTGCGCCGTGGCCGTATCAAGGAGTATGCCGACAAGTACGGTTGCAAGTATGTGGCTGGTGCTGCTCCCTGGTATGAGAAGGGTGATATCGCACTCCCCTGCGCTACACAGAACGAGCTCAATGGCGAGCATGCACGCGCTCTCGTAGCCAATGGCTGCATCGCTGTATCAGAGGGTGCCAACATGCCCTCTACTCCCGAGGCTGTGGAGACCTTCCAGGAGGCTAAGCTCCTCTACGCACCCGGTAAGGCATCGAACGCCGGTGGTGTATCGGTGTCAGGTCTCGAGATGACACAGAACAGCTACAAGCTGGGCTGGAGCGCCGACAAGGTGGGCAAGAAGCTCAAGAGCATCATGCAGAACATCCACGCATCATGCGTGAAGTATGGTACACGCCCCGACGGCTATATCGACTATGTGAAGGGTGCCAACGTGGCAGGCTTCATCAAGGTGGCCAACGCCATGATGGCTCAGGGTGTGATCTAAGAAGATATACACATATAACGAAGGCGCGTACCAGGTACGCGCCTTTCTTGTTTTAGAGGGGCTTGGGCGATGAGCCTATAGGGCAGATACATCGGTCTGCCCCTACTCACCGCTACCTCGGTAGGGTGGCCTGTGTGAGATAGATAAGAATATTCTGGGTTGTGAGCTTATAGGGCGTCCACGAGGGGAGCACCACAGCCTAACAGTTCACCGCCTCCTTGATGCACTCCACGATATAGCGCACATCGTCGTCAGTCACATAGGGGCCTGCGGGCAGGCAGAAGCCCACCTTGAAGATATCCTCCTCTATGCCATTGGTATATATAGGAGCTCCCTTGTATACCGGCTGCTTGTGCATAGGCTTCCATACGGGGCGGCACTCCACCTTCTTGTTGAGCATGAACACGCGCAGCGCCTCTACATTGTCGTTGGGCTGGCAGTCCGTAGTTGCCGATGTTACCTGCTTGATGACCCCCGCTGCACCACCCACAGCACTCTTGATGACCTCCTTGTAGGCGTTCTCCTGCCCGACCACCTTCACCTCGGGATCCAATGTAGCTGCACAGAGCCAGAAGTTGCTGTCGTAGCGCGGGTCGGCAGGCTGCTCGTGCAGGGTCACGCCCTTCACATCCTTGAGCAGCTCCTTGTATAGCTCCTGCACATGCTTGTGGTGTGCGATGTGCGCATCGAGCACCGTCATCTGTCCGCGTCCGATACCTGCACATACATTACTCATGCGGTAGTTATATCCGATAGCTGTATGCTCATAGTAGGGGTAGGCATCGCGCGCCTGTGTGGCATACCATATCACCGTGTTGGCATCAAGGGCAGCAGCCTCTCCTAAATCCTCCCCTGAGGGGAAGGACTTTATAGCCTCACCCTTTAGGGGGAGGTTGGAGGGGGCCCCATTACATATCAACGCGCCGCCACCCGAGGTGGTGATCATCTTGTTGCCGTTGAACGATAGCACGCCAAAGCGACCGAAGGTACCCAATACCTGTCCGTCGAAGCGCGATCCCATGCCCTCGGCAGCGTCCTCGACGACGGGGATCTCATACTTGTTGGCCACTGCCATGAGTCGCTCGCAGTCGTAGGGCATACCATAGAGCGCCACGGGGATGATAGCCTTGGGCTTGCGTCCTGTCTGCGCTATGCGGTCCTTGATAGCCTCTTCGAGCAGCACGGGGTCCATGTTCCATGTCTCCGCCTCACTGCCTACGAATACCGGCTTGGCGCCGAGGTAGGTGATGGGGTGTGACGATGCGCAGAAGGTGAACGACTGTACCAGCACCTCATCGCCCGGGCCCACGCCACAGGCGATCAGCGCCAGGTGTACCGCTGCCGTACCTGCCGACAGGCACACCACCTTAGGAGCCTCTCCTAAATCCTCTCCTAAAGGAGAGGACTTCAAAGCCCCACCTAAATCCTCCCCTGAAGGGTAGGACTTCAAGTTAGGCAGTACATTACAGAATCTCTTGATAATCTCGACAACATGCTCTGTATTTGCAATTACCTCCTCATTGGTGAATCTTATTTCTATACACCCTCTCTCCTGCAAATACTTTGTTCTCTCGTCATCTCTCTTGATTTGAACTGGTACATTGTGATATCCTCCATCAATCTCAATGCACAAGTTATTTTCGCAGCAGAAAAAGTCTGCAATACAATCACCAATGATATGCTGTCTCCTAAACTTATGATCCAGGTTCTTACCTTTTAACAGATTCCAAAGAGCGCTTTCTGCATCTGTTGGATTCTTTCTGTGCTCTTCCGCATACTCTTTCAACACCCCATAAAGCATAGGGTCTGCAGAATGCACCCCCACATAGCCCTTCCCTTTAGGGGAGGGTTGGGAGAGGCTCCCTACAAACTGCTCCAGGTCGTGCTCAAAAGCAGTCACATTCGGTCCCATGGGCACCACCCAATTGGTATCGAAGGCCTCCTTCACATATTTCTGTTCCGCTCCCTCTTCTGACATGTGTGCCAAGCAGAGGTATATCATCTTTCTGTCTTCCATAATGGTATTTTTTTGAGGTCTTTTGACTCTATTTTGCGAATGTACATAGAATCCTTGATATTACAAAAGAAAAGGTTAAAAAGTTTTCGGATGATGGCTCTTTGGCCTCCTGCGGACTCAATAGACCTGGCAGACTTTCGCACGCGTTACACATGTGCATGCCTCCGGATGAAATAAGCAGCAAATGACAAATGTCCACCGTAGGGGATCCCTCGTGGGTGCCCTACAGGCTCACAGCTCATTTCAATCCCAGCCAACTGCTGATCCTTTCTCCGCATATCTTGTCGCCCATATAGCAACACCCCAGACTTACCAGCACAACTGTAGCAGATGAGAATGGCCAGGGAAGAACTGTATAGTAAGGTACTTTGTCCAAGATTGTCATGACCATGATATGGCATAGATAGATACCAAAAGAGTAGTCGCCAAGTAAACGGAAGAATCGACTCTTTACATCCATATCGGGCCTGTTAAGTATTGTATATACGATCAGAATAAATAGCGCACTTGTCAAGAACGAGCTTAGCTTGATTTGACTACCACAGTTACCCTCGCCGAGCAAGAACCATCCGTACCCCTCTGCCATTTGTAACACGATGGACGCCACATACAATATGGTCAAAGTCTTCAGGGAGTAGTCTGGGTGGATGATTCGATTACCCAGGAGTAATCCTAAATAGTAAAAGGTAAACCATCTCAGACATGCATCAGACCAGAAAATCCTTGCATATACATGAAGTTCTACCCCTGTCAGCAAGCCGTAATATACAAAGATTATCGTCGAGATAGGAGCTACCAGCCAACCAAGATGACGATACTTAGACTTGGCTAATCGGCCCAGCCACGGAGTAAGCAGCACGAACTGTATATACACCAGAATGTAGTACATCATCCATGCCGAATCTGCAATGATGAGGTTCTTTGCTATCAAAAGCATATCACCCCCCTTTTGCAAGGTATAAAGTATTGTCCAAACGACATATGGGATCAGCACCCGTAAGATTCTTTTTTTCGCAAAGGCATACCAATTGTCATTTTCTATCTTCGTCAGATAACCAGAAAGGAACAGGAATGTCGCAACGCCAAAGTTGATGAATGGCCTACCAAACACCTGCCATTCCCCTGAAGGAGAGGTGTGAATCATTACGACGGCAATGATGGATAAGGCTCGAAAGAACTGTATCATGCCATTTCGAGTCTTTGGTTTTGATATGCTTGTTGTCATCGTGCTTAAGGTGCTATGTCTGTCAAATCATCTAACAGATAAGGCCATCGCGTTACGCCAGCCATACGGTGATGCCCATGTAGATGAGCATGCCGATGATGTCGTTGGTGATGGAGATAAAGGGACCTGTGGCGATGGCGGGGTCTATCTTGAGCTTCTCCAAGGTCATGGGCACGAAGGTGCCGAACAGGGCGGCGAACATCACCACGCAGAAGAGCGAGAGGCTCACCGAATAGGTGGCGGGAGAGCCCATGCCATAGCGCCACCAGTTGTAACCAAACACGGCGAGTGAGATGATGGCGGCGTTGATGAGCGATACCATAGACTCCTTCACAATCTGACGACCGGTATTGCTGATGTCGAGCGAGTTGTTGGCCAGACCCTGCACGACGATAGCCGAGGCCTGCGTACCGACGTTACCACCCGTAGCACCGATGAGGGGGATGAAGAGCGCCATCTCGGGGTAGGAGGCAAAGACGCCATCGAAGAGACCGAGGATGGCTGATGTGCCGAGTCCGCCCACCATGCCGATGAGCAGCCAGGGGAGACGGGCGCGGGTCTGCTTGATGATGCTGTCGTCGCTCTCTACATCTTGCGAAAGACCTGATGCCAACTGGTAGTCGCGCTCGGCGAGCTCGCGCATCTCGTCCATGACATCGTCGACGGTGATCTGACCCACGAGGCGGCCTATGCTGTCGATGACGGGTACCGACACGAGGTTGTACTTCTCGATGAGCTGTACCACCTCCTCAACGGGGGTGTCTACATGGATGCTGATGAGGTCCTTGTCCATCACATGCTTTACCTTCGATACCGAGGGGTTGGTGATCATCTTCTTCAGGGGGAACACGCCCTGCAGGCGCTCTTCGTCGTCGACGACATAGACATTGTAGATCTCGTCGCGGTCTTCGGCTTGCAGGCGCATCTCGCGCAGGCAGTCGGGCATGGACCAGTTCTCATTCACGATAACCATCTCGGTACCCATGATACCACCGGCGGTGTCCTCGTCGTACTTGAGGAGGTCGACGATGTCGCCCGCCTGCTCGATGTCTTCGATGTGGGCAAGGATCTCCTCTTGCTTGTCCTCGTCCATGTCGCGAATGATGTCGACGGCGTCGTCGGTGTCCATGTAGTCGATGAACTTGCGGGCGATGGTCTCGGAGGGCACCTCCTCGAGGAGTTCGTTACGGGCGTCCTCGTCCATCTCGATGAGCACATCGGCGGCATCCTCGCCTTCGAGCAGGTGATAGATGTATCGGGCATCCTCGATAGACATGTCGTCGCACATCTCGGCGATGTCGGCGGGGTGCATCTCGGCAAGCCGTTGCTTCAGTTCATCGGCTTGCTTGCTCTCGACGAGCTGCTCGATCTGCTCGATATATTCGCGGGTCAGGATAATGGAATCTTTCATTGTTCCTCTTTTTCGTTTCGGAGCGCTCAGAGTTCTCGGAGTACTCAGATTAATCAACTATCTTTATTCCTTCAATCATCTTCGTCAGCCCGATGAAGTCGGCCACGGAGAGCTGCTCGGGGCGCTTGTTGAAGATCTCGTCGGCCAGGATGGGATGACCGGCGGGCACGAGGGGCTTGATGGAGTTGCGCAGGGTCTTGCGGCGCTGGTTGAAGGTGGTCTTCACGACACGCTTGAAGAGTGCCTCGTCGCAGCCCAGGTCGGTGACGGCGTTGCGGCGCATGGAGATGACGGCGCTCTTGACCTTGGGGGGAGGGTTGAAGACGCCCTCGCTCACGGTGAAGAGGTACTCGACATCGTACCATGCCTGCACGAGCACGCTCAGTATGCCGTAGGTCTTGCTGCCCGGGGGGGCTGCCAGGCGCTGGGCTACCTCGCGCTGGATCATGCCAGTGCACAGGGGGATGCGCTCTTTGTTGTCGAGCATCTTGAAGAAGATCTGGCTCGAGATGTTGTAGGGGTAGTTGCCGGTGAGCACGAAGGGGCTACCGCCAAAGAGGTCATCTAAAGACATCTTCAGGAAGTCGTCCTCGATGATGTGACCCTCCAGTTGTGGGAAGTGCTCATGAAGGTAGGCGACCGACTCATAGTCAATCTCCACTACGTCTACCGTACGCTCTTTAGGGATAAGATACTGGGTGAGCACACCCATGCCAGGGCCTACCTCAAGGATGGGTAGTGAGGGGCACTTGTCGACAGTGTCTGCTATGGCCTTCGCTATGGAGAGGTCTTTCAGAAAGTGCTGTCCCAGAAACTTTTTGGGCTTTACCTGTTTCATTCCGTTTATAACTGTCGTCCATAATGGGATTACCAATTCTCTGTAGAATGTGCAAAAATAAGCATTTCTTTTGGGAAAATGGTAAAATGGGGGATGTTTTTTCTGCGAGAATTTATATAACCTACCTTTAAAAGAGGAGGTCGCGCATGTCGGCATCGCTGATGAGGATGCTCTCGGGGGTGAGGCGGAGGTGGTCGTCGGGGGTGTGGACGAGTTGCCCTCTGTCGATATAGGGCGTGGCACAACGTAGGCAGTGGGCGTGGTAGGTGTCGCCAAGGTCGGCCTTGAGCTTGGTGAGGTCGATGCCGCGTGAGGTGCGCAGCTCGGTGATGATGCGCTCATCGTAGCGCTCGTCGGTGGTGAGGTGCTCGACCTCGTGGGGCACATCGTGGCCCTGCGGCGTGGTGAGGTAGTCGGTGAGGCTGCTGAGATTCCAGCGGCGGGCATTGCCGTCGTAGGAGTGGGCACCGGGACCGATGCCGAGGTAGGGGGTGCCCTGCCAGTAGCTGCTGTTGTGGCGCGAGTGGTAGCCGGGGAGGGCGAAGTTGGAGATCTCGTAATGCTCGTAGCCGGCAGCGAGGAGCTTCTCTCTCAGCAGTTGGAATGACTGCACGCTCTGCTCCTCGTCGATGGGGGCTACGAGGCCTTGTTCGTGCATGCGCCATAGGCGGGTGCCCTCCTCGTAGGTGAGGTGGTA
The DNA here is from genome assembly GCA_045612925.1 of Bacteroidaceae bacterium. GTDB lineage: Bacteria > Bacteroidota > Bacteroidia > Bacteroidales > Bacteroidaceae > UBA1189. The sequence continues at coordinate 10,213 of JAZKZX010000062.1, forward strand.
GGCCGAGATGTGCTTGACGCCGAGTGCGATGGCTTGGTCGAGGCTGTAGGACCAGTCGGAAAGGCTCTCGCCGGGGAGCCCGTAGATGAGGTCGATGCTGATGTTGGTGAGGCCGGCCTGCTGCAGGCGGTGTACGGCGTCGATGGCCTCCTGCGCGGTGTGGCGGCGACCGACGAGGCGTAGCGTGCGGTCGTGGAAGGATTGTATGCCGAGGCTGACACGGTTGATGGGGAGGGTGCGCAGCCCCTGTATGTACTCTTCGGTGAGGTCGTCGGGGTTGGCCTCGAGGGTGACCTCGGGGGGGCATAGATGGTCTAGACTTTCTAGATGCTCTAGACTTTCTATATGCTCTAGATATTCTAGATTTTCTAGATTAGCTAGATCTTTTAGGGTGGCTATGATTTGCTGTAGCTCGTGGATGGTGAGTGTTGAGGGGGTGCCGCCACCGAAGTAGAGGGTCTTGATAGGCTCTCCACGCAGCTCGGGCAGGCGATGGCGCAGCTCGCGGCACACCATGTCGACATAGGCTGTGCGGTGGGCAAGCAGGGTGGTGGAGTAGAAGTCGCAATAGGCGCATCTACTCTGACAGAAGGGGACATGGATATAGATCCCTGCCATTACTTCTGATGGTGGCGCTCTTCACCCTTGAGCGTGGGCAGGCTGATGTGGAACTTCACCGCCAGCACGCGCGAGAGGAATACGCATACACCGCATGAGATCTGTGTGACGATGGGGTCGGTACCCAAGCGACCGCATACCCAGTAGGCGAAACCACCCATGACGCAGGCCATGGCGTAGATGTCTTTGCGGAAGATAAGGGGTATCTCATTGATGAAGACATCGCGCAGCACACCGCCTGCCGCACCAGTGAAGGTACCCATGATGGTGGCTACCCAAAGGGGAAAGCCGGCATCGAGGGTCTTCTGTATACCTACGACAGCGAAGAGGGCAAGGCCGATGGCGTCGAAGATGAAGAAGGTGTTGTTCATCCTTACCAAGTACTTGCTGAAGATCATGACCCACAGCAGGGCAAACGCAGTGATGATGAGGTAGATGGTGTTGCTCATCCAGAAGGGGGTGACATCGAGCAGTACGTCGCGGATGGTACCACCGCCGATGGCGGTGACGAGGCCTACGACATAGGCTCCGAAGAGGTCGAACTGCTTGGCTGACGCCAAACGAATACCACTGATGGCAAAGGCAAAGGTGCCGATGAATTCGATAATGTCTACGAATGAAATGTTCATCATGTTGAGTTTCTATTTGTCAATTTACTATTTACGATTTTATTCTAATGAAGTTCAACGACCGTTATTCCTGCTCCGCCAAACTGCACATGCTCGTCGCGGCAGCTGGCTACGGCGGGGGTGGCATCGAGGTACTGGCGAATGAGGGTGCGCAGTATGCCATTGCCCGTGCCATGCAGGATGCGCACACGGGGCATGCCGAGCAGGACGGCATCGTCGATATAGTAGGTGACGGCTTGCAGGGCCTCTTCGCCACGCATGCCGCGCACATCGATGTCTTGCTTGAAGTGTAGGCGGCGCTCGGTGATATCCTCTTGTGTCTGGCGACTCAGGAAGGTGTAGGCGCGGGGACGCTCGGCCTCTTGCTGGCGCGCCGCCTCCTGGGTGGAGGGCTCTAACTTGGAGAGCTTGGTGACGGTGCGCATCATACCAAAGGTGACGGTGGCATTCTTGCCACTGATCTGCTCGATGGTGCCGATGGTCTGCTGACCCTTGATGCGGACGAGGGAGCCTACGGTGAGGGTGACCTCACCACCGCCCTTCGCGAGGAGGGGTGATTCAGGCTTCGCAGAGCTAAGTCCTCCTCCCTGGGAGGGGTTAGGAGAGGCTTCTTTCTTCTTCTTCTTGCGCTCTTGCTTGGCGCGGAGCTGCTCCATCTTGCGTTGTATGCGTGCCTCGTAGTCGTCGGTGCTGTTGTCGGTGACGGCTTCGCGCCACTCGGCCAGCTCTTGGCGTGCCTGACGGGTCTGCGTCTTCTCGGCTTGGGCCTCCTTGATGGTGCGTATGGTGTTCTCGATGCGGGCGTTGGACTCTTGCAGCAGCTGCTTCATCTCCTCCTTGGCTTCGCGGATGACGGTCTTGCGCGACTTCTTCAGCTCTTCCATCTCGCCTTCGTACTGGGCGATGAGGGTCTCGAGCTGCTTCTCCTTCTGGCGGATGTTCTGGCGCTTGGTCTCCCAATAGCGCTTGTCGCGCACGATGTCTTGCAGGTATTTGTCGGACTGTATGTACTCGCTACCTACAATCTCGGAGGCGTCGGCGATGACCTCTTCGGGGAGTCCTATCTTGCGGGCTATCTCGACGGCAAACGAGCTGCCGGGATTGCCTATCTGCAGCTGGTAGAGGGCTTGCATCTGGTGGCGGTCGTAGAGCATGGCCCCGTTGACGACGCCCTGGTGGCTCTCGGCAAACTGCTTGAGGTTGGAGTAGTGGGTGGTGATGACGCCATAGGCGTGCTTGGCATTGAAACGGCGTAGTACAGCCTCGGCCATGGCACCTCCGATGAGCGGCTCGGTGCCGCTGCCAAACTCGTCGATGAGGATGAGGCTGCGCTCATTGGCATGGCGCATCATATTCTTCATGTTGAGCAGGTGGCTGCTATAGGTGCTGAGGTCGTCCTCGATACTCTGCTCGTCGCCGATATCGATGAAGATGCTCTCGAAGATGCCCGCTCCGCCAGCACGCTTCACGGGGATGAGCATGCCACATTGCAGCATGTATTGCAGCAGGCCTACGGTCTTGAGACATACCGACTTGCCACCGGCATTGGGACCCGATATGATGAGTATGCGCTGGTCGCGATGGAGGGTGATATCGAGAGGTACGACCTTCTTGTGGTGCTTGGCAAGGCTGATCTGCAGCAGAGGGTGTATGGCCTCGACCCAGTCAATGTGGGGATGGTCGTACATCTGGGGCTTGATGCCCTCCATGGCGATGGCGGTGAGTGCCTTGGCACGGATGAAGTCGATCTCGGCAAGGAAGGTGTAGGAGTCTAATATCTCGGGAATCTGTGGGCGCACCTCATCGGTAAACTCGGTGAGGATACGTATCACCTCGCGACGCTCCTCGGCTTCGAGTTCGCGGATGCGGTTGTTGGCCTCGACGACCTCGGCAGGCTCGATGAAGAGGGTCTTGCCGGTGGCCGACTCGTCGTGTACGATGCCCTTGATGCGGCGCTTCAGCGCGGGAGCTACAGGGATCACCAAGCGGCCATCGCGCATGGTGGGATTGGCCTCCTTGTCGACAATGCCCTCGGCCTGTGCCGAGCGCAGGATGGAGTGGAGGGTGCGCGAGATGCTGCCCGTGGTGGCGGCAAGCTCGCGACGGATGCCAGCCAGGGCGGCAGAGGCGTTGTCCTTGATCTTGCCAAACTTGTTGACAATGCCGTCGATGCGGCGGATGAGGGTGGGGAAGGCCTGCACATCGGCTGCCAGAGCCCTCAAGTTGGGGTATCGGCTGCTCGTGCTCTCCTCGTCGTCATCGTCGCTATGGTGGAGGAAAAGGATGATCTGGCTGATGGTGTCGAGCGAACGGCGCAGGTCGAACAGTTCGCCCTCGTCCATATAGAGCCCCTCGATGGTGGCACGATGCAGGGCCGGGCGGACATCGAAGAAGTGCTGGTTGGGGAAACTGTCTTCCTCCTGGATGATGCGTACGAACTCGGTGACCTCGTCGAGCAGGCGGTTGACCTCTGCTGCATCGGTGGCGAAGCACATTGTCTCGACACGGTCTTTGCCGAGCGTGCTCAAACAACGCTCGCGAAGAAGGTGACGCACCTGGTCGAAGCCTATCTTTTGCTCAAAATTGGTGGGGTATATCATCCTATATGTATAATCAGGTGCAAAATTAGGTCGTGGATGGGAAAACTGCAAATAAAATTACGTTTTCTCATGCCTGATGTTAAATTTCTCTCGTGCAATAGGGGAAGTTGCGGGTGGTTTCTTCGCTAAATCGATTTTTTGCACTACATTTGCAGATTGAAAAACATAACGCTTATGTTGAAGAAGTTCATATACGCCCTGTGGGGCATGCTGGCGGTGGGTCTCGTCGCCGTGTTCTTGGTGTTCTACTCCATTACTAAAGGATGGATAGGTTTTGTACCTCCTGTAGATGAATTGGAAAATCCGGATTATAAGTTTGCCACACAGGTCATCTCATCGGATGGCAAACTGCTCAGCACCTACTCGTATAGCCGGGAAAACCGCGTGTGGACCGACTATGCCGACCTGCCCGCTGTACTTGTAGAGGCACTGATCAGTACTGAGGATGTGAGATTTACCGAGCATTCGGGTATCGACCTGCGTGCCTTGATGCGCGCTATCGTGAAGACGGGCATACTGCGTCAGAGCAGCTCGGGAGGTGGTAGCACGCTGACCCAACAGCTTGCCAAGCAGCTCTATACCGAGGTGGCCGATAGCAAGGTGGAGCGACTATTCCAAAAGCCGATCGAGTGGGTTATCGCAGTGAAGCTGGAGAAGTACTATACGAAGGAGGAGATCTTGACCATGTATCTCAATAAGTATGACTTCGGTAATAACGCTATCGGTATCAAGACAGCCGCCAACACCTATTTCTCAAAGGAGCCCAAGGAACTCTCTACGGAGGAGGCGGCTACACTGGTGGGCATGTGTAAGAACTCGTCGCTCTATAACCCCCGACGTCGTGCAGAGAAGACACGCGAACGCCGCAATGTGGTGCTGGCACAGATGGAGAAGAATGATTGTCTGACCCGTGACGAATGTGACTCGCTGCAGCAGACGCCACTGGTGCTGCGCTACCGACCGGTGGACCATAAGCTGGGACCGGCACCCTACTTCCGTGAATATCTGCGTGGGGTGATGACTGCCAAGGAGCCTGTGCGCAAGAACTATCGTGGATGGCAGATGCAGAAGTTCTACGAGGACTCTATCGACTGGGCCGAGAACCCACTCTATGGCTGGTGCAACAAGAACAAGAAGAAGGATGGTAGCCACTATAACCTCTATACGGATGGATTGAAGATCTATGTCACCCTCGACTCGCGCATGCAGCAGTATGCCGAAGAGGCGGTGAACGAACATATCAAGGAGTATCTGCAACCTCGATTCTTCAAGAGCAAGAAGAACCAACGCAATGCTCCCTACGACAACTTGAAGCCTGACGAGATAGAGACGCTGCTCGTGCGCTCCATGAAGCAGACCGACCGCTATAGGGGCATGAAGAAGGCGGGGTATACGGACAAGGCTATTCGCGACTCGTTCGACGTGAAATACCCGATGCGTGTCTTTGCCTATGGGGGCGACCGAGATACGATACTGTCGCCCATGGACTCGATACGCTACTACAAGCATTTCCTCCGTACGGGATTTATGTCTATGGACCCCATCACGGGGCATGTGAAGGCCTATGTGGGTGGTCCCGACTATACACACTTCCAGTACGACATGGCTATGGTGGGACGCCGTCAGGTGGGATCGACCATCAAACCCTATCTCTACACCTTGGCCATGGAGAATGGATTCTCACCCTGTGACCAGACACGCAACGTGGAGCAGACCATACTCACCGAAGATGGACAGGTGTGGGCACCGCGTAATACGGGACGAGAGGAGGATTATGGAAAGATCGTAGACCTGAGATGGGGCTTGTCGCAGTCGAACAACTGGATATCGGCATACCTCATGAGCAAGCTAAACCCCTATGCCTTCAAGAGCCTGATACACCAGTTTGGCATACGAAACCTGGATATACAGCCAGTGCCATCGCTGTGCCTTGGTCCGTGCGACATCTCGGTGGGAGAGATGGTGGGAGCCTATACGGCATTCCCCAATAATGGTATCCGCACCGAGCCGCTCTTCGTGACACGTATCGAGGATAACGAAGGAAATATCGTAGCTACCTTCACCCCCAAAACCTATGAGGTGATCAGCAAGGAGAGCTCTTACAAGATGATCGATATGATGAAGGCGGTGATTGATGAGGGTACCGGTAGGCGCTTGCGATTCCGCTATGGATTCAAGGCGGAGATTGCGGGTAAGACGGGTACGACCAACAATAACGCTGACGGTTGGTTTATGGGCTATACTCCCTCGCTGGTGAGCGGCTGCTGGGTAGGTGGAGATGACCGTGATATCCACTTTACCAGCATGAGCGACGGACAAGGAGCCTCTATGGCGCTCCCCATCTGGGCACTATACATGCAAAAGGTGTATGCCGATGAGTCGTTAGGGTACTCGCAAGAGGAGACCTTCAATATCCCCGAGGGCTTTAATCCTTGTGCGCAACAGACTGTAATTGATAACTTTGCCGAGGAGCATCAGCTGGAAGAGTCGTTCGGATTTTAATGAGATAGACAAGGGACCTTATGCTCGATCGTACAACTCCTCCTGCCATTCGGCCTGCATCGTTTGTCTTCCGTAAACCTGTGACGCATGTCATGCCCAATGGGGTACCCTTGCATGTGATAGAGGCCAAGGGGCTGGGGGCTATGCGTATCGACTTCGTGTTCACGGCAGGGCAGAGCCATCAAGCGCGTAAGCTGCAGGCGCTCTTTGCTTGTCGTATGCTGCGCGAGGGGTGTAGGGGATATACAGCGGCTGCCTTTGCGGAGCGTCTCGACTACTACGGGGCGTGGCTCGAACTGAGTGTGGCCATGAACCGTACCTTCGTGACCCTATACACACTGAAGAAACACTTTGCCAACACGCTCGAACTGGTGCAGCGTATGCTCACTGAACCTTCGTATAGCGAGGAGCAGCTGGGTATCGTGCGAGGTAATAATAAGGCGCAATTCATGGTGAATCTCCAGAAGGGAGATGTGCAGGCTATGCGTGAGCTGCGCCGTAGCATCTATGGGGATAACCATATCTGTGGCATGCAAACTGTTGCGGAGGATTATGATAGGTTGCAGGTGGCAGATATCGTGGATTTTTATCAGCAATATTATGGCTCGAACACCTGTAAGATATATCTCTCGGGTGATGTCGATGAGTTGTTGCTGGCTAAAGTGGAGGAGCTCTTTGGTAGTGCCAGATGGGGGTGTGAAACCCAACAGACGATGCACTATGGAGGTTTGCCAACGCATATCCCCATCGTGGATGGGGTGGTGGGTACATCGGTCAACCGATCATGGGAGGGAGCGGTGCAGGATAGTGTCCGTATGGGTACTCTGCTGATGGATGTGAACCATCCCGACTACCTTCCGATGCGTGTGCTCACTACTGTGCTGGGAGGCTACTTTGGCAGTCGCCTGATGAAGAATGTGAGAGAGACGAAGGGTTATACCTATCATATTGGTGCCGACCTCGTGACGAGTATGCCTCAGGTGATGTTTGTGGTGCACTGTGAAGCACAAGCTGGCAAGGCGGAAGAGGTCATCGAGGAGGTGAGAAGGGAGATGCTGCGTCTGCAGAATGAGCCTGTGCCTGATGAGGAGCTGCGTATGGTGCGCAACTATATGACGGGCGAGATCTGTAGAAACAACGAAAGTGCCTTCTCGCTGTCTGATGCCTATATCTTCATGGATCATCTCGGATTGCCAAATACGCACATAGAGGATACCCTTGAGGTTATCAGCGCTACTGATAGTGCCCAACTGCAGCGATTGGCTCAGTGTTATCTGCAACCTGAAAGATTGCATTCGGTGGTCGTGGGACCAGGTGTGCACTAATTTGGATCTACTTCGTAGCTTTTAATTAGCCTGAGGCTCGGAAATGTTCAAATAATTTGATATTTCGCTCGATAGCACTAACTTTAGCCTGCTTTGCAGTCTGAAATTAGGCTTCGGCTCGGAAAACTGCAAATAAATTTGCGTTTTCGCTCGCCTTGCACTAATTTTGTAAGCTATTTGGAAAGAGTAGAATAATAATAGAAAAATAATAACACAACTATGTTGACAGCTAAAGAAATTAGAGAGTCTTTTAAGAGTTTCTTTGAGAGCAAGGGACACCAGATCGTGCCCTCGGCTCCTATGGTGGTGAAGGATGACCCCACATTGATGTTTACCAATGCCGGTATGAACCAGTTTAAGGATATCATCCTCGGTAACGCGGCAGC
>JAZKZX010000063.1:0-9723 GCA_045612925.1 Bacteroidaceae bacterium
GAGGCTCAGTTCCTCGCTACCAACGGTCGCGTGCTCGAGATTCAGGCTAAGCGCGATGCTCTGCACGAGCGCTTCGCTGCTGCCCTCAACGCTTCAGACCTCAACGAGCTGCGTCAGATCATCCTCGACGAGGAGATCGTATGCCCCATCTCGGGTACACGCAACTGGACCGAGGTGCGTCAGTTCAACCTCATGTTCTCTACCGAAATGGGTTCTACCGCCGATGGCGCTATGAAGATCTACCTCCGCCCCGAGACAGCGCAGGGTATCTTCGTCAACTACCTCAATGTGCAGAAGACAGGCCGCATGAAGGTGCCCTTCGGTATCGCACAGATCGGTAAGGCCTTCCGCAACGAGATCGTAGCCCGTCAGTTCATCTTCCGTATGCGCGAGTTTGAGCAGATGGAGATGCAGTTCTTCGTACGCCCTGGCACAGAGCTCGAGTGGTTTGCCAAGTGGAAGGAGACCCGTCTGAAGTGGCACAAGGCCCTCGGCTTCGGTGACGACCACTACCGCTACCACGACCACGACAAGTTGGCTCACTATGCCAATGCTGCAACAGATATCGAGTTCCTCATGCCCTTCGGCTTCAAGGAGGTAGAGGGTATCCATAGCCGCACCGACTTCGACCTGTCACAGCACGAGAAATATTCGGGCAAGAGCATCAAGTACTTCGATCCCGAAATCAACGAGAGCTATGTACCCTATGTCATCGAGACCTCAATCGGTGTCGACCGCATGTTCCTCAGCGTAATGTGCGCTTCATATAAGGAAGAGCAGCTCGAGAACGGTGAGACCCGCGTAGTATTGCGCCTCCCCGCAGCCCTCGCTCCCGTGAAGCTTGCCATCATGCCTTTGGTGAAGAAGGATGGTCTGCCCGAGAAGGCTCGCGAGATCCAGGACATGCTGAAGTTCCACTTCAACTGTCAGTACGACGAGAAGGACTCTATCGGCAAGCGCTACCGCCGCCAGGATGCCATCGGTACACCCTACTGTATCACCATCGACCACGACACCTTGAAGGACAACTGCGTGACCTTGCGCAACCGCGACACCATGGAGCAGGAGCGCGTGAGCATCGACAGCCTCGTAGGCCTCTTGGCTGATAAGGTGAGCATCACCGGCACACTCAAGACATTGAAGTAAATGAAGTACATCAAGTTACTTTCACTCCTATTCATCACCACCATCGGCTGCCTCTTCGCCTCGTGCGAAGAGACCGCCGAAGTGGAGGAATATGCAAACTGGGAAGAGCGCAATATCGCATTCATCGACTCTATAGCCCAAGTGGCTAATGCCAATGCCGATGGCAAGTGGATGCGCATACTCTCCTACAAGCTCAACGATACCGACAAGGAGGGCAACAGCGTAGAGTGGGATACTGACGACTATATCTATTGCCATATGGAGGCGGAGGGAACAGGCACGCAGCACCCCCTATTTACCGACACCGTAAAAGTCAACTATCGCGGGCGACTGATCCCATCACTTTCCTATCCACAAGGTAAGGTGTTTGACGAGTCCTACAAAGGCACATTTGACCCCACCATCAACAAGCCGGCAACATTCATTGTCAGCAGTGTTATAGCAGGATGGGGCACAGCTTTGACACACATGACCGAAGGTGACAACTGGCGAGTATACATCCCTGCCACATTAGGCTATGGCAGCAAGGAGCAAACCTCCATTCCTGCTTACTCGACACTCATCTTTGACATCAACCTTGCAAAGATTGGGAACTAATGGCTATAGAGCAAAAGAGAGAGAGAGCCTCGTGAGGCTCTCTCTTTTTTTACCATCATACACCTGCAAAAACGATATCGCTCTCTCCTACCATTACTATATATACCATCCAAGCAAGTTTTTCGTTTTATGCCCATCATAGAAATAGTCTATAGCAATTGGGCATAGGAGCAATTTCCCCTCACTCCGCCACCTGACGTAGTGCACCAGTGACTGGGTCAAGGAGTACCTTGATATTTTTCTTTTTGGTAAGTAGCGTGCTTGAGAGGGTCTCTACCTTACCCAATTGCGCTAGGGTAACTACCTCCTCAACCAAAGGCTGTGTATTGGTATAGACACAGACCTCAGCACTACCTGGGATAACATATACGAGGCCATCTTGCAAAAGTTCATTCTTACCCTTCTTCACTTTTTTTGCTCCTACAGCCTCTGTAGTGGCCTCAGCGACAGCGAGCATCTGCTTGGGCTTGATATCGATATAGATGGGAGCCCCCGCGAGGTCGTCACCATGGAGCAAACCTAACTTGCGCGAGAAGCGGCCCAACACCACCCGCTCGGCTCCGCCTGCAGGGATCACCTGATAGGTTTCGGTATGAACCTCCGTAACAGTGGTACCTATGAAGAGCTGAGTGAATGCCGCCTCCTGCTCGTCAAGACCTGCAAGAATAATCTGCAGTGACTCGGCATCCTTGGGCATATTCTCATTTTGGCCACGGATGATAAGATTCTTGCTCTCGCGGATATTGTATATCTCCTTAGCCACAAGTTCGGCCAACTTTGCCTTCGAACTTGTCATAAGCATCTCTTCTGTCATGTATGAACGGGGCGACAACACCTTAGTACTCGTAGCAGAAGCGGCTACATCCGAAACCGAAGAAGAGTTTTCTGGGGCAGTAGCGTTGATACCGCACAAAATACCCGACTCGGTCATCGTTACCAATGGAGCAATAGTATTAGGGGCAAAGAGGATATGATACAACTTTGTCTCATCAGGAAGTCCCTCGGTAGAGAGCGCCACCGAAGTGATGGTATAGCTGGCATCCTCCTTATTAGACAAGTTGCTGATACGCAAGTAACGGTCGGCATACTGGCACAACTCACCCGGGACATAGGAGGTCTTCGTTGTGGTGATACTGACATTAATGGCTGTCTTGGGAAGATAGTACGCTACCCCCTCGGCAGACACACCGGGCGAATAAGTTGTGACTATCGTCTGCGCAGTGACTGACATGCAGCACAACAGCAAGCCGACAAGAAGTCTCGATTTCATATCTTAATAGTAATATTTGTCATTTTCAGGTTGTAAAGGTAATGCATTTTTCTGGTATGTTCTACTCTTTCACTTTTTTTCACCCATATTTTCTCCTTTAACCGAAAAAATAGGACATAGGATTGCAGCTAATCAGCGATTTTTACCTATTTTTGTAGCAATTTCGCATAGTATGGTGAAATAGATATCTGCGAAACAACTTGACATAACATAATATACCTACACAAAACCTATGTTGAACATTGTTATTTTTGGTGCTCCCGGCTCTGGCAAGGGAACGAATAGCGCCCTCATCGTTGAGGCATTCAAGTTTGACCATATCTCTACCGGAGATGTACTGCGTACAGAGATTAAGAATGGTACCGAGCTGGGCAAGATTGCCCAAGGCTATATTGACCACGGCAACCTCATTCCTGACGAACTCATGATAGACATCCTCGCCAACAAGTACGATACTTTCAAGGGCAGTAAAGGAGTAATCTTTGACGGCTTTCCACGCACCATCGCACAGGCTGAAGCACTGAAGAAGATGCTCGAAGAACGTGGCGAAAAGATATCTACAATGATCAACCTCGAGGTAGACGAAAGCCTGCTCATGGATCGTCTGCTGCGCCGTGCCACACTCGAAGGCCGTGCAGATGACAATGAAGCGACCATCAAGAAGCGTTTCGAAGTATACCATAGCCAGACTGCCCCCCTCATCGAGTGGTTCAAAAACGAAGGCCTATACAAGGGCATCGTTTACACCGAAGATATGGGTATCGAAGGTATGGCAAACAAGATTATCGAATACATTAAAACTATTGTTTGAGTTTTAACTTTTTAGATTTATAGGCTGACTGCCTATTGACAAATTACTCAAAAAAATCCTATCGTGGCTGAAACCAATTTCGTCGATTATGTAAAGATATACTGCCGTTCAGGCAAGGGAGGTCGTGGAAGCACACACATGCGCCGCGTAAAGTACAACCCTAACGGAGGCCCCGACGGTGGCAATGGCGGTCGCGGAGGACACATCATCTTGCGTGGCAACCGTAACTATTGGACACTGCTGCACCTGCGCTACGACCGTCACGCCTTTGCCGGAAACGGAGGTAACGGCTCCAAGAATAAAAGTAGCGGCAAGGATGGCGAGGACAAGATCATTGAAGTTCCTTGCGGCACTGTAGTGTACAATGCCGAAACTGGCGCTTATCTGTGCGATATCACCGAACACGGACAAGAGGTAATCCTCCTCCGTGGTGGCCGTGGTGGATTGGGCAATTTCAACTTTGCCACTCCCACTCGCCAAGCGCCACGCTTCGCCCAACCCGGAGAGCCCATGCAAGAACTCACCGTCATCATGGAACTGAAGCTACTTGCTGATGTAGGACTCGTAGGATTCCCTAATGCAGGTAAGTCTACCCTACTCGCTGCCGTATCAGCAGCCAAACCCAAGATTGCCAACTACCCATTCACCACACTGGAACCCAACTTAGGCATCGTGTCATACCGAGACGGCAAATCTTTCGTGATGGCCGACATCCCTGGTATCATCGAGGGAGCCAGTGCTGGAAAGGGACTCGGTTTGCGATTCTTACGCCACATAGAGCGTAACTCTCTGCTCCTCTTTATGGTGCCCGGTGATGCCGAAGACATCCGCAAGGAGTATGACATCCTGCTCAACGAGCTGGCCACCTTCAACCCTGATATGCTGAGCAAGCAGCGAGTGCTGGCCATCACCAAGTGTGACCTGCTCGACGACGAACTCATCGAGATGCTCGAGGAGACCCTCCCCGAAGGCATCCCCCATGTATTCATCTCCTCGGTTACAGGATTGGGCATCTCGGTACTCAAAGACATCCTTTGGAATGAACTCAACAAGGAAAATTTCCAAACCGAGTTAAGCAAAGAGAACCTCGTACACCGCGCCAAAGACATGAACAAGTTGCAAGACGAGTTGCGCGCCATGGGGCAGGATGACGACATCACTATCGAGTACGAAGATATCGACGAGATGGAGGACTTTGAGTACGAGTTCGATGACGACTTCGAGTTTGACGGAGAAGAGGAATAAATTTTTAGGAGTTGCAGGAATCCAGGAGTTACAGGAGTACAGACAATACCGCAATTACGCGAGAGCAGAGATAAGCTCGCTTAATCTATGCCGAGCATCGCGGTATCAACACAGTTAATACTTTTGACTATGAAAATCGTAAAGCAGCGAACAGAGTATTGTCTTCACTCCTAAACTCCTAAACGAAGCGTCACTCCTGAACTCCTAAAAACAAAAAATAACAATATGAACGGAGACGATATTTTCACCAAAGGCATCATGTTCAAGAAGGTGGCCTCAGACCGCCCCAAAGAGGAGAAGGTCAAGACCAAGGCCAAGAAGAAAGCCTACATCACCGGCCAGCACCACTCCGCCTCGGCCAAGATGAAGGCCGAGATACGGCGCAAGCGTGCCAACAGACACAAAGGGCAATAATGGCACATAGGAGATGCCGATTAAAATGTTTGCAAAAAAAGTTGTTCTCAATAACAAACAAATAATTAAATCACTATCTTTGCAGACACATCACAACATAACTGAACAGGATTTATTTTCATTCACTTAATATCATAAAGACAATGAAAGCGTTAGTAAAGAAAGAGCCCATGAAGGGCATTTGGATGGAAGACGTTCCCATGCCTAAAGTAGGCGTGAACGATGTCCTCATCAAGATCAAGAAGACTGCCATCTGCGGTACCGACCTCCACATCTACAAGTGGGACGAGTGGAGCCAGAAGACCATCAAGACTCCCATGACCATCGGTCACGAGTATGTGGGCGTGATTGCTGAGGTAGGTCCCGGCGTACGCAACTTCAAGGTAGGCGACCGCGTGACTGGTGAAGGTCACATCGCTTGCGGACACTGCCGCAACTGCCGCCGTGGCCTCCAGCACATTTGCGAGAACAGCATCGGCGTGGGTGTGAACCGCGACGGAGCTTTTGCCGAGTACCTCTGCATCCCCAGCCAGAACGTAGTGAAGCTCGACGACCGCATCAGCGACGATATGGCAGCCATCATGGACCCCTTCGGTAACGCAACACATACAGCACTGTCATTCCCCTTGCTCGGTGAGGATGTGCTCATCACAGGTGCCGGCCTCATCGGAACTATGGCAACAGCCATCGCCAAGTTTGCTGGTGCCAAGAATATCGTGGTAACCGACCTCAGCGACTATCGCCTCGACATTGCCAAGAAGATGGGTGCTACATGCACCGTAAACGCTTCAAAGGGCGAGACCGTACAGGGTGCTATGGATCAACTCGGCATCCGTGGCTTCGATGTAGGTCTTGAGATGTCAGGTGCTCCCGTAGCTTTCCGCGAAATGGTAGCCAAGATGTACAATGGTTCTAAGATTGCACAGCTCGGTATCCTGCCCCCGACAACAACTGTTGACTGGAGCGAAATCATCTTCAAGGCACTCACCATCAAGGGCATCTATGGACGCGAGATGTGGGAAACATGGTACAAGATGGAGCAGATGCTCGTATCGGGCCTTGACCTCACACCCGTGATCACCCACCACTTCCCCGTGGCAGAGTTCCAGAAGGGCTTTGACGTGATGGAGTCAGGTCAGTGCGGAAAGGTTATCCTCGACTGGGAATAATCCCCTATATATAATATAGGTATATGATAAAAGGGAAGGCTCCGAAGAGTCTTCCCTTTATTCATGTCTTGACAAATCTGCTATTGGGCTATCCTAACGAAGTTAGTCAACCTGCCCTAAGCTATTACCATACTCCATCTCGGCCTGCACCACAAGCTCAATATCTTCGGGGAGCCAGTCACCAATCTTATCTTTCTTGGCCTCCTTGACGATGTAGGCTACAATCTTGTCCACATCAATCTCAACACAGCCATCAGCATCTGGTTTGGCATCGAGCAGGCCGCTGCTGAAGTAGAAGTCGGCAATGACATCAATGATGTAGTAGAGGTCGTCATCAGTGAACTTCTCTTTGAGCTCTACGGGCAAGAAATTACGGATAAACTCGACGGTTTTATCGTCATCAAGATCGTCCATGAGGAATTCGTCGTTCATATCTTTTAGTTTTATGTTACAAATGAACAAATAATGGCCAACCCCCTAAATTACGTCGGCTGACCATTATCTTTTTCTTAAGAATTAGAGCAATGCCTCAATCTTCTCTGCAAAGGCAGCCTTGGTAGCAGCACCTACGGTCTTGTCTACCACCTCACCATTCTTAATGAAGAGCACGGTGGGGATGTTGCGGATGCCAAACTTTGAAGTGAGGTCATCATTATCATCTACATCACATTTACCGATGACTACGCGGCCCTCATACTCTTCAGCCAAAGCCTCGATATCGGGAGCAATCTTCTTGCAGGGTCCACACCATGTGGCCCAAAAGTCTACTACTACAGGCTTGCCCTGTGCTACAATCTCGTCAAAGTTGCTGTCTGTGATTTGTATAGCCATTGTTACTGTCTTTATATTATCGAAAATAATTTATTAATAGTTCTCAGGCTTGAGTTGGAAATGAGCCTGCGGGTGATCGCATACGGGACATACTTCGGGAGCCTCCTTGCCTACGCAGATGTGTCCACAGTTACGACATTGCCAGATGCAGTCGCCCTCGCGTGAGAAGACGAGCTTGCCCTGTACATTGGCGAGCAACTTAAGGTAACGCTCCTCGTGCTCCTTCTCAATCTTTGCTACACCCTCAAACTGCTCGGCAATAGCAATGAAACCCTCTTCGCGAGCCTCCTTGGCCATCTGCGCATACATATCGGTCCACTCTTCGTGCTCACCGGCAGCTGCTGCAATGAGATTCTCTGCAGTAGTGCCAATGCCACCCAAGTGCTTAAACCACAACTTCGCATGCTCCTTCTCATTATCTGCTGTCTCTTGGAAGATAGCAGCAATCTGCTCATAACCCTCCTTCTTAGCCTTTGATGCGAAGTAGGTATATTTATTACGTGCTTGTGACTCACCTGCAAATGCCATCTGCAAGTTCTTCTCGGTTTTTGTTCCTTTAAGTTCTTTCATAATATCTCTTTTTTTATGGTTTGTAATCTTTGGTGCAAAGTTAATTTTTATTTGCTTCACCGCAAATATATCAATAAATATTTTTTACGCAATAGCATTATAGACCCTGTCTATCAAGCCTCACCCTTGAAATCGCCTAGGCGAGGGATGTAAGTCCCCTTACCCTGTTCGGGCAGACGGATGGGGCCAAAAGTTTGCTCATAACGCTTGATATTGTCCTGCAAAGCAAGCATGAGACGCATGGCATGCTCGGGAGTGAGAATAGCACGAGTCTGCACTTGTGCCTTGGGCATGCCTGGAAGCACACGAATGAGGTCCATGATAAACTCTGACGATGAGTGCGAGATGACGGCCAAGTTGCAGTATATGCCTTGAGCAACATCCTCTTTCAGTTCTATTTGGAGTTGGTTTTCGGGTTTCTTTTCCATATTGTATCAGTCATAAAGGTTATTTGCGTTTACTCTCCAGGTCGCCAAGGCTCTGCTTGGTGCGCCGATAGGTAGGCATTGAGTCTATGGCATCGATGAGGTCGTCATTGAAGAGGTCGTCTCCCTCCATCACAAACGAGTATATGCTGCGCTTGGCGGCCAGATTGTCATCGCCATAGTATTGGCTAATCATGTCGGCACTCTTCTTCTCCTCCTCAAGTCTTCTTCTCTTCTCCTCCTCACTCTCTTCAGTTTTCTTCGGTGTGCGGTCGAGCTGGATAGTAGTGTCGCTCATACCGGGGATATTGCTCACACCGAAGCCTGTAGCAAGGATAGTAATCTTGACCTCATCCTCGAGACTGTCGTCGGTAGCCAATCCCCAGATTACCTCAATTTCCTTGCTCACGAACTTCTCGGTAAAGCGGTTAATCTCCTCCATCTCCTCCACCATGAGTGGATGCTTGGTGCTGCCGTAGATATTGAAGAGAATCTTTTTCGAGTTGTAAATATCATTATCATTGAGCAGGGGTGAGTGCAGTGCTGCCTCAATGGCCTCGGCCAAGCGGCAGTCGCCCTTACCGATACCGTAACTCATGATAGCCACGCCGCCATCCTTGAGTACTTTACTCACATCACGAAAGTCGAGGTTGATGATACCCTCTGCTGTGATAATCTCAGAGATACTCTTTACGGCTATAGTAAGCGTATCATCAACACGGCGGAAGGCATCGTACACATTACAATTCTGGTAGATGTCGAAGATGCGCTCGTTGTTGATGACCAGCAATGCGTCAACATGCTGCGAGATAGCCTCCACACCCTTGAGTGCCTGCACGATCTTGGGGCGCTGCTCAAACTTGAAGGGAATGGTCACCACACCAATGGTAAGCATACCCGCCTCCTTGGCCTCGCGTGCTACGACGGGAGCCGCTCCAGTACCCGTACCGCCACCCATACCGGCAGTGATGAACACCATCTCGGTATTATCCTTGAACTGTGCTCGAATGTCCTCGACATTCTCCTCTGCCGCCTGTCGGGCCACATCGGGGTCGTTGCCCGCGCCAAGTCCCTTGGTCGTTTCGCGACCAATCTGCAGTTTTACGGGAATCTCCGACTTGGCCAGCGCCTGATTGCCGGTGTTGCACAGAACGAATGACTCATCGCGTATCCCCGTGCGGTACATGTTCTTCACTGCATTACCCCCGCCGCCACCTACACCGATGACCTTGATGATGTTGTTCG
>JAZKZX010000064.1:0-2660 GCA_045612925.1 Bacteroidaceae bacterium
AGACTATATGGTGGCACACTCGCAATATGACGGACTCATCATCCTCACGGATGGCTGTGCACCAAACCCCGAAGTGCCTCCTCATCTTCGTACCAAACTTCTTTGGGTTATTGATAACGAGGCGTCATATAAGTATAGATATGATTCGCTGCGCAAGACAGGGCGGGTGTGTCTGATGGAATTGTAACTGGAAAAACCAACCCTATGATGTCAAAATTTAAAGCATACTGGCAACAAAAAGAGGCCAAACTGAGAGAGAATTGGGATGCGAGGTGTAAGAGTTTTATAGCCAAGCATTGCTCTCTGGAAGAGATCAGAGAAAGCGTGTTTCGTCCTGCAGATTATGCGTGGAACTTCGCTGATCAAGAGTCATTCTTGAGTACCTATTTTACAGCAGCCAATCCGATGGCCGAGTGGCATGAAGGGCAGTTCTCCTTTTCGGAATCGGCACTGCACCAAGCATTGGAAAGCGAGGAAGCCGATGTACAGACCTTCAAGATGGAGGTAGAGAGAATATCCATTCGTGGCATGGAGGCGCCCAAGCCTAAACCGATAGATGCTAAGGCTTACAAGGAGAATGGAAATGCTCTTCGTGCTGTGCGCGAGATGGAACGAAGGTATCATGCATGGCTGGAGCAAAGGTATAAGGTCTGCGTAGCGGTAGAGACGGTGACCATTACCTATCGCCAAGCTATGATGACCATCAAACGGTATGTACTGCCCGATACCCCTCTGGGCTACTACGAAATACATCCTTGCAAACTGCAGATGCAGTTGCCGCTGTTGATGGAAGAGACGGGATTCATGACGCTCGATGTCCCCTTCATGCTGATGGATATGGCTACCGAGTGGGAGTTGCGCAACGAAGAGTTCAGGTATTATGCCAAGCAGCTCAAGATTCGCCATATGGAGTATCTCACGACCGATGGCATCAACCTCGAAGGATGGGATGAACTGTCGCGTGAGGAGCGGCTCGCAAGGGTTGAGCTATTCATGTCATATGTTACAGACGCTGGCAGTGATGCGGACAGGATAGATATGTGGTATTGGGGGAGAAGAAAGATTGATTATGTGATGAAATATGACCTGATGCCCTATCTAAAAAAAGCAGGAATGAAGGAGGTGATCTGTAGTCATATTGGAGGAAATAACATCATTCCCGAGCTCGTGGACGATGTAATCGTGATGGAATATCAGGGCAGGCGCGCGGCTATCACCTGTCACGATCATTACCCGGTCACCTGTATCCGCTTCTATCCGAACTATCCCTGGACGACACCGTTGTCCCCGAGTGAACGGGAGGGACACTACATCGAATTTCAGGTACTCGCATTGAATGCAGTCACCGCATATCTCAAGTTGATGCCTACGCTATGGAAGGAGGAATAGCCCCCGACGTTTGATTTTCCCACAAGAAGTAACTGTATTTGTAGCATACACCGCCACGGTGGTATCTCATAAAACAAACAAGACACAATGAAAAAGATTCTTTATGTATATGGTTACGGCGGTAGCGCATCGGGCTCTACCGTCGCGATGCTCAGGCGACTGATGCCCGAAGGGTATACGGTGGAGGCATTCACCTACACGCAGGCCGACTGTGCCAAGGCGCGTGAGGAGATATTCGAGTATATCCGCGAGCACGGGATAGATATGGTGATAGGGAGTTCGCTCGGTGGCTTCATCACCCACACGCTGCAGGGCATGCCGCGCATCCTCGTGAACCCCTGCTGGAGACCGAGTGAGGTGCTCCCCAAGATAGGCGCATCTGCAGAGCTGGTGGCCACCTATGCCCCCTTCGAGCAGTGGGCCGAGGTGCATGCTGCCGAGGAGAGCGCACGAGTGCATGCCTTCTTTGCCGATGAGGATGAACTGCTGGGCGATAGGTACATGAGTGAGTTTCTCCGTCACTATCCCGAACAGCACTGCCATCGCATCCACTCGGGTCACCACCTCTCGGAGGATGGGGCGAGGGTGATCATCGACTACCTTGACCGTGTGGTGTGAGTCGAGGGGGTGGGGTGTCGTGTTGTCGACTTTACTACTCTTATCTCGAAAATGCTTGCACCATCGGCAATAATTGTGTAACTTCGCCACTTGAAAGAAAAACATTACAAATCTACCGATATGAAGAAGTATATCCTTGACCTTACCGTACGCGAGACGGTGGCTGTGGGCAAGCAGGCTGTGCTGCTACGCCTCACGGCTGATGAGCAGCTGCCCGAGATGCTCCCGGGACAGTTCGTGGAGGTGCGTGTGGATCAGACTCCCAGTGTGATGCTGCGCCGCCCCATCTCTATTCATTATTATGATAAAGCGCAGAATGAGCTGGGTCTCCTGGTGCAGCTCGTGGGTGACGGTACCCGCTGGATGGCTACACTCAAAGCGGGTGATACCGTGAACATCGTGCTCCCCTTGGGTAATGGATTTACCTTGCCTACAGACACTGCGGTGCGCCCCTTGCTCGTAGGTGGCGGTGTGGGAGTGGCTCCCTTACTCTACCTGGGTATGAAACTGAGGGAGATGGGCATAGAGCCTACATTCCTCCTCGGTAGCCGTACGGAGAACGAACTGATGCAGATTGCCGAGTTCGAGAAGGTGGGCCGTGTGTTCATCACCACCGAGAATGGTGCCGTGGGTGAGCAGGGCTATGTGACCCA
>JAZKZX010000065.1:0-5191 GCA_045612925.1 Bacteroidaceae bacterium
TCGAAATGACACGAGACGTTTTGGACAACATCTATATTATTACCAATTATTTATTGTCTTTGCCCCAAAAAGGTATAAATGTAATAGTTTGTAATCTGCCACCAAAAATATAGGTTTTGCAGATTATAGTATTTTATATTATCTTTGCCGAGTGAAGATATTATAGATTAATTAAATAAGTAAGAACGAAGAATCTCAATGAAGAAAGTTTTGTCATTCTCCGCGATGCTGATGCTGGGGCTGCTGCTATCGCAACTGATGCCGGGCATCATGACCGAGACATGCTACGCACACACACGACATGGCATAGAGATACTCCTCGGGGTGTGTCTGGCCTTTATCATGATCAATGTAGGACGCGAGTTTGAGGTGGACAAGAGCAACATCAAGTCGTATGCCAAGGACTACCTCGTGGCTATGCTGGCGGCTGGCATGCCGTGGCTCTTGATAGCGATGTACTACATCTTCGTGCTGATGCCATCAGAGTGGTGGGCGCAAGGGGCGGTGTGGAAGGAGTCGCTCCTCTTGAGCCGATTTGCAGCGCCTACCTCGGCAGGTATCTTGTTTACCATGCTGGCGGCTATCGGACTTCAGAAGAGTTGGATATACAGGAAGATACAGGTATTGGCCATCTTCGACGACCTGGACACCATATTGCTGATGATACCTCTGCAGATAGCCATGATAGGCATGCAGTGGCAGATGGGTGTGATACTCGTCGTGGTGGTATTGCTGCTATGGATAGGCTGGAAGAAGATGTCGGCCTATGACCTGCGCTGCGATTGGAGGAGCCTGCTCGTCTACTCGGCCTTGGTATATGGGGCTACCTATGTCATCTATGTCCTTACGGACCACTTCTTCGGCGAGGAAGGTAGTGTACATATCGAGGTGCTGCTGCCTGCCTTCGTATTGGGTATGGTGATGAGGCATGGGCACACTGCTTCGAAGGCCGATGATCGCGCGGCATCGTTCATTTCGCTCTTGTTTATGTTGCTGGTGGGTATGAGCATGCCGCTCATCCACATGGAGGAGGCTCCTGCTCAATCGGGTAGTGTAATAGCTTCGCTGCCTATGATGTCGTGGGGGAGCATTGCACTGCATGTGGTGATGGTGTCGTTGCTCTCTAACATCGGTAAGCTCACACCGATGCTCTTCTATCGTGACCGTTCGCTCAAGGAGCGACTTGCACTCTCTGTGGGTATGTTTACCCGTGGCGAGGTGGGGGCAGGCGTCATCTTCATCGCACTCGGCTATCATATCGGTGGACCTATCCTGCTCATCTCGGTACTCACTTTGGTGCTTAACCTTATCCTTACAGGCGGATTTGTGTTAATAGTGAAGCGTCTGGCATTGAGTTGTGAACGATGAGTTTTTTTTGGAGTGAAGGAGAGTTTTTTTGGAGTAAAGGAGAGTCTTTTTTAGGAGTAAAGGAGTATAGGAGTGAAGGAGTAAAGACGATACTTTAGACTATGGAAATCGTAATTCGCGAACAGACTATTGTCTTCACTCCTAAACTCCCGAAACAAGCCGCGAACAGACTATTGTCTTTACTCCAGAGCGAAGCGAATACTCCTTAACTCCTTAACTCCCCAAAACAAAAACAATAATAAATATGGAAATCTTGCAAAACATCATCAACGCTATCAACGATGTGCTATGGACCTATATCCTCATAGCCATGCTCATAGGATGTGCCATCTATTTCACTTGGCGCACACGGGGCGTACAGTTCCGCAACTTGCGCGAGATGGTGCGCCTGCTCACCGAAAGTGCTCCCAAGAGCAGTGATGGCAAGCGTCAGGTATCGTCGTTCCAGGCCTTTGCCGTATCTATTGCCAGTCGTGTGGGTACGGGCAACTTGGCGGGTGTGGCTACAGCCATTGCCGTGGGCGGTGCCGGTGCGGTGTTCTGGATGTGGGTGATAGCTCTGCTGGGCTCGGTCAACGCCTTTGTGGAGTCTACATTGGCACAGCTCTACAAGCGTAAGGATAAGGATTCGTTCATCGGTGGACCTGCCTACTACATGCAGTATGGCTTGGGCAAGCGCTGGATGGGTGTGCTCTTTGCCGTGCTCATTGCCATCACCTTCGGCTTTGCCTTCAACTCGGTGCAGAGCAATACCATCTGTGCGGCGTGGGAGCATGCCTTCGGCTTTGACCATACATGGATGGGTATAGGGCTTACGGCGGTGACACTCGTCATCATCTTCGGTGGTATACACCGTATAGCTACGGTGAGCAGTTGGCTCGTGCCTATCATGGCGGTGGGTTACATCATCCTGGCATTGGGCGTGGTGATCTATAACATCGCGGAGATCCCTGCCGTATTGGGCCATATCTTCCGTAGTGCTTTCGGCTGGGAGCAAGCTATAGGTGGCGGCATGGGTGCTGCCGTGATGCAGGGTATCAAGCGCGGACTCTTCAGCAATGAGGCGGGTATGGGCTCGGCACCCAATGTGGCGGCTACGGCTACCGTATCGCACCCCGTGAAGCAGGGATTCATACAGGCGCTTGGCGTGTTTACCGATACCTTGGTGATATGTACCTGCACGGCATTCATCATCTTGGTGAGCAACCCCTCGCCCGACGCTTCGCTCAATGGCATACAGCTCACCCAGGCAGCCTTCACCGAGCAGGTGGGCAGCCTCGGCTCGGTATTCGTGGCCATTGCCATACTGCTCTTTGCCTTCAGCAGCATCATCGGCAACTACTACTACGGCGAGTCTAACATACGCTTCATCAGCCGTCGACCCATATTCCTGTGGATCTACCGTGTGCTCGTGGGCGCTATGGTGATGTGCGGCGCAGTGATGAGCCTCGACCTCGCTTGGAGCCTTGCCGATGTCACCATGGGCCTCATGACCATCTGCAACCTCATCGCCATCGTGCTCCTCTCGCGCCAGGTAATCTGGCTCTTGCGCGACTATACCGCCAAGAAGCGCAAGGGCATCAGTAGTCCTACCTTCAGCAAGGAGGAGATGCCCGAGGCGATGCGCCACGAGGTGGAGTGCTGGGAGTAGCGCCAGGGGGGATTTTGTATTGTAGGCAAACTATAGTCATAGTTTTTTGTTATAGGGTGATAGGTGTAGACTATCGAAAATAACTATTTATAAGCGTTATTTTTAATATTATTGTTCTTACCTTTGTCATGTCTTATGACGAAAAGAAAGAGTTTTTTGTATAACCCTATAAACTGAAAACAATGATGAAAAAGATTTTTTTTGCTATCGCATGTGTGTTTGCCTTGACTACAAGTGCTTGTGCCGACAATTACCAACCCGTATATCAAGATCAACTGCCCGAGAAGGCACAGGTATTCCTCGCTACCTATTTCCCTGAAGCGGAGATATCTTTAGCCCGTAAGGAGATTGATGTGATGGAGGTCACCTATGATGTCATCTTCGCCGATGGCAGCAAGGTGGAGTTTAACCGCAAAGGCGAATGGACAGAGGTAGACTGTCTCACTCATCCCCTGCCCGAAGGTATAGTACCCGATGCTATCAACAAGGTTGTCAATGCTCACTATCCCGAGGCAAAAGTGACCAAGATTGAGCGCGACAATCATGAAATAGATGTGACATTGGACAATCGGGCAGAGCTGACCTTCGACAAGCATTTCAAACTTATCGATATTGACTGATATGGATCGAAACAATCTGGTAGGGGGTGTATCTGACGGATATACCCCTTATTAGATGGTGATGTATGGCGGTCGGAACACTTTTTTTTGCTACCTTTGCTGCGATATGAAACATGCAGAGCAGCTACACCTCTACCCGATGCCCGATACCCGGGTGACGGCATTCAGCACCACCCGTCATGGCGGATGGGGTGGTGGGGCGTATGGCACTTTTAATTGCACGCCTTACACGGGCGATGAGTCCAGTATAGTGCAAGCGAATCAGGAGCTATTGTGCAGGTTGCTGGGCGTAGCGGAGGAAAGGCTCATCATCCCCTATCAGACGCATAGTTGCAATGTGATGATCATTGATGAATCATTTATGCAATTATCGGGTGATGCACGCCACGCGATGCTACAGGAGAAGGATGCCATCATCACCTCCATTCCTAATGTATGTCTCTGTGTGTCTACGGCCGATTGCGTGCCCGTGCTCCTATATGACTCGGTGCGTGAGGTCGTGGCTGCTGTCCATGCCGGGTGGCGCGGTACGGTGGGTAAGATAGCGGCTCATACCCTGCAGGTGATGAAGGAGAGGTATGGCACACAGGCTGCTGATGTGCATGCCATCATCGGTCCTTGCATCTCACTCAAGGCTTTTGAGGTAGGCATAGAGGTGTATGAGACCTTTGAACAGGCGGGCTTCGACATGGAGCGGATAGCATGCTGGCACCCCGAAAAGGAGAAATATCATATCGACCTCCCTACTGCCAATCGCCTGCAGCTGCTTGCCGAAGGGGTGCCTCTCGCACATATTCATGATAGTGCCATCTGCACCTACACCCAGCACGAAGACTTCTTCTCGGCCCGCCGATTGGGCATCCGTTCGGGGCGTATACTCAATGGAATCGTGATAAAATAAAGAAAATTCTCACCATTTCTCTCCTTTAGGAGAGGTAGGTAGGGTCAGATTTTTTTTCTTACCCGAGGTGTTTTCCATTCAAAAAGTTTTACTACATTTGCACCGTGATAGCCGATATAGGTCAACCTTTTGAGGCTATCAAGACATATTGTATTAGGGGTGCTTGCCCACGAGAGGGACAGGCTGAGATTATACCCTTTGAACCTGCTAACATAATTGTAGAGAGGAAAATATGAATCAAGAACATCTGAAAAGAGATCTTGTGCTCGTTCGCACAAAGAGTCCGTTGGTACACAACATCACCAACTATGTAGCAATGAATTTTTCGGCCAACGCCCTGCTGGCCATAGGTGCATCGCCCGTCATGGCTCATGCCGTGGAGGAGATGGACGATATGGTAGCTATCGCCTCGGCCTTAGTGATCAACATCGGTACGCTCGATGCCGAGTGGGTGCGTGGCATGCTTGCAGCAGGCCGTGCGGCACATCGGATGGGAAAGCCCATCGTGCTCGACCCCGTAGGAGCAGGCGCAACGCCCTATCGCACGCAAGTGGCGTGGGAGATTATCCGCGAGTGTCACCCCACCATCATCCGTGGCAATGCCTCGGAGATAATGGCACTCGTCAATGCCGACATCAAGAGCAAGGGGGT
>JAZKZX010000066.1:0-18701 GCA_045612925.1 Bacteroidaceae bacterium
CTGCATATGATTCTCGTAACGGATGCAATGCCATCATAGAGACCGGTAACAATACCTTGATTCAAGGTTGCGCTACTACCATTATCCCCGAGGGTGTGACGAGTATTGGAAGCCGTGCTTTCTCTTATTGCAGCAGCCTCACCGACATCACCATCCCCGAGAGTGTGACCAGCATTGGAGGTTATGCTTTCTATGATTGCAGCAGCCTCACCGCCATTAACATCCCCGAAGGCGTGACCAGCATTGGAGGCTATGCTTTCTCTGGTTGTATATTCTTAAAAGAAAACTTTATAAATAATAGTTCCTGTACTTCTTCGAATAATTGGGGGGCAACTCTTTTTGATGGAGAAGAGATTGATGGATTGTTTATATCGGATAATGTTGTAATTGATTGCCGCGAGAATATCACAGTAGCCATTATCCCCGAGGGCGTGACGAGCATTGGAGAGCGTGCTTTCTATATTTGCAGCAGCCTCACCGCCATCACCCTCACCGAGAGCGTGACCAGCATTGGACAAAGTGCTTTCGCTTATTGCCGCAGCCTCACCGACATCACCATCCCCGAAAACTCACAATTGACGAGCATTGGACGCGAAGCTTTCTATTATTGCCGCAGCCTTACCGACATCACCATCCCCGAGAGCGTGACGAGCATTGGAAGCTATGCTTTCTGGGGTTGCACAGGGTTTACATCCATTACTTGCTATGCCGAAACTCCTCCTTCATGTGGGCGCGGTGCATTTTATGATATATACAAGCAAACTCCCATCTATGTGCCTGCAGCTTCGATATCAAAGTATTGGTATGCCGAAGAGTGGAAAGACTTTACCAACATCATCGGAATAGAGGCAGGAATCGAGAATTCAGAAATCAGAAATGAGAATTCGACCATCATCTACGACCTCCACGGCCGCCGCGTGACAAACCCTATCAAGGGTGGTATCTACATCGTCAACGTCAAAAAAGTTGTGATTAAGTAGCACATTTCACGAGATATACCAAATCACATCACGGGAGCACCCCACACGGGCGCTCCCGTATGCTTTATCCAGGGGTGACGGCTCTTAACCTCTCCAGTACAAGATGAAATAAAATTTACTGATTACTGAATACTGATGATTTACCCCTTGCCCCAACCCACTACAGGGTCGGCAATGTGTCAAGAGAGCCGCCTCGCGCACCTGCCAGCGCGGCGCGGCGTGGGCTACACAACCATCGATGATAGGTGCGGCGGTCGCTCGCCGCAGGCTCGCGCTAACAACACATGCAACAAGCACAACAATGTCAACATGGGGCAGGGGAAAGGGTCTACTTTCTCGGGAAAAAGGTCAACTTTCTCGGAAAAATGGTCAAATTTTTCAGTTGATGAAGTCAACGATTTCAGTACACACGAAGGCGATTTTACCCTATTTTCACCTCCTTCTCATCCCTCCACAGAGTGTAAAATAGAGATAAAACTACTGAGTACTGAGTACTGATGACATCAACCACACCAGCTAACTATGTCAATATCAGCACCTTCACAAACATACACGATGCACAAAGTCATCAGTAATCAGTAATCAGTAAGATTAAATGACTCCACACAAGGACATAAAAATAGGTTATATATATAATAAATTATATATATAAAATTTCTTCTCCACTATTTACACACGAATAAAAACTACTGATTACTGAGTACTGATGATTTGGGAGTGACCACCCCATAAATGGAAGCTACAATAAATATACGAAGGAATATCAATGCTTTACGCGGAGAACTTGTACGAACTTATCATTATCTCGGAATGGGGGAAAGATGTGTAATATCTTTGCCATTGAAAAAAGCCTCCCCCCCCTGCCCCTCCTAAAGGAGGGGTGACTCGGAAGACCGCGGACCGAGTTGCTCCCCCCGAAGGATGGCAAAACGAGGCAAGTGGGAAGAGTTTTTCTCTATATTCGCTCTTTGAAATTTTGATATTTTCGCTCGTTTATTCGTATCTTTAATCTATGCTTTGCATCGCTTTAAATTAGGATGCGGCTCGGAAAAATGCAAGTAAACTTAACTTTGTGTTGAGTTTCTGCCTCGCTCAATAATAGAAAAGTAACACTTTTCCACTACCTTCGCTCGTTGAAACTTGATATTTTTCGCTCGTTTATTCGTATCTTTAATCTATGCTTCGCATAGCTTTAAATTAGGATGCGGCTCGGAAAAATGCAAGTAAACTTAACTTGTGTTGAGTTTCTGCCTCGCTCAATAATAGAAAAGTAGCACTTTTCCACTACCTTCGCTCGTTGAAACTTGCTTTTTCTCTCGCCTTTCACTAATTTTACGACTTTGCCGTGAAGATACGATCACTCGCTGGGAGAAATAATCAAGTAAACTTGATATTTTTCGCTCGTTTATTCGTATCTTTGTAGCATATTTGGGTGGCGTGTGTCCATATGCTTGCCCGAAGCGGTATTTTACAGTGTTATAGAAGTACATGAAACAGAAGAAAAAGAGTGCGATAGATATACAGTTCGTCACGGCGTGCATCAGCACCTCGCTGGTGCTACTGCTGCTGGGCTCGGTGGTGATGGTGGTGCTCACGGCGGGCCGCCTGTCTGACCATGTGAGGGAGAACCTCGAGTTGTCGCTCCTGCTGGGCGATGAGGTGAAGACCGAGGAGGTGACACGCATCGTGCGCCATGTGGAGGCGCAGCGATACACGAAGGAGGTGCGATACATCTCCAAGGAGGATATCCTTGCCGAGCAGACGGCATCGATGGGTCTCGACCCTACGGAGTTCCTCGGGTACAACCCCTACACGGCATCCATCGAGGTGAAGCTCAAGGCCGACTATGCCAACACGGATAGTATAGTCCCCATCAAGAACCGCCTGATGCGCTACACGCAGATACGAGAAATCTCCTACCCGAGCGAGCTGATGGACAATGTGAACGAGAACATACGCAAGATAAGCGCCCTGCTGCTGGCACTGGCACTGGCCTTGTCGCTCATCTCCTTTGCGCTCATCAACAATACGATAAAGCTCACCATCTACTCGCAGAGATTCCTGCTACACACGATGAAGCTGGTGGGAGCCTCGTGGAGATTTATCCGTCGCCCATTCCTGCTACGCAACCTGGGCATCGGTGTGATATCGGGAGTCATTGCCAATGCGCTCATCGGTGGGGGCGTATACATGCTGCTCGGGCACGAGCCCCAGCTGGTGCACCTCTTCACAGTGCAGACACTCGGCATCGTGGGCGGCGCAGTGATGGTGGCTGGCGTACTCATCACGCTACTGTGTGCCTACGCCTCGATCAACCGTTTCCTGCGCATGAAGGCGGGTGACCTGTATTACATTTGAACTAATAAAAGATTAAGCGATATGAAAGAGAAATTTGCCCTTGGTAAGACCAACTTCGCCCTTATAGCCGTAGGGGTGCTCATCATCATCGTAGGACTGCTCTTGATGACGGGTCCCAGCTCTACGGAGACGCACTTCGAGCCCGACATCTTCAGCACACGCCGCGTGGTGGTGGCGCCGATCGTGTGCTTCGTGGGATTCGTGTTTATGATATTTGCCATCATGTTCCGCTCTAAGGGGGACAAGTAAAGAATATAGTTTGCCGATAAGCCTATGAATGTATTTGAAACCATCGTCATCGCCATCGTCGAGGGACTGACCGAATTTCTGCCCGTATCCTCTACGGGGCACATGATCATCGCCCAAAACCTCCTGGGCGTGGAGAGTACCCAGTTTGTGAAGGCCTTCACCTTCATTATACAGTTTGGAGCCATCCTCTCGGTGCTGGTGCTCTACTGGAAGCGCTTCTTCCAGCTCAATAGCACACCGCTCCCCGAGGGAACACCTGCGGTGAAGCAGTTCCTCCACCGGTACGACTTCTATTGGAAACTCTTCATCGCCTTCATCCCCGCGGCAGTGTTTGGCCTGCTCTTCAGCGACGCCATCGACGCCATGCTCGAGAGGGTAGAGGTGGTGGCCGTGACGCTCATCCTCGGGGGCGTGTTCATGCTCTTCTGTGACCGCATATTCAACAAGGGTAGCGAGAAGACCGTGCTGACCGAGAAGCGGGCACTCATGGTGGGACTCTTCCAATGTATCTCGATGATCCCCGGCGTGTCGCGCTCGATGGCGACTATCGTGGG
This sequence comes from Bacteroidaceae bacterium, assembly GCA_045612925.1. Lineage (GTDB taxonomy): Bacteria > Bacteroidota > Bacteroidia > Bacteroidales > Bacteroidaceae > UBA1189. The sequence goes on from JAZKZX010000066.1 coordinate 4,142, forward strand.
TGGTATGTCGCAACGCCTGACACGCAAGGCGGCGGCAGAGTTCTCCTTCTTCTTGGCCGTACCCACCATGCTGGCGGCTACGGTGTATAAGGTGTACGACCTGATCAAGGAGGGGGGCATGGAGATCATCACCGACAACCTCGCTACACTGCTGATAGGCAATGCCGTGGCCTTCATCGTGGCACTGCTGGCCATCAAGTTCTTCATCGGCTTCGTGACGAAGTATGGCTTCAAGGCCTTCGGGTGGTATCGCATCCTGGTGGGAGGACTCATCCTGGCATTGCTCTTTACCGGACATAACTTGACGATTGCTTGATTATGGATTTCAAAGCGGGAGAGATACTCTGCATCAACAAGCCCTACACCTGGAGCTCGTTTGCCGTGGTCAACAAGGTGCGCTACCTACTGTGCCGCAAGATGGGCGTGAAGAAGCTCAAGGTGGGGCACACCGGCACACTCGACCCCTTGGCAACAGGGGTCATGATACTCTGCACGGGCAAGGCTACGAAGCGTATCGAGGAGTTTCAGTACCAAACTAAAGAATATGTGGCGCACATACGACTGGGGGCTACCACCCCTTCGTACGACCTGGAGAAGCCCATCGACGCCACCTATCCCACCGAACACATCACCCGTGAACTGGTGGAGGAGACACTGAAGAACTTCATCGGCACCATAGAGCAGGTGCCGCCATCGTTCTCTGCATGCATGGTCGAGGGCAAGCGAGCCTACGAACTGGCACGCAAGGGCGAGGAGGTGCAACTCAAGGCCAAGACATTGGTCATCGACGAGATAGAGCTCGTGGAGTGCGCCCTACCCGACATCGTGATACGCGTCGTCTGTAGCAAGGGTACCTATATCCGGGCCTTGGCACGCGACATTGGCGAGGCACTGCAGAGCGGCGCACACCTCACGGGGCTGGAGCGCACGAGGGTGGGAGAGACCACACTCAATGAATGCATGAGCATAGAGGACTTTACTGAGTGGCTGGAGGGGGTAGAGGTGTCTGACTCCTCAGAGTGAACCGTCATCCTCGGCATCGCGAAAAACGACTATAACAAATAAAAAATAGATATATAGTATGAAACTCTCACAATTCAATTTTAATCTTCCCGAAGAGCGCATCGCTATGGAGCCTACCTTTCATCGCGACGACTCGAAACTCTTGGTCCTGCACGCCAAGACAGGAGAGATTGAGCACAAGCTCTTCAAAGAGGTGCTCAACTACTTTGACGAGGGCGACGCCTTCCTCTTCAACGACACGAAGGTGTTTCCCGCACGCCTCTATGGCAATAAGGAGAAGACCGGTGCACGCATCGAGGTGTTTCTCCTGCGCGAACTCAACCAAGAGCTGCGCCTGTGGGATGTGCTCGTAGACCCCGCACGCAAGATACGCATCGGCAACAAACTCTACTTCGGCGACGATGAGGCCATGGTGGCAGAGGTCATCGACAACACCACATCGCGTGGCCGTACACTACGCTTCCTCTACGACGGCCCCCACGAGGAGTTCAAGGAGGCGCTCTACTCGCTGGGCGTGGCTCCGCTACCCTACTATATCAACCGTGAGGCTACGGAGGAGGATTTCGCTCGTTTCCAGACCATCTTCGCCAAAAACGAAGGAGCAGTTACCGCACCCGCCGCAGGCCTGCACTTCAGCCGCGAACTGATGAAGCGCATGGAGATCAAGGGCGTAGAGGCCGCCTATGTGACCATGCACATCGGACAGGGCAACTTCCGCGAAATCGATGTGGAGGACCTCACCAAGCACAAGACCGACTCGGAGGAGATGCTGGTGGAGCGCGAGGCTACGGAGATCGTGAACGCAGCTAAGGAGAAGGGACATAAGGTGTGCGCAGTAGGCGCATCGGTGATGCGAGTACTGGAGACGGCTGTAGGTGCCGACGGACGACTCAAAGAGTATGAGGGATGGACAAGCAAGTTTATATTCCCACCCTACGAGTTCCGTTTTGCCGATGCACTCATCACCAACTTCCACCTGCCATACTCGACCATGCTGATGCTTACGGCGGCCTATGGCGGATATGAGAATGTGATGCATGCCTATGAGGTGGCGTTGGAGAACGACTACCGATTTGGCGCATACGGCGACGCTATGCTTATCATCGACTGATGATTGCGTATCTCGGCATAGGAACAAACTTGGGCAATCGCGAAGCTCATCTGCGCGAAGCGGTCAAGAACATCGAAGAGCAGGCAGGCCATGTGCTTGCTTGCTCCTCATTTATAGAAACCGAACCGTGGGGGTTCACCTCGGACAACGCCTTCCTCAACGCCGTGGTGATGGTCGACACCCCTCACTCGCCCCACGCACTATTGCATATCACCCAAGAGATAGAGCGCACCATGGGACGCACGCACAAGAGTGTCAATGGCGTCTATGCTGATCGTATCATCGATATCGACATCCTGCTCTACGGCGATGTGACGATAAGCGATGAGGTGCTCACCATACCACACCCCTTGATGTGGCAACGCCAGTTTGTCTACGAACCCCTACTGGAGATCGCTCCTCATCTCAAACCGCATGGGGAAGATATGGGCTTGTCCTGACCTTGAGCGGACTAATATTGTGGCACTTAAGCGTGAGTGCGGAAACAACTGAAACTCTCCCCACCTCTAAACGCTTAAAGTCTTATTTCTTCCTCTCTCTCTCCTCCAAGGATAAATAAAAAACCACCGATACACATGTATCAGTGGTTTTATTCTGTTCAAGCAAGGGCGGGGATTACTTCGCAGCCTCGAGAGAAGCCTTGCGGAACTCCTTCATCATCTTCTCGAGCTCGAGAGATGCCTTACGGGCACGAGTACCAGCGGCCTTGTTACCCTTTTCTACTTGCTGAGCTGCATCTGTTGTGAAAGCAGCATACTTTTCCTGAATTTTTTCTACGAGTTCTTTCATATCTCTTAGTTTTAAGTTGATTTTCACTTGCAAATATAGTAAAAATCAAAACATTGCAAGCATTTTTGAAAAAAAAATCAATGAATGTGGCTTTTTTTTCTTTACATATGGCCAAAACCGCCGCCAAAACCGCCTCCAAAGCCCATTCCAGGACCTCTCATGGGCATTCCGCCACCGCCCATATGGGGCATGGGGGGCGTGGGCTGGGCACTGCCGCTACCACCATGGGCACGAGCCTCCTTGCGCGACTCCTTGTCGCCAAAGAGGTTGAGCTTGTAGATGAAGTGCACCATGAAGTAGCTATTCACCGTGTTGTACCATGTGTCGCTGCGCATGGTGGCGTTGACCATACGGCTCACATTGCTCTGCTGACCGAGGATGTCGAAGAGCTGGAGGCTGACGGTAGCCGCATTCTGAGCAAGGAAACTCTTGGATACCTGAGCATTCCAGATGAGCTCGTCGGTGTTGAACTCGGGATCGCTGAATCCACGACGGCTATTCATGCCGATATCTGACGAAATCTTCAGATTCCACCAAGGCAATTGGATGTTGGTAGACGGACCATACGAGAAGGTGTAGGTGTCGCGATTGGCCGTGGGCTGCAAATTGTTGCGGGCACGGTTGTAGTTGAGCGAGCCTTGCAGGGTCACCTCGAACCAGTCATTCTGATAGGTGCCCGAAAGACGCTCCGAAAGTTTCGTCGAACGGGTTGCCGACAAGGGGAACTCGCCCGTAGATATAGCGGTGCGCACATATCCCTCCTGGTAATTGTAGTTCGCATTGGTCGATGAACTTACCTTGTACTTCTGGTTGGGCAACGCGGTGTTATAGGCTATGCCGGCACCAGTGCTCCAGTTGCGCCACCAACCATCGAGGTTGACCGGCATGGTGGTGCGGCCACCAGTGCTCTCATCATACACGATCTGGTTGACGATAGTGTTGAGCGTACTGTTGAAGCGCACATTGGCAGAGATGTTCTGGAGACGGTCGGCATTGAAGTCCTGGAACATCACATTGAAACTGTTGTTGAAGGAGGGCTTCAAGCCGGGGTTACCCTTCGTGATGTTCAAGGGGTCGCTATTGTCGGTGATGGGCAACAGGTCGGTCATCGAAGGCTGACTGCTACGCCCACGATAGTTGATGCGTAGGCTCGTCTGCTTGCTCCAACGATAACGGAAATTCATCGTGGGGGTGAAGTTCAATACCGAGCGCGATACCAGCGTGTCGGAGATGTTCTGCCCCTGATAGTGCATCTTGCTATGTTGGGGGAGGAGCGAGAAACCGACATTCATGGTGTACTTCTCACGGATAAAACGCAGCTGGGCCGTGATGTCGTGGTCGAGATTCTCGTAGGTGGCAAAGCGACTCAATGCATAGTCAATGGAGTCCTTGTACTGAGAGGGGAGGTTGAGGTCTGCGAAGGCCCACTCCTCGATGGTCTCGGGAAGGTTATAGGTGGAGCGGTTATTGTCGTTGTAGCGATAGCTGAACTGGTAGCTCAGTTGCAGGAAGGTGGCCTCCCACAAAGGCTCGCTCCACATGGCTCGAGCATTGTAGTTGTACGACACCGAAGGGGTGGAGCTGTATCGGTTGATAATCGAGGTGCTGTCTCCCGTGGCGCTCTGATAGAAACGGGTGGTCGAGGCGGATTTAGAGTAGTTCTCTCCCTTGTTGTATCCTCCGTTGAGGCTGAGGGTTAGGTTGCGTCCCTCTGAATTGAGCCTGCGATTAAACTGTAGGCGTCCATTGACGGAGGTTCTCTCACCAGCACTCAACGATTGGCGGTCGCTATGGTTGATGCGGCTATTGTAGAGCGTGTCTACCCAACTTTCGTCGAGGGGATCATTGCCATGCCCTATCTCGTCCAATGTCTCGTAGGGATCTCTGTTGAATGTGGCCGACTGGTTCTCTGAAGTGTTACCCGAGGTAGAGTATCCTACACTGGGGCGGAAGATGATGTTGGTCATCGTGTCGGGGCGCCACTCGAAACGCAGGTCGGCATTGACGCGAAGGTTGCGGCTATTGGCATTGCTGATGCTGTTGGAGAACGAGTTGTTATTGCCCCGGGTGAGGAAGGTCTCTGATGCCGTCTGACTCAGCACATCGGAGTTGTTGTGGAAGAAACGCACACCTCCGCCAAGCTGGTATTGGTACTTGTTCTTCTCTACCTCTTCGCCGAAGTTCTTGGCCAGTGAGAATCCTCCCATCGAGCTCTGGTTCATACCATTGCCTCCGCGGCGGCTGGGACCACCAGGGAACCCCCGGTCGTTGATGTTGTTGGTAGAGAGTATCACCGAGTAGTGCTCATTCTCGGCAAATCGGTTTACCATACCCTTTACGGTGTAGAGGTTGTGGATATCGTATTTGACCTCTTGGGTGGGACGGCCATATCCTAAGTCGATATTCGAGAACCAACCCTTTTTGGCGTCCTCCTTTACCGTGAGGTCGAGTACGAGTTCTTCCTCTCCATCGTCGATACCTGTCATCTCTGCCAGGTCGCTCTTCTTCTCATAGCTCTTCACCTTCTTCACCATACTGGCGGGGAGGTTCTTCATGGCAATGCTCTTATCATCAGAGAAGAACTCCTTACCATCGACAAGAATCTTTGACACAGCCTTACCATTATAAGTTACAGAACCATCATCGGCCACCTCGTAGCCCGGAAGCTTACGGATGAGCTCCTCGAGCATAGAGCCTTCGGCCACACGGAAGGTCTCGGCATTGAAGATGACCGTGTCTTCAGAAATCTGCACCTGTGCCATCTGAGCCTCTACGACGGCCTCCTGCAAGAGTAGGGCATCGGTCTTCAGACGAATGGAGTCGAGGTGTATACGACGAGTGTCCTCTGTCACGGAAAAGTTGCGATAGGTGTCACCATACCCGACGAACGATACTTTGACCGAGTATTTCCCAAGTGTAAGATGGTGATCTAAATGAAAATGACCATTGAAGTCTGTCGTAGCTCCTGCCTGGAAGGTGCTGTCAGGCATGCTTAGCAATTGCACGGTAGCGGCAATGATAGGTTCGGCGTTTTCATAGTCGGTTACGTCGCCCGTTATTTTGACTCTTTTGTCTTGCGCAAATGCGATGCTCATACAGCATAGGGCGAGGGCGGTTAGGAATATTTTCTTTCTCATCCTAAATATATTTGGTGCTTGTTAATTACCTGAATTTTTGGTGTATGCTATTAAGACTACGATGGGTGAAAAAGGTTTAATGGTTGTGCATAAAAAAACATGCACCCTGCGGATGCATGCTTTTTGTTATATGGGATGTGCTTATTCCCAAGCCAGAGCACTAGCTCCGAGCACGGCGGCATCAGAATCCTTGAGTTCTGAAACGAGGAGCTGGGTCTTGCCCTTCCATATGCTAAGCACATTGGCTTCCATAGCCTCGTAGGTGGGCTTCATGATGAAGTCGCCAGCTTTGGTCAGTCCGCCGAAGAGCACGATAGCCTCGGGTGCGCTGAAAGCAATGAAGTCTGCCAAAGCCTCACCCAAGATGGTGCCGGTAAACTCAAATACCTCTAATGCTACCTTATCACCGCGTACGGCTGCATCGTATACATCCTTTGAGGTGATGGGGCCCTCGAGCTCGCGGAGCAGGCTGGGCTCATCCGTGCAATCAATGATCTCCTTTACGGTGCGGGCTACACCTGTTGCTGAGCAGTAGGTCTCCAGGCAACCGCTACGGCCACAACCGCATTGACGACCATTGTGACGACGTACGATAACATGTCCGAGCTCGCCGGCAAAGCCATCGTGTCCATATACAAGCTGACCATTTACTACGATACCACTACCTACGCCAGTACCGAGGGTGATCTCGATAAAGTTCTTCATGCCGCGAGCTGCACCATAAGTCATCTCACCAATAGCTGCCGCATTCGCGTCGTTCGTAACGGTCACAGGTACTCCGATAACCTTCTTGAACTCCTCGGCAAGGGGGACAATACCCTTCCAAGGCAAGTTGGCAGAGTGCTCGATGTTGCCGGTATGATAGTTGCCATTGGGGGCGCCAATACCCATGCCTTTTATCTTTGATGTGCCACCTACGGCCTCAATCATGGGGATAAGCTTTTCTGCAACTGCTGCTACATAGTCACCAAACTCCTTGTAGGCCTGCGTCTTGATCGAATCTACACTCAAGATGTTGCCGCGTGCATCTACTATTCCAAATACGGTGTTCGTACCACCGATATCCATTCCTACTACATAAGGTCTATTCATAATATTATTTTTAAGTTAAGATATTGCTTTATTGTTCTCTCTTAAAATAGGTAAGCTACCGAAATCTGTATCGTTCCCGATATGATGTTGTCGTATATGGTACGGGCCTTATCTATGGTACCCGACAATGCCTTTACATTATCTATAGTAATGTTTTCGCCATTCTTTATGTTCTCGGCGTTGTTCAATTCTTCGGCATCAATGTATACAAATTCTCCGGTCTTGCCCCAAGGCATATTGTAATTGACACCTACTTGTACATGATTGAGTAGTGTCGCTCCCAGTCCCAAGTTGATACTCAATGTTGACTTGTCAACGATATAGGCCGACACATCTCCACTTGTCGTGTTGTTGATCTCGTCTACTGTGATATTGTTGATAAGCATGGAAGTCTCCCCTACGTTGAAACCAAATTCGGGACCTGCGGCAATGAAGATATTGGCGAAGTTACCTAACCCAAAGCTATACTTGATGTTCAAGGGAATCTGAAAACTGTTTTGCTTGAATGTCTCTGTCTCGGTCAGTGCCATGCCCTTGTGTGCATATAGGGCAGCTGCTTCAACTCCGAAACCAAGGAGCGGTATGCGTACTTCTGCTTTCGGACCGATAAAGAATCCGGTATAGTTGCCGAGGTTCATGACTGCTTCTTTATCCTTCAGTAAGGTGAGGTCATTGTTACCCAAATTTACTCCTCCTTTAACACCCCAGCTGAACTGCGCTTGGGCTGGAATTGCCATCATCAACGCAATTGTCAAGATGGCCATACTTGTAAGTCTTCTCATACTTGTGATGTCTCTAAAGTTTATTATCTCTTTGTACATTCATGAAAGGATACTATCCTTACCCTCGCAAAGGTATGGAGAATTTTGCAAATGTCCAAAGATATTGGGGCGATATATTTATTTACCTCTTTTGAGATATTGCTTACCTCGTTGCTTGGCAAGTGAGAAGGCGATATGCATTGTTTGCTACATATTGCTCGAGCTCTTCTATGGATATGCCAAGATCGTGGCTGATAGAGGAGTAAGTGCTTTCAAGAAGGGTATTGTCGTCACTTTCGATGAGGATTTGGTCAAGGGGTATTCGCTTGACTAAATCGGCATTGTAGTGGCACCCAATGCTTACGAGTAGCCCTGAGCGCGTGAGTTGTTGCCACTGTTCTATTCCTCCACGGAAGCCATGAATGAGCCAGGGTTGAGTAGCCTTACTCTCTCTACGGAGGGTGAGTAGCTCATCAAAAGCCTTTACGCAATGTATGATGAGGGGTTTGCTGGTAATCTCACTCAAGCGAATGTGTTCACGGAATACCTCCATCTGTAGTTCTATAGAGGAGGCCCCATTCTTCTTGTCCAATCCAGCTTCGCCTATCATCAGCACTTGTGGGTGTAGTGCCATAATGAGCAGCTTGGCCATCTGGGTGCGCCAATTATCTTGGATATCCCACGGGTGAAGTCCTACGGAGTAGAAATTGTTGGGGCGTGGGCTGAATGTCTCAGGCGTGAGCTGTATGATAGCTGTGCCAGGCGTGGATGGGTGGTGATGGGTATGGATATCGTGAATCATGGCCTTAGGGTACGGGGTCATAGCCTGAGCCTCCCCAAGGGTGGCAACGGAGGATGCGACGAATAGCAAGGTATAGCCCTTTGAAGGGACCATGTTTTTTTAGTGCTTCGACTGCATACTGAGAACATGTAGGGGTGAAGCGGCACGAAGGGGGAGTGAATGGCGAAATGCAGGTCCGATAAAAATATATCGGGAGCAATAGGAGGAATGTTAGAAGTTTTCTCATATCGTTTCGCTGATCTTCTCTAATAAGCGTATCATGCGCTTCTCAATGTACGCGGTGGACTCAATCTGTGGGGATACGTAGATGAAGGCTATCAACAGGCCTTGCTCGAGAGACTCCATTTGTTCTGCAAGCGAATGCTTGTGCTTGCGGTAGGCTTCGCGTAGCTGGCGCTTCACTCGATTGCGGTCTACGGCATCATGAAATCGCTTTTTAGGCACACTTATAAGCACCGATACTCCTTCTTGCTCGCTCTTGTCTACGGGGAGGAAGACTGCGCGTAAGGGGTAGGCTGATACCGAATAGCTCTTGCCTTGGAAAAGGCAATCCATGAGAATGCGGCTACAGAGACGTTCGCTCTTCTTAAAGGTGTTTCGTTTCGGTGCAGACATGGGTGGTTGTTAAAATCAGAAGCGAGCTGCAAGCCTTGGTGACTATGCAGCTCGCTATATCGAGATAAATGATATTTGATTACTTGTTTGTCTTTGCCAAGTATTGCTCGAGCGCCATAGTCATGGAAGGAGCCTCGGCAGTGGGCGCTTCAAGGTCGAGACGAAGGCCTGCCTCCTTGATAGCAGCTGCTGTTGTGGGGCCAAAGCACGCAATCTGTGTGCTACCTTGCTCGAAATTGGGGAGGTTCTCTTTAAGCGATACGATACCAGCAGGGCTGAAGAATATCATCATGTCATAGCCCGCCAATTCGCTTGGCTCATAGATGTGGCTTACTGTGCGATACATTACTCCCTCTGTATGCTGCAAGTTAGCTTCATTAAGCATGTTTGCAATCTCGTCATTGTGCACACTTGAAAGGGGGACAAAGTATTTCTCGTTCTTATGCTTTACCATCAAGGGGAGTAGGGTGTCCATCTTTCCGTTGGTGCCGAAGAATACTTTGCGCTTGCGATATTGTACATACTTTTGAATGTATAGAGATATGGTCTCTGATACACAGAAGTATTTCATTGTCTCGGGTACTTGTACACGAAGTTCTGCGCACAAACCGAAGAAGTGGTCGATGGCATGGCGTGAGGTGAACACGATAGCGGTGTGGTCAAGGATATTGATGCGCTGTGCGCGGAATTCCTTTGCGCTCAAAGCCTCCACTTGAATGAACTGCTTGAAGTCAATCTCTACCCCATACTTACGGGCAATGTCAAAGTAGGGCGATTTGTCCGAAGCAGGCTTAGGCTGCGATACGAGAATCTTGTTTAGTTTCAAGGTTTTCAGTTGTTTATATCTAATATTACTACATAAATAAAACCAATGCTTTGCCTGCTACAAACAGGGGCATTAGTTCGAGGGTGCAAAGGTAGATAAAAATTTGCAGAATGCCATATTTTTTCATTGAAAAGATGTGAAAAGCCTTGTATAATAAGCAGATTTCAAGAGCAACTATGTTGATGGCGAGTAGTAGCAAACTTGTCTTCGGTGGTAGATTAAAGAAAATAGTGAATGCAGCTATGAGATAGAGGGGGATTCCTGAAAGTATGGTCCAGCATGCATAGCCTTGTTCCCATGTTTTGGTGGTGGAAGGATCAAAGAAGATGCGGTTTGTCAACGCACATAGCGCTAATCGGAACAGATAAAACAAGATGATAACTGCACAGGAGATAATCCATAATATACCATGGCTCATGTCACCCCAATTCTTGTCTGCGCCATACATGGTAAAGATTAAAGCCGTTGACGCAAGCCCGACAAAGTACATCGCGGTGCGGAGATATATGATGTTAGTAGTGCGTACACCCTCAATGGCGTTTTCGCGGGGGAGGAAAAACTCTTTGGATAGTCGCGCGAGGTAGCTTTTACGATCAGATAATACGATGCATAAGACGAATGTACAGACCAAGATGCTACATACGATGAAGTCGTCGGCATAATGTGGTTGCGATGCCAGGAGTGCTTGTGTATGTTCAAGTGTCTTTTCTATCATGCCACTATTCTTTCCAGTTTCACCTTCTCTTATATAGCTGCATAGCCTCGCATCTTCCCATTCCACTTAGGGGTGGAGTAGAGTAGCTCGATGGCTTCGTTAGGTGTGGTGGCTACGCACCATATGTTACCATGGATGTCGCGCATGAAGTTTTCATCAATGGCTTGGCGGAGTTGTGCGATAAGGTGATCGTAGTAGCCATCGGTGTTAAGTATGATAATGGGGTTGAGGTATAGCCCTAATTGTTTCCAGGTGATGATTTCGAGCAACTCCTCGAAGGTGCCACATCCTCCAGGTAGAGCTATGACGCCATCAGAAAGGTCTGCCATCATCTGCTTGCGCTCGTGCATTGAAGTGGTCTCTATCAGTTCGGAGAGTCCCGTATGATGCCAACCCTCCTTGACCATGAAGGAAGGAATAATACCAGTGACTCTGCCGCCAGCCGCTAATGCCGCATTCTCTACAGTATTCATCAGTCCCATGTTGCCTGCACCTGTGATGAGGCGAAGGCCCTTTTGGGCTATCAATTTGCCCAATTCTTCGGCTGCGCGAAAATACTTCTCGTCAATTTGTGTGCTTGAGGCGCAATATACGCAAACGGAGTTCATTCTGATAGGGGATTAAAAAACAAAGAGTGAAGGACGGAATCTCTGCATCCAGGAAATTACGTCTCCTTCACTCTCTTTCCTATGTTAATATCTATAGTGCTCGGCTTTATAAGGGCCCTCCACCTTTACACCGATATAGTCGGCTTGTGCTTGGGTGAGTGTGGTGAGGTGTACGCCAATCTGTTCGAGGTGTAGGCGAGCAACCTCCTCGTCGAGATGCTTGGGCAAGCGGTATACATCGATGGGATAGTCCTTACCGAAGAGCTCAATCTGCGCCAATGTCTGATTGGTGAACGAGTTGCTCATCACGAATGAGGGATGACCTGTGGCACAACCGAGGTTCACGAGACGACCATCAGCAAGCAAGATGATGCTATGTCCGTCGGGGAAATAGTAACGGTCTACCTGAGGCTTTACATTCTCGCGGCGAATACCGGGGAAGTTCTTCAACGCCTCTACCTGTATCTCATTGTCGAAGTGTCCGATGTTGCATACGATAGCTTGGTCGGGCATCTCTGTCATATGGTCAATGCGGATGATGTCAATATTTCCAGTAGTGGTCACGAAGATGTTTCCCTGCGAGCAAGCCTCCTCCATGGTTACCACTTGGAAACCCTCCATAGCTGCCTGCAGTGCACAGATGGGGTCAATCTCAGTCACGAGTACGCGCGCTCCGTATGAGCGGAGGCTATGTGCACAACCCTTACCCACATCACCATATCCACATACCACGGCCACCTTACCAGCAATCATCACATCGGTAGCACGCTTGATGCCGTCGGCCAACGATTCGCGGCAACCATAGAGATTGTCAAACTTGCTCTTGGTTACCGAATCGTTTACATTGAAGGCGGGGAACAACAGTTTGCCCTCCTCCTTCATCTGGTACAAACGATGTACGCCAGTGGTAGTCTCTTCAGATACGCCGCGCACCTCCTTGGCTATTGCGGTCCACAAACCAGGTTGTTCGGCTAGCACACGCTTGAGGATAGCCTTCAGCTCGGCTTCGTCTTCACCGCCTGAAGGAGTGTCAAGTACTGATGCATCTTTCTCAGCATCTACGCCGAGGTGAATCATCAAGGTAGCGTCGCCACCATCGTCGACAATCATGTTGGGACCCATGCCGTTGCCAAAGTTCAGCGCCTGCAAGGTACACCACCAGTAGTCTGCAAGGTTTTCACCCTTCCATGCAAATACAGGAACTCCAAGATCAGCGATTGCTGCAGCTGCATGGTCCTGTGTGGAGTAGATGTTGCATGAGCACCAGCGTACCTCGGCACCCAATGCCTTGAGTGTTTTGATGAGTACGGCAGTCTGAATGGTCATGTGCAGTGAACCCATTACACGAGCGCCCTTGAGTGGCTGGCTCTCGGCATACTTTTCGCGCAACGCCATCAGACCCGGCATCTCATGCTCGGCCATGTCTATTTCTTTATGTCCGAAGTCGGCCAATGTCATATCGGCCACTTTGTACGGAAGAGTTGAAAACAATTGTTCGTTCATATTGTAGTCTATATTCTTTTCTAATTATTGCTTGCGGGTAGAGAATCACTTTAATTTCTCCAAGGTTTCCTTGATGGCTGCAATCTTGCTCTCGGCATCGGCCTGCTTCTTACGCTCGGCAGCTACCACAGCCTCGGGTGCATTGCTTACGAAGCGCTCGTTTGAGAGCTTCTTCATCACGGAGTTGAGGAAGCCTTCGAGATAGGTGAGCTCGGCTTGCAATTTAGCAACCTCAGCCTCTACATCGATGAGGCTGCCCAGAGGCACAGCATATTCGGTAGTGCCTACCATGAATGAAGAGGTGCCATCGCTCTTAGCCTCTACAACATTGATCGCTTCGAGGTTACCCATCTTCTCGATGATGGCGTTGTAAGCGGCTACGCCATGTGTGCCTACCACTTCGAGTGTGAGAGTCTCCTTCTGTGCAATGTTCTTCTGGAGGCGAATGGTGCGCACACCACTGATAATGCTCTTGGCGGTCTCCACATCAGCGATGAGCTGCTCGTCGTACTTGTCGGCAAAGATCTTCACGCTCTGTGTCATGATGCTCTCGCCGGCCTTGCGCTCCTCGATAGCCTGCCACAACTCTTCGGTGATGAAAGGCATGAAGGGGTGGAGTAAGCGGAGTAGTGCGTCGAAGTAGTGGAGAGTAGCATCATAGGTCTGCTTGTCGATAGCACAACCATAAGCGGGCTTCACAATTTCGAGGTACCAGCTTGAGAACTCGTCCCAGAAGAGACGGTATACAGCCATAAGAGCTTCGCTCAAACGATACTTGCTCATGAGGTCGTCTACCTCGAGAGCGGTCTTGGTGAGCATAGCTTCGAACCACTGGCAACCCAAGCGTGCTGCTTCGGGTTGAGCGATTGTAGCATCTACATTCCAACCCTTAACGAGGCGGAAGGCATTCCAAATCTTATTGTTGAAGTTACGGCCCTGCTCGCAGAGTGCATCATCGAAGAGGATGTCGTTACCTGCGGGAGCACAGAGCATCATACCCATGCGTACACCGTCGGCACCATACTGAGCGATGAGGTCGAGCGGGTCGGGCGAGTTACCGAGGCTCTTTGACATCTTACGGCCCAACTTGTCGCGCACGATACCAGTGAAGTATACGTTGCGGAAAGGCATGTCGCCCTTGTACTCGTAACCCGCCATGATCATACGTGCCACCCAGAAGAAGATGATGTCCGGACCTGTCACGAGGTCGGCCGTGGGGTAGTAGTAGTTGAGTTCGGCATTGTCGGGGTTGTTGATGCCGTCGAACAATGACACGGGCCACAACCATGATGAGAACCAGGTGTCGAGAGCGTCCTCGTCTTGACGCAGCTCGGTAGCGGTGATATTCTCATAACCTTCCATCTGCTGAGCCAATGCTACAGCCTCTTCGATGGTCTCGGCTACCACGAACTTCTCCTCGGCACCCTCTGCGGTAGGGAGGAAGAAGGCGGGAATGCGGTGACCCCACCAGAGCTGACGGCTGATGCACCAGTCCTGGATATTCTCCAGCCAGTTGTTATAGGTAGTCTTGTATTTTGTGGGGTAGAACTTCAGTTCGTCGTTCATTACAGGAGGCAG
>JAZKZX010000067.1:0-2947 GCA_045612925.1 Bacteroidaceae bacterium
TCACGACGGAGCGACATGGCAGTGGGCAACACGCCGCACGAGCACAAGGGTAGGGGAACGCCCAGCGCTGCAGCATAGAGCACCGAACGGAAACCGCGCCCCGAGAGGTAGCGATGATAAAGACGGGTAGGGACGAAGGTGTGCATCACACCGGCTATGCCGAAACCTAACAACAGGTAGGGCGACATCTCATGGATGAGGTTGAGTATCTCTTGCATAATTTCTATCTTTTCATTCTTTGCCAGCGGCTATCTTCTCTTCGTGCTAGCATCACTCACTGCAAAGGTACGACATTCCTCGATTTTGGTCAAAAGTTTAACCTTTTGGTGCCAACTTTGCAACTTGATTGCAACAATTCACGAGACGAAGAAAAATCCCGACATAGAAATTCGGGGTTAAAACAATGAATTAAAGCAAGTTAAACCGAAAATCAGCCTCTGAGAATCGCTTCTTTTCGCTCGTCCCGTCCCTCGGGTCGAAAAAACGCAAGGATTTGGTGGTAGAATTCGCTCTTCAAGGGCTTACTTGTCGGTTAGCTCAACTTGACTGACACCTTTGTCTATTGAATATTTTTCACCATTCACTATAAGAACATAAGGGGCAGTTGACTCTATGGTTATCGTGTTTCCTTCACGGATGAGGGTAGTAGTAACATTCCCGAAGCGGAGATTCTCGATGCCGTGGCGTGAGGTGGTGTTGGTGCGCCAAACGATGCGGTTGGTGCTGCCATCGGCACGGATGCCGATGATGTTCTCGATGAACATGGAGATGGGGATGAGTCCTGTCCAACCCACGAAGTTAGGCTTTACGAGGCGGATGCCTGTTTCATTGGTGGCGGGGACATTCATGTCGGGGGAGTAGAGTTCCCAGATGGTACCGGTAGACTGATACAGTTCGTGCACCACCTCCATATTCCTTCGTGCGATGGATTCGGCCAAAGCTTCGTGTCCGCGACGCTCGAGGCCCTTCACCGTCATATAGGTAGTGGGAGCCCACACACCACCACGCCAGTAGCGGCCACGAGGGTCATAGTAAGGCTGGTTGGCGGCAAGCGAGGGTAGGGGAAGGCGACGCCAAAAGAGGGTCGTGTCCTCTATCGCTTCGGTCATGCAACTCACCTGCCTTGGCGAAGCGATGTCGGCAAGGATAGGCCAGAAGGTGGCGGTGGTAATCCATGGAGTTTGCTCACCATCGGGAGTCACATCGTGGTACAAGCCCGTGCTGTCGCTCCACATGTAGCGGTTGATTTGCTTGGCCAACGCTTTGGCTCGCTTGCTATATGCCTTGGCTTTCTTCTTATCACCGAGGATACGGCATATCTCGGCCAAGTTATCGTAGCACATCTTGATCTGCGACGACATATCTACCCATCCCATCGGACTCGTTGAAGAGTGTATATCTCCATTGGGTGAGGGGCGGCCCATGTCGCGCGGTGTGTTGTCCATACCGCTGGCTTGTCCGTTCGACCAGTAGAGCCCATGCTCCGTGCCCTCGGCTCTGCGGTGCTGCTCCACCCACGCAACATACTTCTCTATAGGAAGCAATATCTGCTCCAAGCGTGTCGTGTCGCCCGAGAAGCGGAAGTACTCCATCTCGGCCCAACTGAAGAGGGGCGGATTGATGGTGCGAGCGTAGTTGTCGCCCAAGCCCCAATGATGGTCCACGCCATCGGCCTCATTGATGACGCGGCATATCATGCCATCCTCGTGTTGGCGGGCATAGAAGTTATCGTGCGACTCGATGAATGGGAACACATGGTGTGCATAGCGGCCAAACATAGCCATGAAGTGTGTGTCCCATTGGAATAGCTGTGGCGACAAACCCTCGTCAATCCAGTTGGCCACAAGGGGAGATCCAGGAGGAGGTGCTTGCAGATTAGAAAAGGCAATCGACCACGCTTTCCAATAGAGTTCCACCCACTCGGGATTCTCGTCCCAAATAGGGGAGGGGAGCTCCGCTTTTGCCTCCTCAAAACGCGGCAGTTCGCTAGGCGTATAGGTCTTCTTATAGAAGTATACCCCACGCGCGCCATCGTCCTGTGCAGAGAGATTAGCGGTAGGGAATAGGAGGAGTGCAGATAGCAAACAATGGGCAAACTTCATGGTCTTATTGTGGTTTTGTATTTGTCATCTTGAGCGTAGCGAAAGATCTCGCAAATGTCTCCTTAAAGGCTATGACAAGAAGCCTTATGGATTACTCTCCTTCGAGACAAAGCAGCGAACTCACATCCACTCCCTCGGGGAAGATGGCACGTCCCTTGAGGTCTACCAATTCAATGATAAAGTTGATAAAGGTAGCCTTTGGAGCAAACTTCTGTACGAGGTTATAAGCCGCAAGCATGGTGCCTCCTGTAGCTAAAAGATCGTCGTGGAGGAGCACCACATCGTTCTCCGAAATGGCATCTTTGTGTATCTCGATAGTATCAGTTCCGTACTCTTTTTGGTAACTTTCCTGGATGGTTTCAGCGGGAAGTTTCCCCGGTTTGCGAGCTAACACGAAGCCGGCACCCAAACGAATTGCCAAACTTGCACCCATAATAAAGCCGCGTGACTCGATGCCAACAACCTTGGTGATGCCTTTATCCTTATACATTTCATAGAGTGTATCCTCCAATTCTTTCAAGCACTCGGCACTCTTGAATAGGGTAGTCACGTCGCGGAAGAGTATACCAGGAATAGGAAAATCAGGGATACTGCGCAAATTGGATAATAGTAGTTCGGTGTTCATATTGTGTAACTGTTTTTGTTTTTATCTCTGAATTGTTTCACGTGAAACATTATCGACCTAAAAGCACTAAAAGTACATTAATATCGCTGGGCGAAACACCAGGGATACGGCTTGCTTGAGCGAGGGTTTCGGGGTCAATCTTCGTGAGCTTTTGGCGGGCTTCGGTGGAGAGAGATTGCAGCGAATTGTAGTCGAAGCGGCCACGAATCTTGATGCTTTC
>JAZKZX010000068.1:0-16599 GCA_045612925.1 Bacteroidaceae bacterium
GAAAACTCCTTTACTCCTAATACTCCCCCCCAAAAAAACTCCCCCAAAAAAACCTCCTTCACTCCCCCCCCAAAAAAACAAAAAAGTGCCCGTCTCACGACGAGCACTTTCTCCTATTAATCATTAAAATAATCTTATGAAAAAAAAGTTGTTTTCTTTATTTACTAACGCTTGGCGTTCTTAATCCTCTTCTGCCCATAGGTTACCCCAGGTGCCACGACGACGGTTGCTGAGGATTTCAGAGCCAGAACCGTCTACTACGGGTATGTCGGTAGCGCTGGCCGCAAGCATCGAAATATTCTCTAACTCTATCAGTTCTACGCTGGGTGCGATATATTGTTTGTCATTCATAATACTAAGGGGACCCTCCCCAATTTTATACTATTATTAACTATTCATCGAAGCCTGCCAGCCCCCTCTTCGGAAGGGGGTTGGGGGAGGCCTTACTTAATCACTATTTTTTTACCATTCACGATATACATGCCCTTGGTAGGAGTCAATACACGGCGACCTTGGAGATCGTAGATGACTGCAGGCTGCTGGCCATCGGCTACAGACTCTACGCCAGTTTCGAGGTCACCCTCATCTACGAAGCTGATGCGCAGGGCGGAAGCATTGCTGCCCACAGGCAGTTCAAGGTAGGCCTTGAAACCGGTAATATTATCGCCGGTATAGCTCTTGAAGGCTACAGGTGAATTTCCTTCGCCGTCGTAGGATTGCAGGGTGTAGGGGTTGGTAGCAGCGCTTCTGGCTATGGTAGCGGCGCCGCCTGCGAAACAGCTTTCCACCTCTGTCTCAGGATCAACCACGATACGAAAGTCGTGGGTAGAAGCTGTTTTTGATGACGCAGCCACGCCATCGTAGAGCAGCACGCCAGTGCCTGCGGGTATGGTACCCATCAGTCGGGTGAGCTTAAGAAGTGTATTGTCATCATTGAGCTCACCTGTATACACCTTAACACCCTCAGGGATCTCGAGTGCCACGGGAGCATAGAGGGTAGCATAGCCTACGCTGCTGATGGTGACGGGGAGGGAGGTTACCTCTTCGACTATCCATTCGCAGTTGTTTTCTGCGTAATCGCTATTACGGTCCACCTCGTCATCGTTCTTGTCATCATAGATGTACGGACTACCATGATTTGTTTTCAATGTGAAGTAACCAGCATGGTTACGCTCTGAAGGGTTGAACGAGATGGCGTTACCATTCGTTGCCCCTATAGCACCGATAGTGTGTGTCTCCTTGATGAAGGTTCCGTGTTTGTAGCTCAGCAGTTTAGAGCCTTCATAGAGGAAGAAGATACTACCAGCATCGTTCGCATTGTCTGACAACTTCATTTTGGCATTGTCGGTAGTCGCATTCATGTATTTCTCTGAAACCTTACCCTTGAAGCGATAGAACTGTCCCGTTTGGGGAACGAGGAACACGATAGCCTCCTTAGCACTGCGCAATGCAGTGTAAGCGTTCTTGTAATCCTCGGTATCAGCCTCTTCATTGGCAAGAGCCTCTACGGCTGCCGTACGAGCGTTGTTGTAGGCTGTCGCACCTTGGTAATAACCGAGGGTATTACCTTCGGTATAAACCTTACCTTCACAGAATGTCGTGTTATATGCTTCCAAGCAGTGCTTCCAGATATTTCCATCAAAATCTACACGGGCGAAAGTAAACTTAGAACCACCATCGTTAGGATCGTTAAAGAATCCCATTTTCTGAGTATAACCAGAGTTGTTACTAAAATAGTTGCTATTATCAGCAGGTCTGATATTATAAACACCATTGTTTTCATCTTTTACGGGGATGGTCCACTCTTGATGAGTCATAGTGCCCTTAGGTGCAGCCCATACTGCCGCTTTAGCATCGGCTGTACTATTGGCTCCGAGTACATCGCCACCTCCCAAGTAGGGATGGATAAATACCTTGCCATCAGCGCTCCCCTTGGTGAAGTACCAACCTTGGCCTATATTGGTTGCATCATAGTCGGCTACAGCCACCATTTGTGGTGAGCCACTGTAATCTAATTGCAGCACAGATTCTGTATAGTCTGTACGCCCAATGCCAATCTTATATACGAAGGGCTTGTCGGCATCGAGTGATAGGAGCACGGGAAGGGTACCGCTCTGCATAGCAGCATTGAGTTCGTCGTACTTAGCTTGCAAGGCGGCGAGTGAAGCCTTATATTCACTTGCGGTTTGGGTGGCCTCTACTGCCTCCTCGGCTACTGCGATAGCCTCAGTAGCTGCCGTGGCAGCTGCAGGCACGAGCTTTGAGTCGGGGAAGGTAGTCACAGGTACCTCTAAGCGGGGCATGAGGTCAAACTCCTTCATGGCGAAGAGGTCGTAATTTTCGAACTTATTGCCATAACCGCTTCGTCCAGACTCAGTCACAGTAAAACGCAGATATCTGTAGGCTGTGGGAGAGTCGATAATAGGAGACATGTATTCACTGCCCACTGCAGTGACATCTTTTGCAACTGTCGCAATCTCTGTGAATGCATCATCCGAGGAGTTTCTTCCCGAAACGACAATCTTCTTGGGGTCAGGTGCATTATGAGCCACATACTTAAACTTGAGAGAAGTTAAACTTTTTCCTTCACCAAGATCAACTTCAATGTAATGCGGTTCTGTTACAGCCGTTCCACTCCAGCGTGAGTGGAAGTAGGTGTCAGTCGTGTTATCTACAAGACCTGCAATACCTGCTCCATCTTTGCTGCCACCGCCAGTGTTTTGGTCGGCATTGGTTGATACATAGTAGGCACTTGTAGGTTCATTAGCTTGCAGGGGAGCCTCTGTCGCATAGTAGTCGTAGCATTGATCTACCAAGGCCTGTGTCTGGGCAATCAAGGTTTCCAATGCGCTCTTGTCTTTTTGAGTGGCATTGCTCAGGTCGATGACGATCTCGGCGCCCTCGTTTGAGTCTATCTTGTAGCAAGAGAGGCCACCGTGCTCAGTCTCTTCTCCCAAGGTGTAGGGAACACCCGCTACGGTGATGGTCGCTTGTGCGAGGTAGTCACACTTGACATAGCAGTCCTGCCCCTTGTTGTTGGTGATGACCACCTTGCGTGCCTGGCCATCTTCCCACTCGATGTCTACGGTGAAGTTACCCACCGCCTTGAGTCCCTTGATGCTACCCTTCTTCCATACGCTGGGCAGTGCAGGGAGGATGTTGATGACCTCGGTGTGGCTCTGCATGAGCATCTCGGCGATACCGGCACAAGCACCGAAGTTACCGTCAATCTGGAAGGGAGTGTGTGCATCGTAGAGGTTGTAGTATACACCACCGCCGCCTACGCTGTGGTGGCGCAGTGCCAGCTCGAGGATGTCATGTGAGTGGTCGCCATCGAGAGCGCGTGCCCAGAGGTTGATCTTCCAACCCATTGACCAACCGGTAGAAGCATCGCCACGGAGCTTCATTGAGTTGATGGCAGCATTGAAGAGGTCAGTACCTGCGGTCAGCTGATTGAAGGGATAGAGACACATCATGTGTGACATGTGGCGATGGCCGTTAGCACCAGCATAGTAGTTGCTGTACTTCCACTCGCGGAGGAGGTCTGAACCATAAGCGATGGCACCTTCACCCCATGCTCCGGTATCACCATTGGGGGTATAGGTCTCAATAGCCAGACCTGTATCGAGATTCGCGAAGCGGTCTTTCAAAGTCTCAAGGTCGGTAGCATAAACATCCTTGTACTCGGCAGCAAGTGCGTCGATACCCTTTTGGCCAAGTATCTCTACGGCGCTGAGTGTGTTGCTGAAGAGCTCCCATACGAGCTGCTGTGCATGAGCTACGCCATCTTCGGTAGGTCCATGCTCGGGAGAGAATTCATTGGGACATACATAGGTACCATCCTCGGCCAATTTGAGGCGTTCCATCCAGAACATCGCTGCGCTCCACATGGCAGGGAAGGCTCTCTGCAAGAACTCCTTGTCAAGGGTGTAGCGATAGTGTTGCCACAAGTGACTTACATACCATGCGTTGTTGATATAGGCACTCGTCATGAACGAACCAGTACCACCGAAGATGTTGTTCTCGGTCAGGAAGGCCCAACCACGGCTTTGACCAGCCTTATTTGTAGCTATATCCTTCCACTCGGCACTCTCCGACATGTTAATAATATAATTAAGGAAGGGCATGTGTAGCTCGCTGAGGTTGGTGGGCTCGGCAGGCCAGTAGTTCATCTGCACATTGATGTTGGCGTGGATGTCGGCATTCCAAGCAGGTTCAGAGCTGTTGTTCCAGATACCCTGCAGGTTGCTGGGGAGGTCTACACCGCGTGATGAACCTATCTCGAGGTAGCGGCCATAAGCAAAGTAGAGCTGTTCGAGCATGAGCGCATAGTCCTCCATGCCGGTTGAGCGCTTGGCATACTGCTTGATCAAGTCGTCGGTAGGCATGGTGTTGGCAGCGCCGTCGAGCACAAAGTCGCAGCGGTCGAAGAAGTTCTTGTAGTCCTCTACATGAGCAGCATAGAGTGTGCTCCATGACTTGGCAGCAGCAGCATTCACGCGCTCTGCAACGAGAGTAGGCAAATTGGCAGTGCCTGATACGTAATCTGCATTCTTGGGGTCATAGTCGGTAGCTCCACCGAGGATGATGAGCACCTCGTCGGCCCCTGTCACGGTGATGCCCTTGGCATCGGTAGTCATGGTACCGCCAGTATTTACCACCTTGGCCAAGGCATTGTAGGTGACGGTCTCGAGCTTACCGCCGAAGGTGGCTGTACCCTCGCTATAGGTAGTCTGTGCATCAATACCAGGCTTACCAGAAGCCAAGGTCACCTTGATGCTTATCTGCCCCGCCTTGTCGGCCTTGAGGCGCATGGCCACCACCTGGTCGGGCTCGCTGGCGATATACTCGCGGGTGTAGGTCACCTCGCCATCGGTGCTCTTGTAGTGCACGCTGGCAGTAGCGTTAGAGAGGTCGAGCTGGCGGTAGTAGTCCTTCACGGGCTTATCCTCGCCAAACACACCGCTGATGTCTTGGATGTAGAGGCTACCGAAGTTCTCATAGTCGCCATATTCAGCAGTAGCATAGTTGTCCTTAGAGCCGCTCCAGAGGGTCTTCTCATTGAACTGCACCTGCTCCAAAGCTACACCACCGAAGATGCTGGCACCGAACTGACCGTTACCGATGGGGAGCGAGTACTCCATCCATTGGTCGCCCACATTCATATTGCTTGCCGCATCCTTGTACCACAGGGTCAAGGGGTTAGTGGGAATGTATGTCGTGGTGCCCTCAATATCAAAGGGACTGATGAAGTCGGCGCCAGGACGGTAGAAGTAGAGAGGGTTGTTCACATCACCGATAGTATATACACCGACAGACTTACCTGCTCCAGAGCCTCCCCATTGGTTGAATGAATTTCCTGAAGACCCGTTCCATACGATTTCATAGGCTTCGGGATAGTCGGTATGCGTTGACTTTACCAGACTAAATCCCTTCTCGTCGGGATCTGCCACCATGTGGAGCAAATTGCCAGTCTGACCATTGGTAGCTGTGCCACTCTTGATTGTGGCGTAGCGGCCATCCTTGCTTACGAGCTGGAACTTTTCGGCCGTACCTTCAAGCTTCCACCATTGGGTTTTCGCATCGCGCATAAAGGCTGTGACCGCGGTCTCGTTGGCACCATTCGATGCCAAGTGTGCCTCGCCTTTACCAAAGCGGATCATGTACCACACAGGCTCGCCATCTTCTTGGCTAAATACAGGGTCATAGGTCCTGATATCCACCTCATGCAGGGAGAAGGGGTTGTTGCCGTTACCCTTGGTCCATTCACCAATTTCCTGACCGACCTGGATATCACTCACCTGGTTCATGGTGTTTGTACTACCTGTACGCTGCAATTCCCATGTGCCGGTGGTCGCTCCTGTCACGAAGGTCATGGTTGTAGCATCGGTCTTGACGCTTGTGGTCTTGAAGCGACTGTCACTACTATCCCAATATATATAGTTGCCACTGCGACTCTTCATGATGAAGCCAAACCAATCGCCCTCAAACATCCAGTACTCCTCGTTGCTGTCAGCGGCACCAGAGGTCAAGAGCTTATTCCCATTACCCGTATCGGTAAGATAGTTGCCACCCGTCTTGAACTGCACAGAGAACCAACGGGGATAGGCATCGGTAGAGAATGTGCTCAAGTCAACGGGTTCGATAAAGAGAAGTGCCGAGCCGTTGTCGCCAGTACCGCTCCAATTCCAGCCCTCCACAGCCATGTCACTATTCCAATAGGTCAGACGCGCAGGGTTGTTCTGAGGATTCCAGTAATTGCTTTCCGAGCCATGCTCCTTTACACACCAATAATCTGCCCCAGTCTTCTTTGATTTAGTAAAATCAAACGCAGTGGTAAAGCCATTTGTATCCTCCACGAACTTTGCGACTGCAGAAGAGCCAGAGCCCTGCATGCCCAACGGTGCATTTGCGCCCTTAGCGTAGTTGTAGAAGGTATACCCCTTCTCATCATCGCCAGTGAGACACCAGAGACTCGCTGCGTCAATATCTCCTTTACTCTGAGTCAGCTTCAGACTACTTTGGTCATCCAAGTCATCGCTTCTAAAGTAGATACCATTTCCATTTCTAATCTGATACCACACGGTACCCTTTGCCCACTCTCCATTCTCGGGGGCAGGAGAGGCTTTGGGCTGCGCCCACGCCACGTTGCATACCAGTGCCATGAGTAGGCACAGGGTGCTTTTTAGTAATGTTTGTCGTTTCATTGTATAAGTTTTATAAGTGTTAATGTTGTTCATGCTATAGGGAGTAAGGGAGAAAAACATACGCCATCGCGAGGCACGGCAGTGTGCCCTACGATAGCGCATAGGTTAGCAGTATACGAAGCCTCCATTTTTCAGGGATCGACATTGCATAATTATGATTATCAGCCTATTAATTGCTTAGTTTGTCTTTCTACTCTTCGCGTGCTCTCTTGTCTTGAACACTTCTCATTGGGTGCAAAGGTACTGAAAAATAACGAAATAGCCAAATGATGAGGCGATTAAATCAGGTTGGTTTGTGTTTTGGGGAGTTTAGGAGTAAAGGAGTTTTCGCTACGCTCTGGAGTGAAGACGATAGTCTGTCCGCGGATTATTTGGGGAGTGTAGGAGTTTAGGAGTTTTCGCTACGCTTAGGAGTGAAGACGATAGTCCGTCAGCGAAAGGAACATTTAACTTTGTTGATACCGCGAAGCTCGGCATAGATTAAGCGAGCTTATCTCTGCTCTCGCGTAATTGCGGTATTGTCTTTACTCCTATACTCCTTTACTCCAAAAGACTCTCCTATACTCCTGTACTCCTGAACTCCCCAAAAAATTCTCCTTTACTCCTAAAAATTCATGCAACTCACCATTAGAGCCCCTCTTTTAGGAGGGGTTGGGGAGGCTCCCTATCCCATGCACGACGCCACACCTAAAGCACCCGCAAGGGCGGTGAGTACGGCGATTAATACTTTGAGCCACTTGGCCCAGTCAATGGAGGCCCCTCCCACCCCTCCCTGGAGGGAGGGGGCTGCAGAGGTTATCATATTACTTTTCATAAAATCCGTATTAGAGTGTTTAAAATAAATGAATAAAAAAAAGGTTTCCGCGAAGCCCGAGCCCCCTCCCTTTCAGGGGCCGACGCGAAAGGAGCGTCGGTTGCGACGACTGCTGGTTTATCAGCACAAAGGAGTATGCTTTAGCAGTCTTGCGGGGGCTTCAGGGGTGGGGCTTCATGGGTGGGGCTTCCCTTTACTTCACCGCATCGCTCGCGATACGCTTGTAGCTGACACCTTGGGCGAGTTCCTTCTTGAGCTTGGGCTCGGGGCGGAAGTTCACATGCCAGCCCTTGATCATCTGCGAGGGGGTGAAATCTTCGCTCTCCAAGGCAGCCTCGGGGAAGCACTTGGCGGTGAGTCCCATGACGAACGAGCCGAGGTCGTTGAGCACTACGCGACGGCCTGCGAGGAGCGCCTTCACGATGAAGGGTTTGATACTGGCGAGCACTGCCAAAGCGTCACCCTTGGTACAGGTGGTGGCAAAGGCGATGTCGTTCGCCAAGTCGTCAAAGTCATAGTCGGTGGTCTTCACGGCACGGGGAGCGAAGTAGTTGGTACCATCTATGCCGTTAGGGTTCTTGCATTTTGCAACTTTGTAGGTAATAGCCATAATAAATAGCGGCCTCCCCCTGCCCCTCCCAAGGAGGGGTGATTCAGTCATCGCGGGGAGGACTTTTTTAATGGTTAATAGTTTTAGTTTATAATCTCAATGTGCGCACTTGCCTCGGTTTTGTCTCTCTTCGGGTCGGGAGCGATGCAGGTCGCGCGATGTCTGCAGGCTCCTCTCCTTCGGGAGAGGCGGGGGAGAGGCTCCCCTCTTGCTTCTGTTTCACTTCTACACTGCAAAGATACGACACTTACATTTGGCATTCCGACTTACTGCAAAGTTCTGCAAAGTTCTGCAAAGTTCTGCAAAGTTCTTTTTGCAAACCTCTATATGTCAAGACATTACATTTTTTCGGCATTTCCGTGCGCTGCCGCGCAGAAAAGCCTCAAAGAGGCATCGGGGATGCCTGTACTATTTTCCTTATCGCCCACTTCGGCTGGCGCGTTGGCTGAAATCCCGTGCGTAACTCACTGGCTCGGGAGATACGCGCATTATGCGTGTGCGCCACGAGGCGATGACAGATGACAATGACAGATACCTTGCGCTGCTGTGTTGCCGAGTGTGCACTATTATTATAGGGCATATCTCTATATTAGTTATATTATAATATAACTTATATATAGATATGAATTTTTATACCACATTATTTCTGCCATTATCGGGAGAGAGCAAATTAATTGTCATTGTCATTTGTCATCGTCATTTTGTCTTTTCCTGAAAAATAAAATCTTCTCAAAAAATTTGACTTTTTGCTCGTTTTTTCGTACCTTTACGACTGGCGTCGTTTAGGTACTTGCACTCGCTGAAAAAAGTGCAAATAAATTTGACTTTTTGCTCGTTTATTCGTACCTTTGTAGCCGATGAGGAACGCTCATGAGAGCACGCGAGGAGGAGGAAGCTAAACCAAGATACCTAATAGACTGATAATCAAAAGCATGCAATACCCCCCCCCCCTAAAAACGGAGGCTTCGTATACTGCTAACCTATGCGCTATCGTAGGGCACACTGCCGTGCCTCGCGATGGCGCATGTTTTTATTAGTTCGTACAACGCAAACAACTAAAACCAATATAACACTTATACAATGAAAAGACAAGCATTACTAAAAAGCACCCTGTGCCTCCTCATGGCACTGGTATGCAATGTGGCGTGGGCGCAGACAAGCACCGATGGACCTATCGTGACTTTTACGAATGTACAGCAGGATGGTACCACAACCTTTACCTTGTACATCAACGAATCTAACCAACTGGATATAAGCAGTGAACCTGCTTCAGCACTTGGCGAAGCCGCGCAGTTCAGGGCAACAATGCAAAGCGATGGCACATACACCTTCTACAACGAGGCCAAGAGGCTCTACATGATTTGGAAGGGAAGCAGTGGTGGTTATAACAACAATAGCGGTGTGTTGGCTGATTATAATGCCACCTATTGTAACTGGCAAATGACACAGGCCAATGAAACGGCTAAGGGTACATTCTATTTCAACGGAAAGCGTAGCAATGGAACCTCGGATGGAACATTGGTTATCAAAAAGGCGACTCCCTCTTTTGATTTGTATGGCAATTCTAAGGCTTGGGATCCTACCTACACCAATCTGTATCGTATCGAAGCCGTAGCCCCCATTGAGTATACACTTACAGATAGCCAGTCGGGGTTGCAATTTACAGGCACAGGCGCAAGCCTCGAACCTATGAGCGATGGCGTGACACTTGCCAACAAGAAACTGGATGGAACAAAGTTCACAGCCGATGCAACCTTCCCCTTCCCCGTGTCAAGCGCAGAGGTGACCAACCCTACGATGATTGCTAATGGCGCATCATGGTCAAACTCCAACTCAAGAAAGTGGCATGCAGTAACCGAGAACGATGTAGATTATGTAAAGGCGCAGACATCGCAAGTTCAGGCAAGTAATGCCAATGAATGGCTGTGGGCTATCTATCCCGAGTTGACTAACGGAACATTTACATTCAAGATTAAGAGCATAGCTAAGGAGACTTATGTAACTGCAAAATCTGATGCTTCGGGAAATTCTAATGATGTACAAGGAAACACAAAACCGGTGACATTGACGAGTACAGGTACCGCATTCACTTACGATGTAAGGACAGGCAGTAATTACCATTTCTCTTACACCAATAGTAGCGGAACAGCACTTCACCCTTCTATGAATGGTGAAAATAACACGGATGTCTTCTTGGGCGTATATAGCGGAGCTCACTCTGGTAACGACATCTGTTTCCCCGATCCCATAACAAATACCAACTTTGTCTTCCCTGTATCAACAGAAGCCAACGAGGAAAAGGTCTTTATCAGCCCCTTTAATAAGGGATTTAAATACTATGTTTCAGGCACTGACGTAAAGGCTACAACAACCGCCCCTGATGCTAACACGATAGCTAACTATGTGTGGGCTATCTACCCGACACTTGGCGAGAATGGTCTCACCTTCAAGATTAAACATGTAGGCACTGGAAAGTATCTTTATACTACATCAACAACCAGTCAACACAGACAAGGCGTAGTTACAGTGGAGGAAACGGCAACTGAATTTACGCTGGAAAGTGGCAATAGCTTCAAGCACAATGGAGCATACCTTTCAACCAATTCCTCGAGTGATGCCGACCAATTTGCTGGTACTTGGACCTCTACCCACAACGGTACAGGCAATACTATTTATACCGCCATCGGCGAAAACACCTACACCCTCACCGATGCCGTAGGCAATGTATATACAGGCACATACAGCGGCTATGTAGGTATCTCCGAGCCCACCTTCACTGGCGTGGAGTATACGCTCACCGATAAGACTTGGAATGGCAATCAGTTCACAGCCAAGATTGAGTTTACCGGCCTTCCCTTCCCCATCTCTAAACCCGGTGAGGAGGACTGGACATTCATCAAGACACAGCGCATGAGCTCTGGTACATGCTATTTCTATACCAATGGAGGTAATGTGGTAACAATGTCCGACCATACAAAAAATGCTCCCTACAGTTACCTGCCCACTGCTGGTAATATCAGGAAATGGCAATGGGCTATCTATCCCTCGCTGCGTGCCGATGGTAAAATCGCCTTCAAAATCAAGAATAGAGCAGCAGATAAGTTCTTGGGAAAAGACAATGTGACTTTGATTGCTGAAGGTGCAGACTTCCAATGGGTAGCATGTATTGGCGATGGATATGGTTTCTCTTCTGTAGACAATTCAAAATTCTTTAGCGCAAATTCCAGCAATGAGGAAGAGAGGGATGCTACTCTTTGGACAAAATCAG
The DNA here is from genome assembly GCA_045612925.1 of Bacteroidaceae bacterium. Taxonomy (GTDB): domain Bacteria; phylum Bacteroidota; class Bacteroidia; order Bacteroidales; family Bacteroidaceae; genus UBA1189. Next base: position 11,400 of record JAZKZX010000068.1, read on the forward strand.
CAGGAAGCACACATAAAGGTGCCAACCTGTTATTCTTCGCCACCTCATACACCATCACTACCGATGCTGCGGGCTATAGCGCCTTGTACACCTCGGTACCTGTAACCACAAGCATTGCAGCCTATAGCGGCAAGCTGAACGATGACAAGACAGAACTCGCATTGAAAAGAATCATCGGTACTATCCCCGCCAACACGGGAGTAATACTTAAAGGCGAGGCTGAAGCCATCTGCGTACTCACCGAGGCTGAAGATGTTGAGCCACTCGAAGACAATGACCTCATTGGCTCTTCGGAGAGCGTCACCGTAAGCACCATCGAGGGTGTCGCCTACACCATGCAAACCGCAGGGGAAGTCACCACATTCCAAAAGTGCACCGTGGACGCTATCGCTGGCGGACAAGCCTACTTGGTACTCCCTGCAGGCTCTGAAGATAGAACAATTACCATCCAGTTGCCTACAGACAAAACCTATATCATAGATAAGACCAATGGTAACCTCTACAGAGATGCGGCCCTCAACCAAAATTGGAACAATGTTTGGAAGAGCAACGACGAAGAGGGTTCTCAATTGCTGATTACCTGCGACATCTATAACATGCGTTGGGCGAATAACAATCTGGAGCTGATGACTGGCCAGGCCAACCAATCGACCTACACCATCACCGTACCTGCAGGATATGTTATCAGCGAGTATAGCTTCACCTTTGCCAACAACAACCATGACACAGGTATCGAACTGACCATGGATGATGGCACAGCCTACATCACATCAAAGACACCGAGAACCATCAGTGCCAAGGACCAGATAGCCAGCAACCTCGTACTTACCCTCAAGGGTACCAACGACAATGGTGTGGTAATGACAGACTTTGTGGTAACCATCAAGAAGGATGTTGTAGAGGCCCCGAAGATTAGTACCAATGAGAAGCAGTATTGGTACTACATCACCAGCGCTTCTACAAAAGACTATTGCGCAGGCAAGGTCATCTATTCTGACCAAACACAAAACGGCAAGTTGCGCTTTGGAGACAAGAAATACGATGTCAACTACCTCTGGAGCTTCTGGAAAGAAGGCGACAAGATTGCTATCAAGAACTTCAACGGTAAGTACTTCGGCACCGCAGGCAATGGTACGGGTAATAGCACTCAATTCAGCGTGGTGGATGATGCCAACTACATCTACAATATCACCGAGGCTCACGGCTTCTTTACTATTGGAGATGATGCAGGCGAAGTTCTGCATGCCCAGAATGACAATAAGGTCATCGTACGCTATGGCGCAGCTGAAGGCAATGCCTCACTCTGGAGATTCAACCAAGTAGACGCCAGCCAAGCTGATGCCAGGGTGACATTCACCAAGGTGGAGCAGGGTAAGGTGACTACTGGTATCGGTAATACACATCAGCCTATCGTGCGCGCTACACTTCGCGTGGGTGGACTTGTTGGTAATGTTGACTTCCAAGGCGTGAAGGGTGCTTTTGTGGGTGACAATAAGAACGATGTCACCAATGTAAGAGCCTACTTCGCTACCAACAACCGCGAGCTGTGGATTGACCCCGCGCAGAAGATGCCCTGGCGCGACGAGAATGGCGAGCTGTTTGGCACCCCCGTAGTGCTTGATGCTGAAGGAAACTTCACCATCACAGGCAACAAGACCTTGGAGATGGGCGACCACTATCTGTGGATTACCTACGACATCGCTGAAAATGCCAAGGAGGGTAACCTCGTGGATGTAAACATCACATCATACACTGTAGACGGCAACGAAGTGACTGAGGATTTTGGCAACCCCTCACATAGCGTCACCATCTTCCTCTCTGAGGGTGCGGTGCTGATGCCTATGGACAAGGGCTCGCTCTACTATCGTATCCCTGCTATCACTGCCACCAAGGATGGACGCCTCGTGGTACTCACCGATGACCGTAAGAATCACAACGCCGACCTTCCCTCACACTGCTATCTCGTAGCACAGTACTCTGACGACCTCGGTAAGACATGGAGCGATCCTCTGACCGTAGCGGGTACCGAAACTACTGGTGGCAACTACGGCCATGGTGATGCCTCTATCGTGACCGACCGCAATACGGGCAACATTATTGGTATCATGACCAGCTGTGGTACTTATGGACATGGATTCTTCTATGGCACAGCAGAACAACCTCCCCTCTGGAAGACTATCATCAGTGAGGATGGCGGTGAGACATGGAGCACTCCCGTTGACCATACTGCCACCTTGTTTGGTGCTGCTTGCGACAACGAGAAGACCAAGACATGGAAGAGCGGATTCTCAGGCTCAGGTGCTGCACTGCAGAAGCGCGACGGTACACTCGTATCAAGCTTCGTAAACCGCGAGGCCGACAACAGCCAGCACTTCTACCTCTTCATGAGTAAGGATGGTGGTGAAAGCTGGTATGTGAGCGGCACAAGCGGTACATCTGCAGCCGACGAGCCCAAGACTCTGGAGCGCAACAATGGCGACCTTGCCATCAGCGTGCGTGCAAGTGGATACAACTATCATAATGTGACCTCTGATAATGGTGCTACATGGCACAACCCCTCACAGACACGCTTCACCTCGGGTATCTCGGGTAACCCTTGCGATGGTGAGTACATGGTATGGTGCTCTACTAAGGAAGGTAACTTCGGCGATATTGCTTTCCAAACCCTGCCCAATAGCGGCAGCCGTGAGAATGTAAGTATTGCACTCTCTACCGACGAAGGTGCTACATTCGGTACTCCCAAGACCATCTGCCCCAGAGGCTCTGCATACAGCGCTACCGTAGTGCTCCCCGATGGCACACTCGGTGTATACTATGAGGAGAATGGTTTGTATGGTGGCTACACCATGCGCTTCGTACGCTTCTCACTCGACTGGGCAAGTAATGGAACATACAATTTCAATGAAGTTCCGTTCAAGCCTATTGCAGCTGTAGAACCTGCATCTGTAAGCACCTCTATCAACGAGCATAAGATAGGTACATTCTATGCCAACGACCCCGTAGTGATACCTGATGGCGTGAAGGCCTATGCTGCCATCGAGGAGCCTGCCATGGAGAATGGTGAAGGTGTTATCAAGATGACAGAGGTTGAGGACATCATCCCCGCCCACACAGGCGTAGTGCTCCGTGCAGAAGCTGATAATTACACCTTTGAGCAAGCTGAAACAAATGGTAAATTTGTCAATGGCAACATGATGCGTGGATATGCAGGCCGTGAGACATATAAAGAGATAACAGAGCCTCAGGATGGTTCTACCAACTATGTACTCACCGTGAACGAAGGGGTTGCAGGTTTCTATAAGAGATCATACGAAACCAACCCTGTGCTCAAGATATACAACAACAAGGCCTACCTCAACATCCCTGCCACAGAGACACCTGTCAATGCAATGCGCATCCGCTTCGCAGGCGAGGAGGGCAATGAGGGCGACATCGAGACAGGCATAGAGTCTGTAGCCGATGGCCAGCAGCCCACAGTCATCTACGACCTCCAAGGTCGCCGCGTGCTCAACCCCACAAAGGGAATGTATATTGTGAATGGTAAGAAAATAGTGATTAAGTAAGGCTCCCCTTAGAATTATGAACAAGAAAATATATATCGCTCCTGCTATGGAGATTGTAGAGATTGAGATGGTAACCATGCTTGCCGCATCGGTCCTTGTATCTGACACGCCCACCGACGACGATGCCCTGATGAGCAACCGCCGCCGCGGCACATGGGGAAACCTATGGGCTACAGAAGAGGATTGAGAACGCTAAGCGTTAGTAAATAAAGAAACAACTTTTTATTCATGAGATTTTTAAATGATTAATAGGGAAAAGTGCTCGTCGTGAGACGGGCACTTTTTTGTTTTTGGGGAGTGAAGGAGTTTTTTTTTGGGGGGGGTATGAGGAGTTTAGGAGAGTTCTTTGGGGGAGTAAAGGAGTGAAGGAGTATAGGAGTAAAGACAATACCGCAATTACGCGAGTGCAGAGATAAGCTCGCTTAATCTATGCCGAGCATCGCGGTATCAACACAGTTAATACTTTAGACTATGAGATTCGTAATCCGCGGACAGACTATCGTCTTCACTCCAGAGCGGAGCGAAAACTCCTTTACTCCCCAAATAATCCGTGGACGAACTATCGTCTTCACTCCTTTACTCCTCTACTCCTTCACTCCAAAGAAAAAGAGCTCTCAAAAAATTGACTTTTTGGTGGCGGCTTGCTATCTTTGTTGCCAGTATGCACCTAAAGTGCTGAAATACGACAAGAGATTATCAAACAAACACAAAATATAAAGTTATATGATCACACATAACTTACTGAAAAGCACCCTATGTGCTCTCGTAGCACTGGCGTGCAATGTGGCCTGGGCACAGAGGGCCGACTACGCCGTAGCACATGGCGAGGATGTCACGGTGACACACAACACCCACTACCCCATCATGGTGGGTGTGAGCAATGTGCGTGGCGACCAGCAGGTGTATGACGGTATCGCCTCGGCTCCTGGCTGCCAAGCCTACTTTGACTTGACCAAGAAGGGCGTGGTGTTCGAGGTGAAGAGTGGCGAGACCATCACTCCGCTCATCACCATCAACGGCTCATGGATGCATGGCTATGTGTATGTGGACTGGAATGACAACAAGCAGTTTGATGTGAACCTCACTGGCGAAGGCCCCTACATCAAGGGCGAGGGCAACGAACTCATGTGCTGGTCGCTCTACAGCAGGGATGGCAACGGCAACTCGGGCTGGAACAGCGCTGGCCTCAATGTGAAGGGCGATGTGCTGGCTCCCGGCTCGTTCCGCGTGCCCGAAGGCCTCGAGGTGGGCGACCTCTACCGCATGCGCTTTGCCGTGATGTGGAACTGCATCGACCCTACGGGAGCATCGTATGCCAACTATATCAGCGACGGGGCCTCTATCATCGATGTCACCCTGGAGATCTCGGGCGTTGCCAGCGGTGATGAGCTCAGCGAATACCCCATCGACGAGTATGCCGAGCCCCGCGTGGGCACCACGCCCGATGCGGCGAAGTGGAACGCCCTGCCCGACGGGCTCATCGCCACATGGGGCTCACGCGACGTGCACTACAAGCTGCACGAGGCACCCACCCATGAGCAGCAGACCGAGGCTACCCTCCGTGCATGGAAGGGCGAGCGTGCCAATATTCAGGCCGTGCTCTACAGCAAGAGTGACCAGGGCACCCTCTCGGTGCG
>JAZKZX010000069.1:0-7375 GCA_045612925.1 Bacteroidaceae bacterium
AAAAATGCTACGCATAGCTATGCATGCCACCCAGCAAAAGGTTCACCCCGAAGTAGGTTATAAGCACGCAGAGGAAGGCTGCTATACAGTAGCGGTGGAAGATTATAGGACAAGCAAAACGCTTCATGGAACGGCTGTGGATAGGTACGGCATACACAAGCATGGTGATGAGTGCCCACACCTCTTTAGGGTCCCAGCCCCAATACCTGCCCCATGACACATTTGCCCACACGGCACCAATAAAGATGCCTGCTGTGAGAAGGAATAGGGCTGGATAGAGCATGAGCCGTCCTGCGATGTGCAGTTGTTCAATGGTATGGTTATAATCACTTTTACGGTGATGCTGCACTTCGGCAACAATGCCACAGATAGCTGTACATGCCAATAGTACATAGGCTATCATGATAACAGCAACGTGTATACCCAGCAATGGCGAGCGTAGCACAGGTATCAGAGGTTCGTCGCCGTGGGTATAACTCAATACCATCACCGTAGCCAACACCGCTCCGCATAGGCTACCGATAATCATGGCTATGCGTGCAGCCATCGTGCTGCTTTGCAGCATGTGGCGAAAGCCACTCCTGCGCTGGAAAAAGAAACCTATCATGGATAAGAGCAAGAGTATGTAGCCTGCGTAGGTAAGCCCAATGCCATAAGGGTCGTGACTGATGGAGAGCAGACTACCGCGATGATCCTCATCGTAACTTGTCTGATAGAAACGGTATCCTTTGTACTTTAGTATCTTATTCATCGAGATGGTGCCCATAGTTTTAACACCTTCACAATCAATAATGGTGAGGTGGCTGATATAGTCCTTGGGAGCATCACTATCGGGGTAGTACTCTACCTCGAAGTTGTCAAGTGCAATACGAAAAGGGAGTGTACACTCACTACCATCGCTTACATAATAGGTCTTGACAGGAGGCATCCATTGGCGCAAGTGTACGCGCCCCTGCACCCCGATGAGGTGGGTGGTAAGTGCTCCTGCCAAGATGAGTAGCAGAGCCATATGCAGTCCGAAAGTACACACCTGCCGCCACATGCGCCAGCGTACTACATAGAATACACTGCTTACGGCCAACACTGCCCAGAGCGCTATCATCCACCATGAAGTGTATATGGCTTCGGTGACGAAGTGTGTCCCATACAGCTTTTCTACAATGGTAGCCACCATAAGGATGATCACTATCACGGTCAATGTACAGAAGGAAAGATTCTTAAGAAGGGAATGAGTGGATATTATCATTTTCTGTAGTTCCTAAAAGGGAATGCCATCCTATAAATGCATTAGCAAATATATGGACGGCATTTGTTAGTAGAATATTTTTTGTTGTGATATTTGTTAGATTGCATCAAGGAACTTGATGACGGCATCGCGTTCCTCCTTGCTCAGCTCACGAAAGCTGACCACCGTCTGGTAAGCATCGCTCTGTTCGCTCACTCCATGCCACATGATGGCTTCAAGTGTGGTGCGTGCACGGCAATCGTGTAGGCGGTCGGCAGTGGGCGAGCCTGTCACCTTCTGATGCAAGCCACGTCCCCAAAGTGGTGTGGTGCGGCACCATCCCGTACGAATATCATTGACCATATGTAGTTTGTGTTGCACCATATCGGTATAAGGCCAAATGGTCTGCTCGGGATATGTGGGCAGTTCGTCACCTTCGAAAAAACGAGCAGGGTCACGCACCTCATCCTTGCCGGTTTTCCATGAGGGGCGATGACAGTAGGCACAACCAATTTCCTCAAAGAGTTCCTTACCGCGTTTCACCTTTTCGTCATTGACGCTGCGTACAGCAGGTACGGCGAGTCCGCGATGCCATACCATGAGGTCGGTGTACTCCTTATCGGTAGCCTCTACAGGAAGATTCTTTTCGGTAAGGTAGGCATAAATGCGCTCTTCCATCGTGCCATCAAACCATGTAGGGTGAGTCAAGCGCAGCGAGTCGTTCGTGAGAAGCATATTGTTGAGATAACCCTCGAAAGCAGCCTGCACTTCGGGGTCTTGCGAGGATGTCTTGGCATAAGTGCCTGCAGCGTCGAGATAATGTGAACGGCGGTCGCTGCGGGTCACATTGGTGATGTTCCAAAAAGCATTGGCACCCGCACCATCCTGCAGGGGACCACGACTCATAGCATAGGTGTAGCGGCGCACATAGGGAGTGCCGTCGCCACCCTGTGCGGTATTCTTATAAAAGTTTTTCCACTGCCCGTTTTCGAAATAATTGGTATTGAGTCCGTTAGTCATAAAGCCGTCTTTCTCCTGCTTGGCCCACTCGTTGATGATGTCTTCGTCGGTGATGGCATCGAGTAGTCCAGTACCGTAGATACCAATGGTAGACTCCAGCTTCACACCATACTCGCGTGCGTCAATGAGGGCACGTACCTCGTCAGAGCCTTCGTTGTAGGCATAGATAGCGGTCTTGGGCATGGTTACCTCGGGGTATTGCAGTTCGTAGGTCTCACCATCGGGGAAACGGTTGCCCCAAAGGTCTGTATAGTCTTTCCACTCTACCATAATCTGGCTCTCATCAACAGGAGCCTTGAAAGGGGCAACAGCGTGGCTTTGGGGCATACCCGACAGCCAACTCACATAGCTCTCGTCGTCGGTATTGTATACCACGAGCAAGCATCCGTTGCCGATCTCATTGGTATTGAACGCGCCTGCCTCGATGCGCTTGCCGTGGCCATAGCCTGGGTGACAATGTACGCAAGAGGTACGGATGTAGACAGGGCCGAGGCCTGAGCGCAATCCGCTGTGCTGGGTATTGAAGGGGTCTTCAAAGAGTGTTTCACCATTCTTGAATGAGGCATACATACCCGAACTCAATACTGACTGGGTCGGTTGTTCAAAGGCATTGTAGGTCGCGAGTGTGGTGGTACCCAATTGTCCGCCAGCATAGTACCATTCGGGGAACTCTTGTGGGGTGACAGGGATTTCGCCTCCACCAGTAATATTCTCTGGTTCACAAGCCGTGAAGGCTACACCAAGTGCAAGGATGATAGGGAGTTTATTATATTTCATAGATGAGTTATTTGTTGATTTCCTTATTCAAAGCATTCATCACCTCTGTACTCAAGAGGGCCTCCAACGCATTTACAGCATCGATGGCATTGTCTGTAGCAACACTCTGTGCAGTAAAGTAAAAAGGTTCGGGAATTGCACCAATAGCAGTCTTGGCAACATTGATCTGTGCCAATACACGCTCATCAAGGTCAGCATCCACACGTTTGATGAAGTCGCTGAGCGATGCGCCACCCTTACGGCTGCCAGCATAGGCGTGTTCGATGCTGATGATATTGCCCACAAAGTCGACGATGGAGTTGAGCGCATAGGGCGACTCGATATAGTTGCGGTCGCTACCGCTGTTGGGCATACCCATCTTGGTGTTGGCCACCTCATCGGCAATGGTCACACAGCCTTGCACGAGGTCCTCCACCGCCTCTTGATAGGTGATATAGGTACTACCAGCCTGACCGGCACGCTTCATGTTGGCACCGTAGTTCATGGCAGGCTCCAACTCGGCATCAGCGAGTATCTGCTGCTTCTCCTCTGTGATAGCATCAATACCAGCCCATGAGGCTTCGAGGTATACACACTGGTTGCGCAGGTCCTCAGCTACCCCTACGAGATATACTAACTCCTCGGCCGTATATTGGGTGCTGTGTGTCGATGAGGTCTGACCATCGGCACTCAACTCATAAAGCATATATTCTACCGCATGGAAACCGAGCAAACCGAAGCCCAAGTTGCTGATGTCCCAAGCCTGACCACCCTTGAGGTTGGTGAGCAGGGTACTCATGGCATTCTTGTCGAGTGGCCATGAATCTATGTGCGGGTCGATGTTGTAGTCGGCAGCGGCACCATAGAGAAATGCCTCGCTCTTTTCCCAATAGTCGCGGCTCAGCATCCAATAATTCCCAGCCTCGGCAATCATGGCTTGTGTCAGTGTACCATCGGCATGTGCTTCTTGGATGTCTACGCAAGCATCGGCCAGCAGGATGGCATTGTCGGCCATACCTTTGTAGGTAGGCACGATGGTGTAGTCAACATAATCGCTGGTGATGGATTGGAACAACTTCTCTTTTGCGTTGTCAACAGTCTCCACGTTTTCAGGTTCGCAAGCGGTGAAGCCTACAGTCATTGCCATGCAAGCAAGCACGGCAAGAGGTGTCTTGATAGTCTTTTTCATTGATGTTTGTATTATGTTATTATCTTATTATCTAAAGAATCCCGAATAAGCCACGCCTACCGACACCGAAGGTTCATCGTTATATCCCTTGGCCATGAAGCGGTGGCTATACTCTGCCTTGATGACAATCTCGCTCATAGGGTAATAGTTGAAACCTGCTGCTATGCGCTGGCAACCACACCAAGCGTAGTCCATCACATTGGCAGAGGTCTTGAACATCGAGTCATACCCCTCATAGCGACTAAAGAGATAGAGTCTCTGATTATCTCCGCGCATCTTCTCTATCTGTGAGAACACATCGTAACCAACCTCTATGCCATAGGCTATGGCATCAGAAGCCACATCTTGCTTGGGCGAAGGAGAGTCGTTGCGCATGGTTTTGTTGTAGCGTGTAATCAGTTCCGAATCGTTCAGGTGCCCATAGTCAAAGTTGCCGCGTGCCACCCAGTTGTATTTGTTATAGGTAAAGTCGAAAGCACCGATAAGTACTGTGCCTTTCGCATCCTTGTATCGTTCGGCATCCGTAGCACTCAATGTATTCTTGAAGGTATTGCCAGCATAGCCGCTCACAGCCATGCGCAAGCCAGAGAACGAATAGTTGTCGATACGTAGCGCTACAGCATAGTTGTTGGCTATCTTGAACTCATAAGGACTTCCAGCGCCATCATGAATCCAACCTTGTCGGCCGAAGCGGTCAGAGTCCAAGCCCGCCAGCACCTGCGCTTCGTAGCGCCAATGCGTGGTACGCCCCCACAGGCTCACGCCCGTCTCGTGCCAAGTACAAGGCATAATGGTATTCTCGCCTTCGGGGCGGTATACTGTGAAGAACTCTGTGGGTAGGTGATGCTGATTCGTAGCACCTATAGGCACGATGATGTGTCCCATACGCAAGTTAATCGCACGTGACCACGACTTCTGAATCCAAAACTGCTCCAAGGCGACCTCGCCTCCGCGTTCTACTTCTGATTCGTATTCGCCCCCCTCTTCCTCTTCTATCTCCATGGCACTCTCTGTACCACCATGTTCAAACTCGATTTCAGAACTCATTGTCCATCCCTTTCCGAAGTCATATCCTACGAAGAATACCACATGAGGAAGGTCGGCACGCCCGTGGCTGGCAGCATCCTTATAGTTTGCCGCATCGGTGTAACGCATATATTTGTCCGAATAGAAGTTGCGCGTCATCACTGCTTCGCCATAGCCACCCAATGTTAGTCGGGAGGGGCGTTCCTGAGCTACCGCCATGCTTGTCATTGCCGCAAGCAATAAATTAAATATAAGCCTTTTCATATTGTCATTATGCATTTTTTAACGAGTGCAAAGGTAGGGTGAAACCTACAAGGGTACAATACTCTTTTTTAAGTATTTTAACACTTGTATCCCTCCTTTAATTACTGATTTTTGGGTATTGCCCATGTGTAAATAAGCAAGTAATTTTGCACCACGATAATATTAGATGATGATTAACAATAATGAATACAAGTCTTGCGACAAAATGCGCGACTTGGTAAAGGGTAACAGTGCGCTCATACTTGTGATGGGGCGCTTTGGCATATCATTAGGGTTTGGAGACAAATCTGTGCATGAGGTATGCCAGATGCATAATGTAGACGAGGCAACCTTTCTTGAAGTAGCCAACTTCGTGTCGGATAAGAACTATAACTATGAAGATATCTCTCTGCCTTCACTCATCGGGTACTTGAAGCAAGCCCACGAATATTTCCTTGATTTCAACTTACCCAATCTACGCCGTAAACTCATTGAATCCATTGACTGTTCGGGAAGCAACGATATCGCCATGCTTATCGTCCGTTTCTACGATGAGTATGTAGCCGAAGTACGCAAACATATGGAGTATGAAAACGATGTGGTGTTCACCTATGTAGAACAACTGTCGCAAGGTTTTCTCAGCCGTGACTACACCATTGCAGCTTTTGCTGGAAAACACGCTCCAATTAGCGATAAGCTCAAGGAACTGAAAGACATTATTATCCGTTACTATCCAGAAAAAAACAATTACTTACTTAATGCTGTGTTGCTCGAAATCATTCTTTGCGAACAAGACCTTACTTCGCATTGTATGATTGAAGATAAACTCTTCGTGCCTGCAGTTAAACTTATTGAACAGCAATTGGAAAAGAACGAAACAGTTCTCTATACGGATGAACCTATTGACGAAACAACAGAAAAAGACAAGACTGATTTATTAAGTGACCGCGAGAAAGACATTCTTATAGGTATAACTAAAGGCCTAAGCAACAAAGAAATTGCCGACGCCCTCAACATATCGGTACATACAGTTACTACGCATCGTCGTAACATCTCCCAAAAATTACAGATACACACCATTGCAGGACTTATCATCTATGCTATCGCTAACAAGTTGGTGAATATTGAGGATATACGACAGTAACTCTGCATCTCCAGCATCATCTAAAGCCAACACGCCGCAAAGCACCTCGTGTGCTCTGCGGCGTGTATCGTGTATGGGCTATGGGGCAGCGGTCAAGATGTCTCCAGGTCTTCGACAAAGAGGAGTAGGCGGTTCACTACGTTGACCTCGCTGACGTTGCTGTCAAAGTCGAGCGAGAGGAGGTTGAGTTCGGGCAGGTAGCGCTTGAGCTTGTTCTCTATGCCTCGGCACACGATGTGGTTGGCGATGCATCCGAAGGGCTGCAGGCTCACCACGTGGGTAGCACCACTCCGTACGGCACTGATGACCTCGGCGGGGAGCAGCCACCCCTCGCCAAACTGGGCGTTGAGGTTGATGACGTGGCTGGCTTCGCGGGCTATGTCGAAGATGTCGTGGAAGGGCTGGTAGTAGCGGAAGGAGGCACAGAGCCTGTCGGTGCAGTGCATCTGTCGGCGGATGTAGCTGTAGGCCCAACGATAGAGCGTGGGGGTGATCGTGGAGGTGTCGATGAGGGCTTCGCGGCGTGCCTCCTTGTTGACGAAGGTCTCGAGGAAGAACTCGGTCATCAGCGGGGGTAACACCTCGATGCCGCGTCCTACGAGCCAGTCGGTGACTCCGCGCTGGGCATAGGGGTGAAACTTGAGCAGTATCTCGCCCACGATGCCTACCTTGGGGCAGTGCTTCGTAGCGCAGATGCTGTCGAAGTCGCGTGCAGCATCGCTGAGGGTGGCATAGAGGCGGTCGGGGTTGTTGCGCTCCACGGCCTTGCCCA
>JAZKZX010000070.1:0-57058 GCA_045612925.1 Bacteroidaceae bacterium
GATGCAGAGGATGGGAGTGTCCCACTTGTCTACGAAGAGGTGAGGCGAGTTGCTGAAGGTGTGCTCGGTCATCTTGTTCTTTTCCCAATAGGCACCACCGAGGTCCCAGTTGGCAAACCACATCTCCTCGGTCTCGAGGTACTGCTGCTCGAGGTTGAAGATGCCCGAGTGAGCGATGAAGGCCTTGAAGCGCTTCTCGTGATGGCCGGCAAGCCAGTATACCGAGAATCCACCGAATGAGGCGCCTACGCATCCGAGGCGGTCGGCATCTACATAGGGCTCCTTGGCCATGTCATCAATAGCTGTGAGGTAGTCCTTCATGCACTGGCCACCATAGTCACCGCTGATTGCCTCGTTCCACTCAAGACCGAAACCGGGAAGGCCACGACGGTTGGGGGCTACGATGATGTAGTCATTGGCGGCCATAATTTGGAAGTTCCAGCGGTAGCTCCAGAACTGGCTTACTGGTGTCTGCGGACCACCCTCGCAGAAGAGCAGGGTGGGGTACTTCTTGTTCTTGTCGAAGTGGGGGGGATAGATGACCCATACGAGCATATCCTTGTTGTCGGTTGTCTTCACCCAACGTGGCTCTACCTTGCCGCGCTCTATCTGGTCGTAGATGTGCTTGTTCTCGGTGGTGAGTTGGGTGAGCTTATCGCCCTTTGCAGGGTGGAAGGCATAGATTTCGTCGGCTTCCTCCATAGAGTGACGCTTGCAGAGTATCTGGTCGCCCATGAGGGTGATGCCTCCAAAGTCGTACTGTCCTTTGGTGAGTTGGGTGAGAGTGCCGTCGAGTCCGAGGCTATAGATCATGCTGGTGCCATGCCACACACCTGAGAAGTAGAAGCCACGGCCATCGGGCATCCATACAAACTCATCTACATTGCTGTCGAAGGCACGGCTCACGAAGCGCTTCTCGCCCGTAGCGAGGTCCATCACATAGAGGCGGTTCCAGTCACTCTCATAGCCATCGCGCTCCATGCTCTGCCAAGCAATCATCGATCCGTCGGGTGAGAACTGAGGGTTGGTGTCGTAACCCATGTTCTTGTCGGTTGCCGAGAGTTTGCAGATGTTGGTCGTCTCGCCTGTCTCTATATTATAAAGATAGATATCACTATCGGTGCTCTTGGCATACTCGGCACCACGTTTCTTGCGGCAGGTGTAGGCGATGGTCTTGCCATCGGGGCTCCATGCGAACTGCTCCATGCCACCGAAGGGACGCATAGGTGATTCGTAGAGTTCACCTTCGAGGATGTCGTGCGGATTGGTCACTGTGTTGCCATCAAAGTCGGCAAGGAAGGGGTGGGGAATCTCGTCTACCCATTCATCCCAGTGCTTGTACATGAGGTCGTTGATGACACGTCCTGTGGTGAGGGGTAGGTCGGGGTGCTTGTCTACAGTGCTGGGGCCGTTCTGTACGGTCATCACGAGGAGCACCTTGCTCTCGTCGGGCGAGAAGGCAAATCCTTCGAGACCCTTCTCTGTGTTGGTGAGTTGTCGACGGTCGCTACCATCGGGGTTCATCTCCCAAAGTTGGTTGCTGCCGCTAGCATTGCTCAGGAAGGCGAGTTTGGTGCCGCCCTTAATCCATACTGCATCGCCCTCATTGGCGGTGGTGGTGGTGAGCATGCGTTGGTGCTTGCCTTTGGCGTCCATGGTGTAGAGCACGCGGTGGCTCTTGTTCTCGGGTACGCTGTAGTACGATACACCATAAGCGATGGTGTTGTTATCGGGCGATACGCTCATGCCGCCGATGCGGCCCATAGCCCAAAGGGCTTCGGGAGTCATGCGCCCACTCTCAATCTTGATCTCGTGCTTACCGATGAAACCGGGCTCGAGTTTGTCTGTGCATGAGCACAAGGCTCCTGCCATGACGGTTGTTGCCATAAGTAGCGTTTGTTTAGTCCAATTCATAAATATGTGGTTGTTAAGTGTGTCTCTACCATATTATATTGCGTGTGCAAATATAAAACTTTTTCACTTGTCGTAACCATTAAGTACGACTTATTTTTAATGTATAGGGAAGTGAAGCTATAGAAAAATGTATAAAATCTATACTTTTTTACCGATTGTTCCAATAAAAATGAGTAACTTCGCCTATCCTTTAGATGTAAATGATTATGTGTAGCAGAACAAAAAGATATATGCTTGCGATATGGATGTTATGCATCACAAGCATGGCGTGGGGACAGAGTCAAACGCAGGCTAGAAAATGGTTTGTTGAAGGAGAGTATGAGAAGGCTAAGCCTGTGTTTGGCAAACTGGTCAAGAGCAATCCTAAGAGCGGTAGCCTAAACTATTGGTATGGTGTGTGCCTAAACGAAACGGGAGAGCACGAAGCCGCGATGCCCTACCTGAAAAAGGCTGTTGAGCATGATGTAGAGAACGCCTATAGATATATAGGTGACTATTTTCTCACCGATGGTGAATACAACGAAGCAATTGCACACTATGAGGAGTATCTCGAAAAGGTGGATCCTACGGACTCGATGTTTGTGATATATACGCGCAAGACAGAGAGGGCAAAGCATGAACTAAAGTTCTACAAAAGGGTGGAGAAGGTTATATTCGTAGATAGTGTTGTAGTGGCAAAGGAGAAGTTGATGAGTGCCTATCGAATAGGAAAAGAGTGTGGCGAGGTAGGTATGACACAGCATATGCTGGGGGCTAACACCTCGGCAGAGGGCACAGCATATCGCACCGAGATGCGCGACAAGATATACTATAGCGATGTGGATGGATATGGAAAGATGCAGCTATACATGTGCTACAAAATGTTGGGAGATTGGAGCAAGGCGATGATGCTCAACGGGTTGCCTGAAGGGGATAATAACTATCCTTTTATGATGGCTGATGGCGTTACGATATATTTTGCCAATAATAATCCAAGTGGCATGGGAGGATATGATATCTATGTGACTCGATATAATAGTGAAACAGACCGTTACTTCATGGCTGAGAACTTAGGCATGCCATTCAACTCTGCAGCAAACGACTATCTGATGGTGATTGATGAGGTCAACAACCTGGGATGGTTTGCCACAGATCGCAACCAACCCGAAGGAATGGCTTGTGTATATACTTTTATCCCTTCAGAAACCAAACAATACTATAGATACGGAGAGGATGACTTTGAGACTATACGCAATGCCGCACAGATACATAGCATTGTTGACACGCAAACAGACAAGGAGGCAGTGCAAAAAGCTACGCAGGCACTATTCAGATTGGGACTGGATCTACAGGATGTGGAGAAGAAGAAGGATTTCACCTTCGTTATAGATGACTTTACAGACTATCATTCGCTGAACGACTTCAAGTGTCCCGAGGCACGACAGCTCTACACCGATTGGCAGAGCCAAAAGGAAACACTGGAGAAGATGGGAATGGAACTAGAGGAAAAACGCCAACGATATACACGATTGTCTGGTGAGGAGCGCAAGAGAACATCGGAAGAACTGATAAGCAGTGAACAAGAATACGAAATGTTGGAAACAAAGGTGCAGAATATGCCCAAGGAAATACGCAATTTGGAAATCAACTATATAAGAAAATAATAATACGGCATACGCCATGAAAAACATATATCCCCCTTCGGAACTTATTATCAATGAGGATGGAACGGTATTCCATTTACACTTACGCCCTGAACAATTGGCTCGTAAAATTATACTTGTGGGTGATCCTGGCCGAGTGGCTACAGTGGCGGCTCACTTTGACAGGGTGGAGTGTGATGTAGCGAGTAGGGAGTTTCACTCGATAACGGGAATATACAAAGGTAAGCGCATCACGGTACTATCGACAGGCATAGGATGCGACAATATCGATATCGTGATGAACGAACTGGATGCTTTGGCCAACATAGACTTTACTACTCGCACCGATAGAGAAGAGTTTGCACAGTTGGAACTGGTGCGCATAGGAACTTGTGGCGGATTGCAACCACATACACCGGTGGGAACTTATGTGTGTTCGCGCAAGAGTATTGGATTTGACGGGTTGCTCAACTATTATGCCGGGCGCAATGTGGTGTGTGACCTTGACTTTGAGGATGCTTTCACCCGACACATGAACTGGAACCCGCAGAAGGGGGCGCCCTATGTCATAGACAATGATGCACATCTTCTCGCTCGCATTAATCAAGGGGATATGGTAGAGGGAATCACCATAGCTGCCGGAGGATTCTTCGGACCTCAAGGACGAAAGTTGCGCATCCCACTCGAGGACCCTGACCAAAATGATAAGATTATATGTTTTGAGCATAAAGGGTTGCGTGTTAGCAATTTTGAGATGGAGGGATCGGCACTTGCTGGACTATCTCGCCTACTCGGACACAAAGCCATGACAGTGTGTATGGTGATTGCTAATCGACTCGCTAAAGAGGCGAATACAAACTATAAGAATAGTATTGAAAATCTGATAGAAAAGGTTTTGGAGAGGATTTGATATGGAGCCTACTTTTACCTACACCACTACAGATAAGGCTGTTCGTTACGAACAGTTTTTGCAGGATTTTCTTCCCTATATCGCCGATGAGTATGAAGAGGTCAGTGTGCTGGCCAATACTACGGCTGCCTTGCGACAAGCATTCGGGTGGTTTTGGATAGGTTTCTATCTCGTACGGGAAGATCACCTTATACTGGGCCCCTTTCAGGGTGATGTGGCTTGTTATCGCATAGCCAAAGGGCGTGGTGTGTGTGGCACGTCATGGGCGAAAGCATGTTCGCAAGTGGTCCCCGATGTAGAGAATTTTCCCGGACATATTGCTTGTAGTGGAAACTCACGCTCAGAGATTGTGATTCCCCTTATCGATAAGGATGGGGAGGTGCATGGTGTACTGGATATTGATAGTGACACGCTGGCAACCTTTGATAATATAGACCGACACTACCTTGAGATTTTATGCGGTGAACTCTGTATGGCAATATATGGTAGCAAGTCATTAGAAGAGTAAACAAAATACATGCTGAGGTGTTAAGGAGAGAAAAACAACCTTAAATACTGACGCTGTATGTCACTGAAAACATTCCTCTTTCCCACCTACTACGATGAGAGTCGTGCCTACTCGGTATTGCTGCTCGTCGTGCGTATCTTCTTCGGTGTGCTATTCCTCGTGCATGGCTATGACAAGCTGATGAATCACGCCTCGATGTCGTACCTTTTTGCCGACCCCTTTGGCATTGGCAGTACACTCTCCTTCTGGATGGTCGTGTTTGCCGAACTGGTGTGTTCCTTCGCTCTTATCTTTGGAATCTTGCAACGCATTGCCCTTATACCCATGATATTCAGTATGTGTGCGGCATTCTTTATCGTGCATGGAGCCGATACGTTTGATATGCGCGAATTGCCGTTTATCTACCTCATTATGTTTGTCATCCTTTACATCACAGGACCAGGAGCATACTCCTTCGACGCACTCATAGGAAACTATGTGGTGAGTAGTAGAGAGGAACATGAAAGTGAAGAGTGTGAATGAAAAAACTCTCCCTTGTCTTAGCGGACAAGGGAGAGTTTTTGCTCTATACTTTGAAGAGAATCGATTAGAGTGATTCGCCGAAGTCCTGACGGAACTTCTCGGCCAACTGCTCTTGCCAGTAACCTTTCTCCTTGAGGCGACCTGAGAAGAAACGCAATACAGAAGGCTCCTCGACCCACTCAAGACCACCGATGAGTTCGCGGTTGTCCCAAAGCCACTTCACACGGTCGGCAACATACTTGAGTTGTGAGAGAGTATACACACGGCGAGGAACAGCGAGACGCATGAGTTCAAGTTCTGCGAAAGGCTCAGTACCGTCGGGGTTGCGCTGCTCAGAGAGGGTACCGCGCTCCATACCACGAATACCACTGGCGATATAGAGGGCTGCGGCAACGGCAGCGGCAGGGTACTGGTCGTGGGGCATGTCAGGCACGAAAGCACCTGCGTTGAGGTGACAACCTAGTCCGCCAGCAGGAAGGATTACGGGTACTCCGTAGTCGTCGAGTTCCTTGGCAAGATAGTTGATAAATTCAGGACCCTGGCTGATATACTCCATGTCAAGGCTCTCGTAGAGACCCTGTGCCATAGCTTCCATAGAGCGAACATCCATACCACCATAGGTGAGGAAGCCCTCGTAAAGGGGAATGTACTCGACCATCATCTTGGTGAACTTTTCATCCTTACTGGTGATGATACCACCCTTAGCAAAACCGAGCTTGCGGGCAGAGAAGTAGATGATATCGAAGTGGTCGGCCAGGAGGTGGTAGATAGATTTGAGGTCCATGTACTTGCAACGTGCCTCGCGGGTTTTCATGAAGTATACGTTGTCCTGAAGCAGTGATGCATCGAGTACGCTGATGATGTTGTTGTCGTGACAGATATCTGTCACAGCAAGCATATTCTCAAGTGATACAGGCTGACCACCGATGAGGTTTGTTCCAGCCTCTACGCGTACGAAGGCAATGTTCTCAGCACCCTTCTCCTTGATAGTTGCGCGGAGCTTCTTGAGGTCGAAATCGCCCTTGAAGGGGTCGTTGCTCTGGGGCTTGAGGCCCTTCTCTGCTACCAATTCCTCAACGGTACCTCCCATGCGGGTAATATGTGCCTTAGTGGTGGTGAAGTGGAAGTTCATTAGAGCTGTCTGCCCCGGCTTTACAAGGGCTGATGAAAGGATGTTCTCGCAAGCACGACCTTGGTGGGCGGGCAATACATAATCTGTGCCAAATACCTCCTTAACTGCTTCCTTAACGCGGATAAAGGTCTCTGAACCTGCATAAGAGTCGTCGGCACGCATTGAGGCTGCCATCTGAAGGTCACTCATGGCGTTAACACCAGAATCGGTAAGCATGTCAAGATAGATATCTCGGTTTTGGAGCAGGAAGGTATTATTACCTGCTTGCTGAATCTTCTTCAAACGCTCTTCGACAGGGAGAAGTGAAAGCTTCTGAATCATACGCACCTTGTGCATCTCGAGAGGAACTTGATTTTGTTCCTGATAGAATTTTACTGCCATAGTCTTATGATTTTGTTTAATTTTATTGTTGTTTTTGCAAAATAGGTTGCGAAGATACATATAATTGTTGATTTATTGTTATCTTTGTCATCAAAATGTAGAAAATAATGGTAAAAAAGATATTTATCCTTGTAATAGGTCTCTGTAGTGTCTTGATGGTACACGCTCAAACGATGACGGAGAATGACCATATACGCCGTGGTAACAAGTATTATGCAGACAGTTTGTTCGAGAAGGCTGAAATTGAATATCGTAAAGCATTGGAACTAAATCCATATTCGAATGATGCAATGTATAATTTGGGCAATGCTCTTTTTAATCAAATACCCCAATCACAAGAGAAGGGCAAAGAGGCACTGTCACAGTATACTACTGCAGCCCAAACGGAAATCGATAAGCAGAAGTTGGCACAAATAAACCATAATATGGGTACCCTCCTCTATATGGCACAGCAATATTCCCAAAGTGTGGAAGCATATAAGGAGGCATTGCGTAATAACCCGAGTGATCACGAGACACGTTATAATCTTGCTAAAGCAATGTATATGCTCAAGCAACAGGAACAACAGCAGGATAATCAACAACAGAAACAGGAACAACAGAAACAAGAACAACAGCAAGAGCAGCAACAACAACAGCAACAACAAAGTCAACAACAGAATAAAGAACAACAGCAACAACAGGAGAATAATATATCGAAAGAGAATGCCGAGCAGATGCTTAATGCGGTGATGCAAGATGAGAAAGAACTGCAAGAAAAGGCTAAGAAAGCGATGCAACAACAACCCGGAAAAATCCTTGATAAAGATTGGTAAACATTGCTAACTCGATATTGATAATAGAAGCGGACTCAGTGAGTCCGCTCTTTTTTTAGAGAAGGAGTATGTATCTCTCTCGTTGCATCTCTCTATCTATGAATCTTCTTTATTAGACATCTACTTAGATCCTCCATCGATCCGTTGAAGACATTGAGGTCAACATTGGTTTCTATACCAGGCACAGTGCCGTAGTCGGTATGTTGCCAGAACTGCCATGCACCTTTATATGAGAGTATATCTACGTAGTAGTGAGCTATCCAAAGGGGATAGGTGTCAAACTCGGGTGTATTGAGATAACGAGTCTTATATTTATAAGATGTGTAGATGATGGGTTTTATGCCATAATGACTCTCTAAACGATTGAGGAATATCTTGAGGTCTGCTTGAAGTCGAGCAACGTCGCGCGGTTTGCGCTCTATGTCGAGTACGGGAGCAAGGTCGCCCTTCTTGAGCTTGACTTGAGAGATGAAGAAGTCGGCTTGACGAAGTGGATCGCTATTGGGGTTGTAGAAATGATAAGCACCACGAATAAGACCAGCCTCGGAGGCCTGACGGAAATTGTCGTCGAAACGCCTGTCTTTATGGTCACCACCTTCGGTGGCCTTCATGAAAACAAAGCGGATAGGGTAGTCTTGGCTTGAGGTTGCCTTGACTTGAGCCCAATCAATCTCGCCCTGATGATGCGAGATGTCTATGCCATGCACCTTATAACCTAATGGCAGACAAACGCCATACCCCTTGTTGCCATAACAAGGTTTCCAACGATAGCTATAGGGAGTAATAAAGAACTTATAGAAGAAGAGTAATAGAGACATTGCCAAGATGCCCGTAAGGAACCAGTGCATAAATCCTGACTGGTGGAGACTTGCCCAACGACGCATACACACTTTGCGGCGTTGAGCTTTGCGCTTCGCCTTTTCTCTCTCCTTAGCTTTGGCATTTGCTGCTTTGCGCTTTTCCTTTTCTGACAAAGGCTTGCGCTTGCTCGCAGATTTTTTCTTGGGAACAGGCTTGCCGTTCATGCGAAGGGTGGTGGTGCGTACTGTAGAACTCTTAATAGTCATCCTTTTCAAGATATAAGTAAGGGCAGACACCGTCTGCCCTTACCTGTTGACATAGTATTTTAATTTGCCAATGATGTCAAATTAAAGGTCGCCCAACTCATAGCGGAGAGTCATAGTGGGCTGGTCGCATACCTCGCGGGGACCATAGTACTGGATGGGACCGGGGAATACATACTCAGTCTCATTAGCCCACTGGTCACGCTTAGCAACGAATGCCTGGAAAGGTGCGCCATCGAGCTTTACAAGAGCCTTCTTGATAACGGGCTTCATCTGACCATGACGACGCTCCATATTCATCATCATGGTGATGGGGATACCACCAGTCAACCATTCCTCTGCAGGACGTGTGGTCTGGCGGATTGAAGGCATGTAACCGGTCTTGCCATCAGCGATGAGCAATGAAGCTGCATAACCGAGTGAGTAGCAGTAGTCTGCATCGTAGTTAGAAGGAGCTGCGCAACGGCCTTCGTAACCGAAGAAGTGGTGCTGAGCAGCAAACTTACCATTGTACTTGCCAGCAGCCTTCCACTCCTCGAGCTTGTTGCCTACCATCTCAGAGAGGAGCTTCTCAGTCTCGATGAGTGATACCTGTACATTACCGTGGGGGTCACGGTCGAGTGAGAGCTGACGAGCTACGCCCTCGGGAAGGCTTGCATATACCTTTGCATTTGCCTCAGAGAGGTGGTCGATGATGTACTGACGTTGGTTCTCCTCGGCAACTGCAGCAAACTCGGCTGCGTTGTGAGCGAGGAAGTCGTTGAGTTCGCTGATGAGTGACTTGATCTCGGGGATGAACTCGATAACACCCTCGGGGATAAGTACAGTACCGAAGTTGTTACCGTTCTCAGCACGCTTAGCTACAACCTCAGCGATGTATGTTACAACATCATCGAGTGACTGGTTCTTAGACTCTACCTCCTCAGAGATGATACAGATGTTGGGCTGTACCTGAAGAGCGACCTCAAGGGCGATGTGAGAAGCTGAACGACCCATCAACTTGATGAAGTGGTAGTACTTACGAGCAGAGTCGCAGTCGCGCTCAATGTTACCTACTACCTCAGCGTATACCTTACAAGCGGTGTCGAAACCGAATGATGTCTCGATCATCTCGTTCTTTAAGTCACCGTCGATAGTCTTGGGGCAACCGATAACCTGTACGCCAGCATTGATAGATGCATAGTACTCTGCGAGCACACATGCGTTCGTGTTAGAGTCGTCACCACCGATGATTACGAGAGCGCTGATGCCCAACTTCTTGAGAATCTCAAGACCCTTGTCGTACTGCTCCTTAGCCTCGAGTTTGGTACGGCCTGAACCGATCATATCGAAACCACCAGTGTTGCGATACTCGTCGATAACTTCAGCAGTGAGCTCGCGGTAGTTATGCTTAACCAAGCCATCGGGACCCATGAGGAAACCGAAAAGGCGGCTCTCTGCGTTGAGCATCTTAAGACCGTCGAAGAGACCAGAGATAACATTGTGACCACCAGGAGCCTGACCACCAGAGAGGATTACACCCACATTGATGGGCTTGCTCTCCATTTTCTCAGCAGGAACAAACTTCAACATAGGAGTACCATAGGTGTTGGGGAACAACTCCTTGATAGCCTCTTGGTCAGCTACTGATTGTGTAGGAGCACCTTCCTCAATTCTTACTGCACTTCTCAATACTTGGGGCAACTTCGGTTGGTACGAAGATCTTGCCATCTGCAATGCGCTTTTCTTCATTGTAATTTTGTTATTAAAGTGAATTAAAAATCTTTAGGGGTTACCACATACTCCGCTATATACCTATATATGAAGTATGGTGACGCAAATTTTGCATTTTTTTGTGAGATTATCAAATTTATCGCTTTTTTTCTATAATATTTGGCTGTTTTATTTTTATTGCCTACCTTTACTTCACAATTGAACGAAGATATTGCAACTTGCATGTTGCACTTGTCGATAACACTATTCATCATATTAAAAATGTAAGCGCTATGGCAAACAAAAGAAATCTTAAGAAGGGTATCAACTATGTAGTCAGTGAAATGTTTCTAGAGTGCATCGTATTGAAACAAATAAAGAAGGCCGACGCAACTAAGGCAGATGAGATTTTGGCAGATATTCTCTGCTTGCAGAATGAGTTCTTGGCCCGTGCTGGACACCCTGAACCTGGCTGCGTGAAGAAGTACTACCGTAAGTTGAACGAGGACTTCGCTAATGAGGTGGCGAACATCATACGCCGCATGCAAGCTATGTGATAATGGGATGCTAAAGTGAAAACAAAGAAGACTGCTGAGGTGGTCTTCTTTTGTTTTTCTTACTCTTGTGAGAACTTGAATTGTTGTACAGCTACAAGTCTATCATATCGTCCTCCGAAAGGACGGTGGTATATGTATACCTGATACTCGTTTTCGGTTTCGTAGTAATTACCTTCTGCTGGGGCTGCATGCCCTATATTGCTACCATCGGGAACCCATAGATACATGAAGTCATATGCTCCTTGTTTGAGCAGGACGATGGTTTCGTATCGTTGTTCGGCATTGTTGTATGTGGCTTGAAACTCGGGGCTGAAAGTATTATAAGTGAATGCCCCCGAGAGGTAGAAATTACCTCCTTTGCGTTGTGGTGTGTCGAGTGCAAAATGCACAAAGAGATAGTCAGCTTCAATATTAGTATCTTCAGCTAAATTGTAGCGTATGAGGTAGCGCCCGTTATGATCAACATCGAAGCTGTAGTTTCTCTGATAGGTGTCGGGTAGAAGGGTAGCGTGGTAGTAAGGATCAAAATACGATACTTTGTCTACGCCTTGTGTAGCGTAGTGCATATTGATGATTTCGAATCGTCTATATTCATTTCCTGCAGGGAAGATGAGCTTGGGGTTGTGGGTGTATTCTAAGCGGCCTGGCGTTGCATAGGTGGGCTTGAGAGATGATACACAATTGTCGGTTCGCCCATTTTGGTATACATAGGGCTTAATCTCTGTCGTGGGGTCTATCACTTCGTTGGGAGGATAGTTTAGGGTGAAGGAGACCTGTTGGTGACTCAAGTTGGTGTCTATGTCGGTATTGCTTGTTACCGATACATTGAGTCCCATACGTGGCTCCACTATACGAAAACATGCATCGGCAACTTTCTTTGCTTCATTGTTGTCCTCGTCTTCGTTAAGATAAATTTCTACCCGATAGTTTCCCGAAGCCTTGAATTGTACATCATCATTAGGGAGTTCGAGATGATAGTGGGTGTAGAGCATGGTGGTGTTGAGTGAGTTTTCATAGTCCTCTATGGGTAAACCGTTAAATCCGTCCATATAGTCTACCTCGAAAAGGTCTGAAGGATCCCAATCGGCATTGCAATGTATTATTTTATAGGTGAATCGGTTATAGTCGTGAGTGAAGTGGTCGAAGGAGATATTTACTCGATCGTCTGTTCCTAATACGATGACATCATCGTGCAGCCAGTCGTCATTGACGATGGTTTGCAAGGTGTGTATCATGGAATCATACACTCTGTCGGACTGCGCGTGGCTTGTATGAGTTATTCCTAGGAGAAGGGTGAATATTCCTATGTATGTGTATCGTTTCATATTGCGAAGGTAGCATAAAAATCTCATATATCAGCACTCTGTTTGAATATTTTTAATAACCTTGTTTGAAAAGAATCTAAATAAAGTTTGCCCAAAAGTGTGAATCTTTGTATCTTTGCAACCACTATTAGCAATTAATTATTTGCATAAGTATGCGGATTTCTGAGATGTATGCAGGCCAAAAAGCCTGTATTGTAAAGGTTAAGGGACATGGTAGCGCACGAAAACGCGCTGTCGATGCTGGATTTTACAAGGGTATATGCATCGAGATTTTGGATGTTGATACGGATTTTGTAAATGTTGATGTTGAGGGTGTGCAACGCAGACTCACTATTCCCGAAGCCTCGATGGTAGAGGTGCTTACAGCAGAAGAGGCTGCTCTTGAGATGCAGGTTGCCGAGGTCTCAATAGGGGCACTCAAAAGTTTGGCACACCGACATCGACACGAGATTGAAATAGCTTTGGTGGGTCAACCTCTTTCGGGGAAGAATTCGCTTTTCAATACGCTCACACAAGGCAGTGCTATGCCTTTGCCCGATGCAGATGATATATTGATGGGCGAGCGTGATTTTCAGGACTACCATCTACATATCACCAATCTTCCTGATACCTATTCGCTCACATCTCGTACAGCTGATACATGGACCGTACGTCGACATCTTGTGGGTGATGCTCCCGATATTGTTATCAGTGTTATCGATGCTACCGACCTTGAGCGTAGTATGCAGATTACTGCACAACTCCTTGATATGAACTTGCGTGTCATCGTGGCACTAAATAAGTTTGACGCCATGCAGGCCGGTGGCTCTAAACTCGACTATCAGACTTTGAGTCTTCTTTTAGGTACTCCCATCGTACCTACGGTAAGTTTGAATAGCGAGGGGGTAGAGCATCTGCTACATTTGGCTATTAATATTTATGAGGGGGCAGACTTTCTTGACGATGATGGTGAGGTTAATCCCGAAGTAATGCGTGAGTTGCAGGAGTGGCATCGTAGCTTTGTGCATAATGATGATCATACTGATCACTTGGCCGATTTTACTCGTGACCATACACTTGATAACCGATACAAAAAGCATTCTTATCGCCATATACACATCTATCATGGTACAGAATTGGAGCAGAGTATCGAAACTTTGCGTGATGAGGTGTGGAAAAGCGAGTATACACGTTGCCGATATTCTACACGCTATGTGGCTATCAGTTTGCTCGAAGGTGATGCTGATATAGAGCAGTTTGTACGCGAACATATGGCTAACAGTAGGGCTATCTTTGCGTTGCGCGACAAGGAGCGTCGTCGCTACACTCGTCTTATGGGTGAGAGTGTTACTAAAGCTATCCGCACAGCCAAGCAGGGATTCATACAAGGTGCATTGAAGGAGACCTATACGCCAGTTGAGACTCTTCACAAAGCAAATTTGCGCTTAACGGAACAGATTGATAGACTTGTTACTCATAAGGTGTGGGGAGTAGTCATTTTTCTCTTTTCGTTATTCATCATGTTCGAGGCTACCTTCGTTTTGGGCGAATATCCTATGCAGGGCATTGAGTGGCTAGTAGAGCAGACGGGAATATTTATAGAAAGACTGCTTTCAGCAGGCCCCATCAAGGATATGATCGTTGATGGTATTATCGGTGGCGTAGGTGGTGTTATCGTGTTTCTGCCCAATATCCTTATCCTATATTTCTTTATTTCACTGATGGAGGATTCGGGCTATATGTCTCGTGCCGCTTTTATTATGGATAAGGCCATGCATCGTATGGGATTACATGGAAAATCGTTCATCACTCTTATCATGGGATTTGGGTGTAATGTGCCTGCTGTGCTTGCCACGCGCATGATTGAGAGCCGTAAAAGTAGGCTAATTACCATGCTCGTCACTCCACTCATGTCGTGCAGTGCACGCTTGCCTGTCTATATTATTTTCGTAACCGCTTTCTTTCCTCACTATTCGGGGGTAGTACTCATGGGCTTATATCTCACGGGGATACTCCTTGCTGTATTGGTGGCCCGACTGCTTAGTCGTACCATAATGCGTGGCGACGAGACCCCCTATGTCATGGAACTCACTCCTTATCGTCGTCCAGCATGGAAAGTTATCTTCAAACATACATGGGATAAGGGTTACGAGTATCTGAAGAAGATGGGTGGTGTTATCCTCATAGCTTCCATTGTGGTTTGGTTCCTCGGGTACTATCCTCGTAGTGAACAATATAGTACACTTGCTGAACAGCAAGAGCATTCTTATATCGGTCATATAGGTAAGGCTATTGAGCCTGTCATTGCTCCTCTCGGATTTGACTGGAAGATGGGTATCGGTTTGGTGAGTGGTGTGGGGGCCAAAGAGCTCATCGTGAGCACTCTCGGTGTGCTCTATGCAAATCAGGAGGTGGCTGATACCGCTGAGAGTGAGGCACAGGTAGCAGCAGCACTCAAAACTGTAACCACGCCTGCTGCTGCATTAGCTTATATGCTTTTTGTACTTATTTACTTCCCTTGTTTAGCTACGCTCATTGCGATTAAGAAGGAAACCAAAGGGTGGGGATGGGCCATCTTTACCGCTGTGTATACTACCGCTTTGGCATGGGTCGTGGCGTTTGTGGCATATCGTGTGGGAGTGATGATTCTATAAATGGACGATCTCATGCAGCATCTCATTGTCTTTGTAATTTTTGCACTATGTGTTTGTTGGGTGATACGACGTATAGTACGTTTCGTGTCACGTGTTAAGAGGGGGCATTCTCATTGTGATACTTGCACTGAAATCAACTGTCCTCTTCGTCAAGCGACATCTAAACCTCCAAAGTGTACACATCATAAATGCAATTGTGGTCAGTAAAAACAGAGAGTGATGGCAATCGCTATCACTCTCTGTTTTTTTGTCTATGTAGACTTCTTGGAAAATCTCTCTATTCTTTTTTGAAGCTTTTACATTAATTCAAAGAATGAGGTGAAAGCCTTGCAGGCATACTCGTGGTCGACGACAGCTGCAGTCTCGCGTACTGAGTGCATTCCCCACATGGGATTTCCCATATCGACTCCACGCATAGGGAGTTGCGAAGTAAGAATATTGCCCAAGGTAGAGCCACCTGCCATGTCTGAGTGGTTGACGAAATATTGATGAGGTACACCTGCTATGCGGCAAATCTCTGCAAATACGGCTGCAGACTCAGCATCGGTGATATATTTCTGGTTGGCATTTATCTTGATTACGGGGCCACCTCCCATGACGGGATGATTGGTTGGGTCATGCTTGCTGGGATAGTTGGGGTGCAAGGCATGAGCCATATCGGCAGAGATCATAAATGAGTGCTCGAGAGCACGATACAAGCCATCTGCACTACAACCATCATTGGTAACTACACGCTCGAGAAGGTTGCGCAATACGGGTGAGGCTGCTCCCTGCTTGGTACCACTGCCAGTCTCTTCGTTGTCAAACACGGCAAGCACTTGTGTCATGGGGGTCGCGCTACTATGGAGTAGGGCATAGAGGCCAGCATGTACCATGGCGAGGTCGTCGAGACGGCCACAAGAGATAAATTCATTGTTGAGTCCTACAAGTTCTGCTTTCTGGGTGTCGTAGAGTGAGAGGTCAAAGTCAAGAATATCGCTTATTTGTACATCTAACTCCTCGGCAATCACCTTGAGGAGAAGATTGTCTGCTTCAAGTTTGTCATTGATGATGCCGATGACGGGAAGCATATCTATCTGCTTGCTCAGCTTATTGCCTTCATTAACCTGACGGTTAAAGTGGATGGCAATATGAGGTATCACGAGCAGAGGACGCTCTATTTTGAGGCGGCGTACTTGAGGCTTTAGAGGGTTATCACTGCGTAGGAGTACACGTCCGGCAAGTGACAATGGGCGGTCAAACCATGTATATAAGATAGGTCCCCCATAGACCTCTGTGTTAAGCTTTACAATGCCTCCTTCGGTATACATTTCGGCAGCAGGTTTC
This sequence comes from Bacteroidaceae bacterium, assembly GCA_045612925.1. GTDB lineage: Bacteria > Bacteroidota > Bacteroidia > Bacteroidales > Bacteroidaceae > UBA1189. The sequence goes on from JAZKZX010000070.1 coordinate 16,402, forward strand.
ACGCGGAAACAGGGCGAATCACTATGAGCACAAATGAGTTTAAAACCCACCTCAGAAGGGTGTGTAGTACCCATGCGGAAGGCGAATACAGCAGAATTGTTTTTCGTGATGAAATAGCCCTTTCCGGGTATGAGCATAGGGAAGGGTTTGCTGGCATCAAGATGGATGAAACCCGCATCCTTGAGCTGTTGCTCTACATAAGCTGCGGCAAGGAAATTGACTGGCGAAGCATCGAGCAGCGCCATGAGGTCGTTGGTGATGTTGTTGTTCATAATATGGTATGTGGTATTAATCATGATGCAAATTTAGTGTATCACGGGCATAAACGCAACAGACATTGTGCAAAAATATACAATAAGTTGCAAATAAATGTTATGATGAGCCGAAGGTTTAGAAAAAAGTATTACCTTTGCAGAAGATTGAATATTAACGAAACGAATAGGAATATGAAGAAAGTATTGTTTGGCTTGGCAAGCCTTATGGTTTTGATGACCTCATGTAAGACAAAGGAAAGTGCCTATAAGCAGGCTTACGAGCAAGCAAAAGCGCAAGAGGCTACTCAGGTGCAGGTAAATGCTCCCATGCAAGTAACTCCCGTGGCAGCTCCCGTGGTGGAGGATAACTATGACGATACTCCCGTACGTCAAGAACAGGTAGTATCAGTGAGCGGTGAACTAAAGGCGTATAGCGTTGTATGTGGTAGCTTCAGCTTGCAGGCTAATGCACAGGCTTTGAAGGAGTCACTTGTGAACGACGGATATCAGGCAGGAATTGTAAAGAATGTAGATAAGAATATGTTCCGTGTGATCATTGGCTCATACGATACCAAGCCCGAGGCTGCTAAGGCACGTGAGGCTTTCAAGATGAAGTATCCCAGCCGTGCCGATTTCCAAGGTGCATGGATCCTTTTGAACAAGTAATCAGATTATCGCTTATAGATAAAGGGTGACCATGCGGTCGCCCTTTATTATACATTCCATTATGGCTCGTATACTTGCTATTGATTATGGTAAAAAACGCACGGGATTGGCGGTGACTGATGTATTGCAAATCATTGCCAATGGACTTACTACAGTGCCTACGCATACGCTCATGGACTATATTCTTGACTATGTGAAGCGTGAGCCTGTAGAACGCATCGTGGTAGGGTTACCCAAGCAGATGAACAATCAGCCGTCAGAGAATATGGTGCGTATTGAGCCCTTTGTGAATCGCTTGCGTAAGGTGCTTCCGAATATCCCTGTAGAGTATGTTGACGAACGATTCACCTCAGTGCTTGCTCACCAAGCTATGCTCGATGGGGGACTGAAAAAGAAAGATCGGCAACGCAAAGAACTCGTAGACGAGATTAGCGCCACTATCATACTTCAAAGCTATATGGATAGCCGAAAATTTAAATTGTAAAATCTTCATTCTTAACTAAAATAACATGATTCTCCCTATCTATACCTACGGACAACCCGTATTGAGAAAGGAAGCCGAGGATATCACTCCCGACTATCCTGAGTTGAAAGAATTGCTCCAGAATATGTTTGAGACCAATGAGCGTGCCGATGGTGTAGGCCTTGCAGCTCCACAGATTGGTCTTCCCATTCGTGTGGTGATCATCGACCTCACCCCCCTTGCAGAGGATATGCCCGAGTATGCCAACTTTAAGCGAGCATATATCAATGGATATATCATAGAGGAAGAGGGTGAGACATTCCTTATGGATGAGGGCTGCTTGAGTCTTCCTGGTATACACGAGAAGGTGCCCCGTGCAGAGAAGGTGCGTATACAGTATGTCGATGAGAACTTTGTTGAGCACGATGAGTGGGTTGAAGGTTTCTTGGCTCGTGTGGTACAGCATGAGTTTGACCATCTAGAAGGTAAGGTGTTCACAGATCGCATCTCTCCGTTGCGCCGTCAGATGAACAAAGCCAAGTTCAACGCTTTGCTTAGCGGGAAAGTGCGTTGTGACTACAAGGTGAGGGTGGCAAAGAAGTAACTTCTTGTATTAAAGGTTAGTGTTTAGGGATAGGCGTAAATTGCTTTTATGCTTGCTCCTTTGTACCATATTTGGGGCTAAGGCACAAGTCAATACCGATCACATGATGCGGGTAGGACGCAATGCGTTGTACTTTAGTGACTATGTGCTATCGATACAATATTTCAATCAAGTTGTCAATGCCAAGCCCTATTTGCACGAGCCTTACTTTTTTCGTGCATTGGCGAAGTTTTACCTTGACGACCACATCGGTGCCGAGAACGATTGTAATGAGGCTATCAGTCGCAATCCCTTTGTGGTAGACTATTATCAGTTGCGAGGACTGGCACGCGTGAATCAGGGGAAATATACCGATGCGGTATCCGATTACCGAAACGCTTTGTCTCATGCTCCAGAGAATGAGGGCTTGTGGCACAATCTGGCACTCTGTTATGCTAATCTCAAAGCCTATGATGCTGCAGTAGGCGTGCTTGACACCGTCGTACGCATCGTGCCAGGGTATGCTCCAGCACTTAATATGCGAGCTCAAGTACGGATAGAACAGGGAGATACCATATCAGCTCTTGCCGACTTGGAGGCTTCGCTCAAGATCAATAAATTCGATTCTGATGTGTATGCTACCCGAGCACTCGTATATTTGCAGCAACATCGCTATGAAGAGGCAGAAGACGATCTTACCTATGCCATACACCTTAATCCTAAGAGTAGCTATTACATAAATCGTGCACTCACGAGATATTATAGGCAAGAGTTGCGAGGTGCGATGAGTGATTATGATCTTGCCCTCGAACTTGATCCTAACAATGTGCTCGGGCGCTATAATAGAGGCTTGTTGAGAGCACAGGTGGGTGATGATAATCGTGCTATTGAGGACTTTACTGTCGTTATTGAGTATGATCCTTCGAATACGATGGCTGTTTTCAATAGAGCCTTACTGCTGATGCAAACTGGCGATTATGAAGGAGCTAAAGAGGACCTTGACCAGGTGCTTGCCGAATATCCCAAATTTCTTTACGGATATCAGTGTCGTGCCGAAGTGTATAGCAAATTAGGATGCTACAAAGAGGCCGAACAGGATGAACTCGTTGTTCTGCGAGCTCAGTTTAAGAACGATGATGACAATGGCGATGAGGGCGATGACAACACGCGCAAGGAGTCGGACAAGAATATCAAGAAGTACCGTCGTTTAGTAGTGGCCGATGATGTGGTGAGCGATAATGAATTCTCCTCGGCATATCGTGGTAAGGTACAGAATCGTAATGTATATGTTTCTTTGCAGCCTCTCTTTGCTCTTACCTATTATAATAAAGAGAGTGAGGTGGGGCGCATTATTCACTATCATCGCTATTTAGAGGATATCAAGCGCACTGGTGAGCTGCCTTTGCCATTGCTGGTGACAGCTTCGGAACAAGCACTTGATGAGATGCAGATTGCTTATCACTTCAAGGATATTGATATACAGACGGCCAAGTTTGCAGGAGACAATGAAGAGGCAATCTATTATTTTGCCCGTGGTATTGACTTCTATTTGGTACAGGACCTTGATGCTGCCATCAATGACTTCACCCAAGCCATTGTTACAGATGGCACCTTGTGGCTTTCTTACTATGCTCGTGCTGTGGCGAGATACAAGCAGGTGGAGATGCAGCGCGCCGATAGAGGAGATGCTGGGAAACATATGGCTACCACACCTGAAGATTTTCTTGTAGATAATAGACTTAACGACTATCAGCTCATTCTTGCCGATCTCAACAAAGCAGTAGACCTCGCTCCAGACTTTGCCTATACCTATTATAATAGAGCCAATGTGCTATCGTACCTTAAGGACTATCGAGCTGCTATCGTGAGTTACGACGAAGCCATAGCTCTTGAGCCTCATTTGGCTGAAGCCTATTACAATCGCGGCCTCACCTACATCTTTCTCGGAGAGAATGCTCGCGGCATAGCCGACTTGAGTAGAGCGGGTGAATTAGGGTTGTACAGCGCCTATAATCTGATCAAACGATTTGCTGAGTAGGGTAGGCGGGCACGACATGAAAAATACATATCGAAAGCGTAACTCGACATTTCGTACACAAAACGGGACATTTCGTACAGAGGGCGCAAATATGCTTTGTCGCGTCAAAAATAAGAGTGAAATTTGCAGAGAAAACCAAAGCTTATAACCAAAGTACTATTTTTCTCGTAACATGGATTTGAACGAACAATACACACCGAACAATCGCATAGCATTGGCTCTCGACTACTTGGAGGAGGTCAACTATGCCTTGGTGCTATCGAAGGTGGACATCTGTAATTGGTGTATCATCGAAAACAATTCGGATGCTGACCTGGAGGGCATACTCCTGGAGATCTCGGGCGACTATGTAGAGACCTACTCCTCTATGCCGCTGACCGTAGATGCCAACAGTCGCATACGCCTGCAGGATATCAACCTGTTGGTAAAGACGGGCATGCTGCTCTCGCTGACCGAGAAGGTGACCTCTACCATCAAGCTCAAAGTGCTCCGCGAGGGGGAGGTATTGCGCGAGCAGTGCTATCCCATCACCTTCATGGCCTATAACCAATGGCATGGCTCGGCATTCCACCCCCAGCTGTTGGCTTCGTTCATCACACCCAACCATCCTTGCATAGCTGCCATCGTGAAGCGCGCCTCGGAGCATCTGTACAGGATCAACGACTCGAAGAGCTTCAACGGCTATTGGAGCGAGAACAAGGAGAGGGTGCGCGACCAGGTAGAGGCCATATACCTGGCATTGCAGGAGGAGGGCTTGTCGTACAGCCTGAGCATCCGCTCCTATGAGGAGAGAGGACAACGCATCAGATTGGCCAACGAGGTGATGACCGACAAGCTGGGCAACTGTATGGACCTCACCTTGCTCTTTGCGGCTTGCCTGGAGTATATAGGGCTCAACACCCTGCTCGTGCTGGAGCGCACGCATATCTATCTGGGCGTGTGGCTCACCTCGGACAACCATGTGCGTAGTGCGGACGATGACAATACCTTCCTGCTCAAGAAGACGAGCGAGGGAGTAGACGATATCCTCTTGATTGAGTCGACCTACCTGTCTAAAGCCGAGAAGAGACCTATCGAGTCGGCCATAGATGCGGCTATGGAGATGCTGAACAAGAAGACCGACTTTGAACTCTTCATCGATGTGTACCGTTGCCGCCTCGAGGGATTCCTCCCCTTGCCGCAGATCGTGAAACGCAACGAGGTGTGGGTGGTGGCCGATGAGCACAATCCCTATATGGCCGACGAGATGCCTCCGATGCCGATGCCTGCGCCCGAGCGTGCCGAGACTCCCAAACCCACGAAGCAGGTGTTGTGGGAGCGCAAGCTGCTCGACTTCACCATGCGCAACACACTGCTGAATGTGAAGATGTCGTCTGCCATACAGCTCATGTCGGTATCTCTGAAGGAGGTGGCCTCGAAGATCTTTACCCTCAGTCGCGGATTCCGTATCGATGAAGCCCCCAACTCTCTGGAGCTGGCTCCCGCACTCGGAGGAGTCTTCAGCGGAGTGCCCGATGCGAGCCTGATCTTTGACTCGGCAGCACTGGACTTAGACATGATAAACCTGGTGAAGGACGATGTCAAGAGCGCACGCCTGCACAGTTACTACGGCGATAAGGAGACCACTGCCATACTCAAGAAGTTGCGCCGCTCGACACGCACCATGATGGAGGAGAACGGAGTGTCGTCGCTCTACATGACCTTCGGCTTGATGCAATGGGTCGACGAGTACGGCATGCCCTTCTTGGCTCCTATACTCCTGGTGCCGGTGGAGTTTGTATATAAGAATCAGGTGTATAATGTGAAGTGGCGTGGCGAGGACCCCATGCTGAATGTCACCCTGTTTGAATACCTGAAGCAGACCTTCGAGATTGAGTTTGAGGGCTTGGAGGAGCTCGTTTGTAGCGATAGCAACCTCGACCTGCAACGCATATTCTCGATCATCCGCGAGGGGTTGCTGAAGAAGCCCAACTGGAATGTGTTGGAAGAGTGCCTGATAGGGGTGTTCAGCTTCAGTAAGTTTGTCATGTGGAACGATATCCACATGCATGGCGCGCAGATGCAAGAGAGCCCTATCGTGGATGCCCTGGTGGAGAACGATCTGCTCCTCTCTGATGATGAGGAACAGGTAGACCTCGACACTGCGGTAGCCCCGAGCGACCTATGCACTCCGCTCCCCTTCGACTCGTCGCAACTGCATGCCATCGTGGCCTCTACGGGTGGCAAGAGCTTTATCCTGCACGGACCTCCGGGAACAGGTAAGTCGCAGACCATTACCAACATGATTACCAATGCCTTGTATCATGGCAAGCGTGTGTTGTTTGTGGCCGAAAAGATGGCGGCACTCTCTGTCGTGCAAAATAGATTGGAGAAGCTCGGCCTGGGTGACTTCTGCCTTGAGCTGCACTCCAACAAGGCTACCAAGCGACACTTTGTGCAACAACTCGCGTCGGTGATGGAGCATATAGAGCAACAGGGCGAGCAGGGTAAGCATCATCAGACGGCCCAGCAACTGTATGAACAACGCCAGGAGCTGATGAAGCATGTCGATGCCTTGCATCGTTGCAGTGGTGAGGATGAGTTTTCAATCTACGATAGCATCATGCACTATTGCCGCTTCTGCGAAGAGGGTATGGTAGACTTGCGCGATCCTGCGCGTCCAGCCATCACTCCACAGAACTTGTCGGAGTATGAGTATTACATCGACCGCCTTGGTACCATCATCCGTCTCGTGGGGCAACCTTCGCAACATCCGCTCCTCGGAGTCAGCACCAATGCGCATACCATGGCTCACATGGCCGAGCTGAGACCTGCCATTGAGACCTGTATGGCTCATGCCCGACAACTGCAACAGGTGGTAGGTAGTGTGGTTCAGCTCACCGGTGGCATACCGCCAGTATCGTTGGGCAGCATCGCTACACTCATGGAAGAGGTGCGTGAGGTACACCAGCAGCGCGAGCGTATCTTACAATCGGCTTCGCCCGAGATCTTTGGTGCCGCCATCCCTGTGTTGGAGCAGAAGAGGGCGAGCATCGACCATGCGCATCCCGTCATGCGTTTCTTCAAGAAGTGGAGCCTCTTGCGCGAGGTCAAGAGCCATCAGGTATATGTCACTTGGGACACGCTGGATGAGTTTGTCCAAAGCCTTGCTCACCTCAACGCCTCTCCGCTGCACCGACAGCTATCGGCAAAGGCCGACCTGGCTGCTCTGCTTGCCCCGTATGATCAGTATCGGGAGGCATTCGACACACTCTCTTCGTGGCTGACCATCGATGGGTGGGAGCTACTCTCGGTACAGGAGCTCGTGGAGAAGTTGGCACACTGGGCCCAGCATCTCGACAAGCTGAAGGATTGGAAGCAATGGTGTCTGATCAAGGAGGACCTACGCCAAAAGAATATGGGTGCTATCGTGCACCTTATGGAGACCGAAGAGGTGTCGTTGCCCCAGCTCAAGCATCGCTACCTTGCCCGCTACTTCTACGAAGTGGCCAACAGGCTGATTGCCGCTAACCCCGAAGCGGATATGTTTAACGGAATGCTCTTCGATGAGAAGGTGAGCCGATACAAGGACCTTGCTCGTCGCTATCGGGAGGCGAGTCGCGATGAACTGGTGGGCCGTCTGCTCGAAAGGGCAAGAGCAGCCAGCACGAATGCCGAGTGGAGCAACCAGTCGGTCATCCTGCACAAGGTAGTTGCCAATGGAGGACGCGGGCTGACTATCCGTCGCCTCTTCCAGCAGGCTCCCGATATGCTTGCCCACTTCTGTCCCTGTCTGCTCATGAGCCCCATGTCGGTAGCCCAATACTTGGAGATGCAACCCCAGATGTTCGACCTTGTCATCTTTGACGAGGCTTCGCAGATACCTACCAATGAGGCCGTAGGAGCCATCGCGCGTGGCGAGACGATCGTCATCGTGGGCGACACCAAGCAGATGCCACCCACCTCCTTCTTCGTGAGCAACAAGATTACCGATGAGGAGTGTGCGGTCGATGACCTTGAGAGCATCCTCGATGATTGCCAGGCACTCAAGATGCCTTCGCTCTTGCTCTCGTGGCACTATCGTAGCCAGCATGAGAGTCTCGTGTGTTTCAGCAATAACGAGTATTATGAGAACAAACTGCATACCTTCCCTGCTATCGACGACCAGGAACGCCGCGTAGTGTATGTGCCTGTCAAGGGTACCTATCAGAAGGGGGGTAGCCGAAGCAACAAGTCGGAGGCTATGGCCATCGTAAGTGAGATAGAGCGCCGCCTGAGCGACGAGCAGCTGCGCAAACTATCTATCGGTGTCATCAGCTTTAATGTGCAGCAACAATACCTCATCGAAGACCTCCTCGAGGAGCGTTTCGACAAGAATCGCCAGTTGCGCCTCTGGGCCGAGGAGAGCGGCGAGCCCATCTTCATCAAGAACCTTGAGAATGTGCAGGGCGACGAGCGCGATGTCATCCTCTTCTCTGTAGGATACGGCCCCGACAAGGAGGGTAAGATATCCATGAACTTCGGTCCGCTCAACCTCGTTGGCGGTGAGCGCCGACTCAATGTGGCTGTCACCCGCTCGCGCTACGAGATGATGGTATTCTCATCACTCCATGCCCGCGACATCGACCTGCGTCGCACGAATGCCAAGGGTGTAAAGGGCTTGCACCGATTCCTCGACTATGCCGAGCATGGCACCTTGGTCAAGAATGCCTATGCTGGCGAGGAGGCGATGGCCGAGAAGGTTATCACCCTGCAGATTGCCCGTAGGCTCGAGGCCGAAGGGTTGAAGGTCAAGACCTTCGTGGGCAACTCGCGATTCAAGGTCAACATCGCCATTGTAGACCCTCACGATGAGCGTCGCTACCTGCTGGGCATCCTGCTCGACGACAAGCTCTATCATGCCATCCCCACGATGAGTGATCGCGAGATTGTGCAACCCTCGGTGCTGAAGTCGCTCGGATGGAATGTGAAGCGTGTGTGGACCCTCGATTGGTTTGACCGTCCCAAGCATGTGATTGACAATATATTATCAGAACTTAATACCTCACAACGATGAAAGAAAAACTATTGATACATGCCGTCAACGAGGCTTATAGCTTCGCTCCCGAACAGATTGTATGCATCGAGGCCGATGGCAACTATTGCAACTTCTACCTCAGCAATGGCAACTCATACCTGCTCTCATACCAACTGGGACAGATAGAGAGCATCATCAAGGAGCAGCTTTCGTATAGCAGCTATAGCTTTGTACGAGTGGGGAAGAGCTTGATTGTCAATGCCGATGAGGTGCTGTGCGTCAATGTCACCAAGCAAGCCTTGGAGATGAACATCGCATCGGGCGAGAAACTTCTGTTCAATGCTTCGCGCGAAGCCCTGAAGAAGCTGATGAGCTTCTTGGTAGAGAATAGGAAGAACGGCATCGTGCGTAGCATCAATATGCGCCCCGCGCAGCCCAAGAGCATGGCACTACTCCGTGGCCACCACCAAGCCACGATGCCCGACGACGACATCCGCGTGATATGCAATGCGTGATAGGGCAAAGGGTTGTTGTTGATAGCCTCTATGGTTGTTCTTATATATTATTCTTTAATGGTAGGCTGATGTTAATAATATAGTTAGCCTACTTTTGTTTTGACAATAGGAGTATATATTTGTCCCAATTTACCTCATTATTCGTCCCATTCGCCCCTTTTTTTAGGATATTTTTGCATATTCGATGAATTAAACATACTTTTGCACCCGATAAACCTACGGGGATAGGTGCTTGATGCATGCTCCCGAATAAAAACTTTTTTATGAAAAAAACATTAGTAGATTTGTTCGAAGAATCGGTACGCAAGTACCCGAACAACACATTCCTTTTAGAAAAAACTGATAAAGTATTTGAGCCTACCACTTATGCAGAGGTAAAGGAGAAGGTTTACCAACTCGGTGCAGGCCTTCAGGCACTCGGTGTGAAGAAGGGGGATAACATGGCACTCCTCAGTGAAGGTCGCAATATGTGGGTTATTGGTGAGTTGGCAATGTTCTATGCTGGTGCAGCCAATGTGCCTCTCTCAATCAAGCTCGAGGAGAGCAACGATCTCATGTTCCGTCTCTTGCATGGTGATGTAAAATATATCATGGTTTCTGGTACTCAGCTCAAGAAGGTTCGTCTCATCAAGGATAAGCTTCCCGCAGTGGAGAAGATTATCGTGTTCGATGCACAGGAAAAGTATGAGGATCGTGAAATCGCGCTCGCTGAGGTACAGCAGATGGGTGACGAGTGGCTCAAGACACACACGATGGAGGAGTTCCTTAAGGTGGGTCAGTCATTGCAGAATGATGATATCGCTACTATCACTTACACCAGTGGTACCACTGCTGACCCCAAGGGAGTAGTGCTCACACATCGTAACTACACCTCTAACGTAGAACAGGCATGCACACTCATCAATATCGATGAGACATGGCGTACACTTATCATCTTGCCTCTTGACCACTGTTTTGCACACGTTGTAGGTTTCTACATCATGATGTCTCGCGGTGCTTCTGCTGCTACCGTACAGGTCGGTCGCACAGGTGCAGAGACTTTGCGTAATATTCCTATTAATATTAAGGAGGTGCGTCCTCACTTCATTCTCAGTGTGCCCTCATTGGCTAAGACCTTCAAGAAGAATATTGAGAGCAACATCAAGAAGAAGGGTGCTATGACTGAGCGTCTCTTCAATTGGGGTATGGCTATCAACCAGTGCTACTTTGGTGATAGCAGCCTTGATCCTAAGGGGTTCCGCGCTTTGCTTAAGCCTTTGGTAAATCTCTTTGATAAGGTAATCTTCTCAAAGGTGCGTGAAGGCTTTGGTGGTGAGATTAAGTTCTTTGTTGGCGGTGGTGCTTTGCTTGATAAGGACTTGCAGAAGTTCTACATCGGTGTACGCATGCCCATGTTCCAGGGTTATGGCTTGTCAGAGGCTACTCCTGTAATCTCATCTAATGGTCCCGACCTCTATCGTTTCGGTTCTAGTGGTAAGCTTGTAAAGCCCATTGAATTGAAGATCTGCGATGCTGATGGTAAGGAACTTCCTGTAGGCGAACTTGGTGAAATCGTTGTTCGTGGTGAGAATGTAATGAAGGGCTATTGGAAGAACCCCGAGTCTACTGCTGATACCGTACGCGACGGTTGGCTCTATACTGGTGACCTTGGTTACATGTCTGAGGAGAACCTCCTCTATGTGAAGGGTCGCTTCAAGAGCCTGCTTATCTCAAGCGATGGTGAAAAGTACAGTCCCGAAGGTATTGAAGAGGCTTTCGTAGAGCATCTTCCTACCGTTGATCAGGTAATCCTCTACAACAACCAGTCTCCGTATACTATCGCACTGCTCGTACCTAACAAGGAGAATATCCGCACTCGTCTCAAGGAGCAGGGTCTCGATCTCAGCACTGAGGAGGGCCGTAAGGCTGGTGCTCAGCTCATTGATGCCGATATCGCTCGCTTCAAGAAGGGTGGAGACTTGGCTGAACTCTTCCCCGATCGTTGGTTGCCTAGCACCTTCGCTGTGTTGCCTGAGGCATTTACCGAGCAGAATGGTATGATGAATAGTACGATGAAGATTGTTCGTGGTAAGATTGAAAAGGCATATGCTGACCGCATCGAGGCACTTTATACTCCTGAGGGTAAGAGTTTCCTCAATGAGAAGAATCTCGAGTCATTGGCATAAACCATACTCAAATATAAAGAAATGGGGTACACATAGTGCACCCCATTTTTATTTCTATATTAGGTGTTAGGATATGGCGTTAACGTCGGTAGTCACCTCTTGTGTAGTCAATGTGGTAACCGATGTCGTGCAACTCATTTGCTAATGTGGAAAGACCCTCCGCAGCTTCGGCTCCCCATGAGGCTTTGTTCTCATAGATTGCATATTTTGCTCGTACACTTGATGGTGACAGGTTAGGCATCACCACATTGGCTCCTGATAGAATACCTTCAGTGCGTCCATTGGGAGTGAGTGTGGAAAGAGCAGTGGTAGAAGGTATGAGTGCCTTAGGCAGTAGCAAGCGAGTAATGGCTATGGTGGCAAGAGTGAGGTTGAGCGATCCCGCTGGCTCGTTGCCCAAAGGTGTGGCAGGGTGGGGAAGGAAGGGACCTATACCTACCATTTCGGGTTGCATGCGCTCAATCAGCTTCAAATCTTCTACAATGTGCTTTATTGTTTGTCCTTTTACACCTATCATCATGCCAAGTCCTACTTGGTATCCTGCATGCTGTAGTGATTGGGCACAAGCAAGTCGGTGCGATAATCCTTTGCCATAGGGGTGTAGTGATGCGTAGAGCTCTTCATTAGCTGCTTCGTGGCGTAGGAGATAGCGATTGGCGCCTGCTTGTTGTAGCTTGATGTATGACGTTTCGCTACGCTCGCCTAATGAGAGGGTGATGGCTGCATCTGGATAGCGGCACCTCATCTCAGATATGAGAGGCACGAGCCATTCATCAGCATGTGTGCCATCTTCTCCAGCCTGTAGTACAAAGGTGCGAAATCCTAATCGGTATCCCTCTTCGCAGCATGCGAGCACCTCTGCATGTGTCAGGCGATAGCGCTCAACGGTTGGGTTGCTACGGCGCAGACCACAGTAGAGGCAGTTGCATCGGCAGTAGTTGGATAGTTCGATGAGTCCGCGTACATAAATACCAAGTCCGAACTGCTCACGAGCAGTCCGGACAGCTGTATCACGCAAATGTTGGAGTGTGTCAGTATTGTAAGCTGCATTCTCGAGTAGCTGCTCCATCGCTGAAGCATCGAGGGTGTGGTTTGATGCCAACAGCTCAACTAACTCCTTCATAGCTTTTCAGTTTTTGAGTTTTCACTTACAAACTCATAAACTTACAAACTCAAATATTATCGTTTTTTCAGTTCGGCGTCGAAGGTCTTCTTGCCATCACCGTAAGCGGTGTGTACGCTTGGGCCAGAGATGCAACCACCCTCGCATGCCATCACTTCGATGAACTGTGCGGGAGACTTTCCTGTCTTGCCATAAGCCTTGAGCAATGCCACATTCTTCTTGTTGAGTCCGGCAATCTGCAAGGTGGTGAAGTCAAACTTGTCACCAACAAACTCCTTCACGGCACCTGTAACACCACCGTTCTCGGCAAATCCGTGAGCGGCACGGCACGATGTGCAGTCAATGGGGTGGATGTGCTCCTTGCCCAACTCGATGTTCATACCCTCAAGCATTGCATGTATCTCCTCAAAGGTCAGAACAAAGTCTACCTTGCCCTCGAGACCCTCTCTGCGTGCCTCTTTGCGCTTGGCAATACAGGGGCCTACGAATACGAGCTTGGCATTGGGGTACTTCTCGCGAGCGATGTCGGCTGTATAGATCATGGGCGAGTAGGTCGTAGAGATGTACTTCTGCAGGTCGGGTGCGTGCTTGCGTGCCATCTCGATGTATGAGGGGCAGCATGAGGTGGTCATGAAGGGTTGACCCTCTTCCATCTTCTCGGCAAATTCGTGGGCTTCGTTTGCAGTAGTCACTTCGGCACCGCGAGCCACCTCCACGATGTCCTTGAAGCCGATAGCCTTGATGGCACCATATACCTGCTCGGTAGGTACATTGTATTGCGATAGAATAGAGGGGGCTACCATAGCCACTACCTCTTCGCCACGGCGAATAGCTTGCAGTACGTCGAATACTTGAGAAATCTCGAAGATAGCGCCGAAGGGGCAGGCGTTCATGCACTTACCGCAGTAGATGCACTTGCTTTCGTCGATATGCTCTACACCAAATTCGTCCTTTGAGATGGCGCCCACGGGGCAGGCCTCCTCGCAAGGAACGGGGATATATACGATAGCGTGGTAGGGACATGCCGAGTAGCACTTACCGCAGCTGATACATATCTTATTGTTGATACGGCCCTGCGATGTCTCAGGGTCAAATTCTATGGCATTCTTCGGACAAGCATGTTCGCATGCACGAGCCTCACAGCCACGGCAGAGGTTGGTGATGGCATAGTTGGTGCGCACACATGATGAGCAAGCTTCGTCAATAACGCACATGATGTTGTCCTTTATCTTGTCGCGGTTGAGTGCGTTCTGGGCATACTCCGACAATGGTGTCAGCTCGTCTGTTTCGTCAGTCATGTCGTAACCGAGGAGAGGGAGCGACTTGTACTTCAGTACGGCGCGTTTCTTATGGATGCAGCAGCGTCCGCTATGCTTCGAACTGCGAGGTACAAATTCGAGAGGCACACGGTCAATGTTTTCCGTAAGCTGCTCTTCGTTCCAAAGGCTCACAAGTCTTGTCAGAAGTTTCTGACGCACAATCATTACGTTATTCTTGATAGCCATAATTATATGTGATTAAGTGTTCTTTATATTATAAAGGAGTATTATTTCACTACGCCTTGTGCAATGAGGTACTCGGCAATCTGTACGGCGTTGAGTGCAGCGCCCTTCTTGATTTGGTCGCCCACGATCCAGAAGGTGAGTCCATTCTCGTTGGTGAGGTCCTTACGGATACGGCCCACATATACGGGGTCCTTACCAGCAAGGAAGAGAGGCATAGGATATTCCTTTTCGGCGGGGTTGTCCATGAGTACCAGTCCTTCGCCTTTAGCAAAGGCTTCGCGAGCTTCCTCTACGCTGATGGGACGCTCGGTCTCTACCCAGATGCTTTCAGAGTGTGAGCGCAGGGCAGGTACACGCACGCAAGTAGCGCTTACATTCACATCAGAGTGCATGATCTTCTTGGTCTCGTGATACATCTTCATCTCCTCCTTGGTGTAGCCATTGTCGGTGAATACATCAATCTGTGGGATGAGGTTGAAGGCGAGCTGATAGGCAAATTTCTCTACCGTCACGGGCTCGTCGGCCAATACCTGACGATACTGCTCGTAGAGCTCAGCCATAGCTGCTGCACCGGCGCCACTGGCAGCCTGGTAGGTCGATACATGTACGGTCTTGATGTGTGATAGCTGCTCGATAGCCTTCAATGCCACTACCATCTGGATGGTGGTGCAGTTGGGGTTGGCGATGATGCCGCGGGGGCGTACGAGAGCATCCTCGGCATTCACTTCGGGTACTACGAGGGGCACATCCTTGTCCATGCGGAAGGCGCTACTGTTGTCAATCATGATGGCGCCATGCTTGGTGATGGTCTCGGCAAACTCAATAGAGGTGCCGCCACCAGCAGAGGTGAAGGCAATGTCGATGCCCTTGAAGTCGTCGTTGTGTTGCAATAATTTTACGGTGATTTCTTTACCGCGGAAGGTATATGTGCTACCTGCGCTACGGGCTGAGCCGAAGAGCACGAGTTCGTCAATGGGGAAGTTTCTCTCTTCGAGCACACGGAGGAACTCCTGTCCTACAGCTCCGCTGGCTCCTACAATCGCTACTTTCATATAATATTTGTGTTTGATTTATGATTAATGTGTGCAAAAGTAGGTAAAATTCTTGAAATCGACAATATATATACCTCAATTAGATATGAATGACCATAATTTCTTGTACGAATTTGCCATGCAAGTGTTGCAAGCGCGTCTTGAGGGCGGGGTAGAGGGGGTGTGAAGGCATTTTTTTGAGCGATAAGCAAGATTTCGTCGTTTTTTGTGTGCGATTTAAGAAACCTTTTGTTAACTTTGCATGGAATACTGAAAATAAAACAACTACTATACTTTAATAATAACTTAATTATTATGCAAAACATTGACAATTTCAACTTTGCCGGTAAGAAGGCAATCGTGCGTGTAGACTTCAATGTACCCTTGAACGAAGAGGGTAAAATCACTGACGACACCCGTATCCGTGGTGCTCTCCCCACCTTGAAGAAGGTGTTGGCCGAGGGTGGTGCGCTCATCATCATGTCACACATGGGTAAGCCCAAAGGCAAGGTGAACGCTAAGTACTCACTCAGCCAGATTGTTGACGCTGTATCCGAGAAGCTCGGTGTACCCGTACAGTTTGCCCCCGACTGCGCTAAGGCTGCCGAGGCTGCTGCTGCGCTCAAGGCCGGTGAGGTATTGTTGCTCGAGAACCTCCGTTTCTACCCCGAGGAAGAGGGTAAGCCCGTAGGTATCGACAAGGCTGATCCCGCTTACGAGGAGGCTAAGAAGGCTATGAAGGCATCACAGAAGGAGTTCTCTAAGACTCTCGCTTCATACGCTGACTGCTACATCAACGACGCATTCGGTACTGCTCACCGCAAGCACGCATCTACCGCTGTTATCGCTGACTACTTCGATGCAGACAACAAGATGCTCGGTTACCTCATGCAGAAGGAGGTACAGGCTGTTGACAATGTACTGTCAAACATCAAGCGTCCCTTCGTAGCTATCATGGGTGGTTCTAAGGTATCTTCTAAGATTGGTATCATCGAGAACTTGCTCGGTAAGGTTGACAAGCTCATCCTCTGCGGTGGTATGACCTACACCTTCTCTAAGGCTCACGGTGGTGAGATTGGTGAGTCAATCGTTGAGATGGACAAGCTCGAGGTTGCTCTCGGTGTAGAGGAGATGGCCAAGAAGAATGGCGTTGAGCTCGTGCTCGGTACAGACTGCACCGCTACCAATGGTCTCGACTTCGGTACCATGAGCGTTAAGGAGGGTGCTGAGATCATCACTTGCCCTGCTAACCAGATTCCCGCAGGCTTCGAGGGTGTTGATGCTGGTCCTGGGAGCCAGAAGGCATTTGCTGCTGCTATCGAGGGGGCTACGTCCATCCTTTGGAACGGTCCCGCTGGTGTGTTCGAGTGCGATGCTTTCACAGCAGGCTCACGCGCTATCGGTGAGGCTATCGCCAAGGCAACTGCTGAGGGTGCTTTCTCACTCATCGGTGGTGGTGACTCAGTAGCTTGTGTCAACAAGTTCGGTTTGGCCGATCAGGTATCATACATCTCTACTGGTGGTGGTGCTCTTCTCGAGGCTATCGAGGGTAAGGTGCTCCCCGGTGTAGCTGCTATCCAGGGCTAATATTCAATAGCATAAGCAGAAGAAAAGGTGAAAGTTTAGCGACTTTCGCCTTTTTCTTTATACATAAGTATATATAAGCTTTGTTTTGTTAAAAAGAATATATAACTTTGTGGCGTTTGATATTGTATACAGACTTATTTAACCACTATAAAAATCTGAAGCAAAATGAAAATCTTATTGACAGGTGGTGCAGGTTTTATTGGAAGCCACACCTTGATTGAGCTCACCGAAGCTGGCCATGAGGCTGTAGTAGTTGACAACCTTGACAACTCGTCTCCCATCTCACTGAAGCGCGTAGCCAAGATCATTGGCAAGGAAGTACCTTTCTACAAGGTAGACATCCGCGACCGCGAAGGCTTGCAGAAGGTGTTCGATGAGCACAAGTTCGACGCATGTATCCACTTTGCTGGTCTTAAGGCAGTAGGTGAGAGCTGTGCTAAGCCTCTCGAGTACTACGAGAACAACATGAACGGTACCTTCGTACTCGTTGATGTGATGCGCAAGAATGGCTGCAAGAACATGATCTTCTCATCAAGTGCTACCGTATATGGCGATCCCGCTATCATCCCCATCACTGAGGAGTGTCCCAAAGGCCACTGCACCAACCCTTACGGCCAGACCAAGTCTATGCTCGAGGAGGTGCTCATGGATATCCAGAAGGCCGACAGCGAGTGGAATATCGTACTTCTCCGCTACTTCAACCCCATCGGTGCACACAAGAGCGGTACTATCGGTGAGAACCCCAACGGTATCCCCAACAACTTGATGCCTTACATCACACAGACTGCTGTAGGTAAGCGCGCTGAGCTCGGTGTGTTCGGTGACGACTACGATACCCACGATGGTACTGGCGTACGCGACTACATCCATGTGGTAGACCTCGCTCGTGCTCATGTGGCTGCTCTCAAGGCTATCGTTGCCAACAAGGGTATCGCTATCTACAACATCGGTACAGGTCACGGCTATTCAGTGCTCGATGTAGTGAAGGCGTTTGAGAAGGCCAACGGTGTTCCCGTACCTTATGCTATCAAGCCCCGCCGTCCGGGCGATATCGCTACTTGCTACTGTAACCCCGCCAAGGCTGAGGCAGAACTCGGTTGGAAGGCACAGTTCGGTATCGAGGAGATGTGCCGCGACAGCTGGAACTGGCAGAAGAACAATCCTAACGGTTTCGAGGAGTAATCCTCTCCGCTATATGGATAAATGAATAGGATGCACCCGCGGGTGCATCCTATTTTTATTTGCGGGGGGGGGCTTGGTGGAAGATCTAGATGCTCTAGATATTCTAGATACACTAGATACTCTAGATATTCTAGAAGCTCTAGATAATCTAGATAATCTAGGAGCTCTAGATCAATCTATCACTTACTTCAGCTTGCTCTCCCAGAAGTTAAACATCTTGGTGAAGATGTGGTAGCGGGTGTTGCCACCATAGATGCTGTGGTTGCGGTTGGTGTAGTAGTGCATGTCAAACTGCTTGTCGGCCTGTACGAGGGCTTCAGAGTACTCTATGCTATTGCGTACATGCACATTGTCGTCGGCCATGCCATGCATCAGTAGCAGGCTTCCGTTGAGGTCCTTGGCGCGTGTGATGGCCGAGGTCTTCACATAGTTGTCGTTCTCCTGCGGAGTGCGCATGAAGCGCTCGGTATATACCGAGTCGTAGAAGCGCCAGTCGGTGGGAGGTGCCACAGCGATACCTGCCTTGAAGACGGGCTCGCCTGTCGACATAGACATCAGCGTGTTGTAGCCTCCGAAGCTCCATCCCCAGATGCCGATGCGGCTGCCGTCTACATAGGGTAGGGTGGCGAGGTACTTGGCAGTCTCTACCTGGTCGGTGCTCTCGCGGAGTCCAAGCTCCAGATAGGTGCAGTTCTTGAATTCGGCACCACGGCTACCTGTGCCACGACCATCGACACATACCACTACATAGCCCTGCTGGGCAAGGAACGACTCCCATACCAAGCCTCCATAGAAGCCCGAGCGCCAGCTGTCGAGCACCTCCTGTGAGCCGGGACCGCTATACTGGTACATGATGACGGGGTATTGGGTCTTTCCTGCGGGGTCGAGGTCGGCGGGGCGCACCATCCATCCGTTGAGCACATCGCCGTTCGAGGTGGTAAACTGGAAGAACTCCTTGGTGGGCATGCCCGGCTGGTTGAGCTTTTCGGCCAGTGCCTTATTGTCTACGAGTGTCTTCAGCACCTTGCCCTTGGTGTTCTCGATGGTGATCACATTGGGAGTGCAGAGGTCTGAGTGGGTGTGCACGAAATACTGCAAGTTCTTGCTGAAGGTAGCGCTGCTCGTACCTGTCTCGGGGGTGAGGCGAGTCTTGCGGCCCTTCTTGTCTTGGCGGTATATGGCTCGGCGCATGGGGCTGGGCTCGTTGCTCTGGTAGTAGATGTCGCCCGTCTTCTCATCGCGTCCATAGAAGTCGGTCACCTCGTAGTCGCCATCGGTGAGCTGCTTCACGAGCGTGCCGTTGAGGTCGTATTGATACAGGTGGTTGTAGTTGTTGCGCTGGCTCTGCAGCACGAATCCGTTGTCGTAGAAGCGTATGCCCTGGTAGGTCGCCTCATTGATGTAGGTGTCCGACTCTTCGCGCAGCACCAGTCTGCATACCGTAGAGCGCGGGTTGGCCATATACATATCCATGCGGTTCTGATGGCGGTTGAGGGTGATGATGGCCAACTTCTCGGGGTCAGAGGTAAAGTGTATGCGGGGTATATAGTCCTCCTCGTCGATCTGCAGGTCTATTTGGCGTGTCACCTTCGACTTGATGTCATAGGTATGTACGCTCACCTTTGAGTTGTCGGCGCCTGGCACGGGATATTTGTAGGTGTAGGCGCCGGGGTAGAGGCCGTTCTCCTCGAAGCTGGGAGCCATACCCTTGTACATGGCAAAGGAGAATGAGGGCACATCCTTCTCTATGCTCTTCACGTAGGCGATCATCTTGCTGTCGGCGCTCCAGTCGTAGCACTTGCTCATGGTAAACTCCTCCTCGTATACCCAGTCGGGGATGCCGTTGAGCACCTCGTTGAACTTGCCGTCCTCGGTCACCTGCGACTCGCTATTGCCAAACAGCAGCTTCACCAAGTGGATGTTGTTGTCGCGTACGAAGGCTATCATCTTGCCGTCGGGCGAGAATGAGGGCACCTGCTGGGGGCCACCTGTCGAGAGGGGTACCATCGTGCGGTTTCTCACATCGTAGATGTAGTACTCAGCTGTGAATGAGTGGCGATAGATGTAGTTGGTCTTTGTCTGGAACAATATGCGGTCCTCGGCGGGCGACATGATGTATCCGTCAAAGTGCTTGAAGTCGCATCCGCGTGCATTGTTCACGGAGAACAGCGTGTCTACCACTTCGCCCGTCTTGAAGGCATAGCGTACGATGCAGGTGTTGCCGTCACCTATCATCATGTAGTGCTCACCATCGTTCATGGAGCGCATGCCGCCCACGCCATGGGCGCTATACTCACCGTTGGTCATCTTGCGGATGGTGATTTGCTCGGTCGCCTGTGCTCCGAGCACGAGCAGCACGCTGGCTGCAAAGGTCATAAGAATTCGTTTGGTCATATCGTTATTTGCGTTGTTTGTTGCTTTGTCAATTACTATGCGAAGATACGGATTTTCTTGCACAGCACCAAATTTATAGAAAGTTTTATATTTGGAGATGCCAAATGTCAACAATTTCCGTCGTAAGTCTACGTTCTCAGGAAACGAGTCAACCTTTTTC
Organism: Bacteroidaceae bacterium; assembly: GCA_045612925.1. Taxonomy (GTDB): domain Bacteria; phylum Bacteroidota; class Bacteroidia; order Bacteroidales; family Bacteroidaceae; genus UBA1189. The sequence continues at coordinate 37,064 of JAZKZX010000070.1, forward strand.
AGGAAAAGTAGTCAACCGACGCAGGAGTGAGAGTAGAGTCAAGTCTACTTCAAATAGGGTGACAGTGACAGGTGACAATTAATATACGCACTCTCCGATGATGCTAAAAATAGTTGTAGTAAAAATTCATATCTATATATAAGTTATATTTATATAACTAATATAGAGATATGCCCTATAATAATAGTACACTCGGTAGCGATACAGAGCAAAGTATCTGTCACTGTCACTTGTCACCCTTCCCTCGTGGCGCACACGCATAATGCGCGTATCCCTAAAAGCTTCACTTACGTTTCGCGTCGGCAGCAAATTACGCACGGGATTTCAGTCAATGCGCCAGCCGAAGCAGACGATAAGGAAAATCGTACAGGCTCTGGCGTGGTGATTGCAGTCGTTTTTTTGGGAGGGGTAGAGGTCAAGGAGAGTTTTCTTTTGGGGTAAAGGAGAGTTTTTAGGAGTAAAGGAGTAAAGGAGTATAGGAGTGAAGGAGTAAAGACAATACCGCAATTACGCGAGAGCAGAGATAAGCTCGCTTAATCTATGCCGAGCATCGCGGTATCAACAAAGTTAAATGTTCCTTCCGCGTATGGACTATTGTCTATACTCCTAAGCGAAGCGTAACTCCTAAACTCCTAAACTCCTAAAACAAGCGTAGCGAAAACTCCCATTCCATAGCAATATCCTGCCAAATAAAAAACATAAAATAAATGCTAATAATCCCTAAATTTTTCGTACCTTTGCATGCTTTAATATATGATGCATATGACGAACATAATGAACATATTGCGAGGAGTGCAGCGAGCCTTCCGTGAGAGGCTGCTCTGGATGTGCCTGTGTGGCATGTCGGGCCTCATGCTTGTGTCGTGCTACGAGAGCGACGAGATGAATGTCGACCCTATCCATGCCGTCGACTTGGGACTGAGTGTCGAGTGGGCGTGGTGCAACATGGGTGCCAATCGTCCCAAAGAAACTGGCAGCAGTTGTGCTTGGGGAGAAATTGCGCCAAAATCTTATTCCTGGAGTGCTAACAAGGATGATTATCAATACTACAACGCTACCACTGGCGCATTCAAGTACTTGGGCTCTAATATCAGTGGTACTTCGTACGATGCTGCACATGTAGCCTTGGGCGATGGCTGGCGCATGCCCACCAAGGAGGAGATGCAGGAGCTCATCGACGAATGCACTTGGGAGTGGGTGCAGCTTTTTGAAAATGACTACTCTGTTGATGATAGCGAGTTTAGTTATCAATCTGGCTTTTTGGTAACAGGGCCCAATGGCAATCAGATATTCTTACCTGTAGGCCATTATTGGTCGGGCACGAATGCCTCGTTCGGGGCAGCCGATCCTGCATCTTATATACTCTCTGCTTCTAATGGTGATGCGGCAGCCATCAAAAGTGAGCTGTGCTATTATGCAAAGTATATCCGCCCTGTCAAAGGAGAAATGAAGAGTACTGAAGACGAGGAGGAGACCTCTGCTTCATTGGGCAAGACCTATACTGTCAATGGCGTGTCGTTCAAGATGATAGGCATCGAGAAGGGCTCGTTCACGATGGGTGCTACGGGTGAGCAGAGCTATTCTGTAGCCCAAAACGACGAGCGCCCCACCCATCAGGTCATCTTGAGTGACTATGCCATCGGCGAGACCGAGGTGACGCAAGCCCTCTGGCAGGCCGTGATGGGTAGCAACCCTTCGGGATTTACGGGCGACTTGCAGCGCCCCGTAGAGGGAGTGAGCTGGTATGATTGCCAAAACTTTATCTACAAGCTCAATCAGCTGACGGGTGAGAACTTCCGCTTGCCCACTGAGGCCGAGTGGGAGTATGCTGCACGCGGCGGCTTCAATAGCAAGCGCTATGTATATAGCGGTAGCGACTATGTGCACGATGTGGCATGGTATTGGTCCAACTCAGAGTATTCAACCTACCCCGTGAAGCGCAAGCAGGCCAACGAACTGCACATCTACGACATGAGTGGCAATGTCAGCGAGTGGTGCTACGATTGGTATGGCAGCTATTCGTCGGCTACACAGACCGACCCCACAGGAGCATTCGAGATCGGTTCGACAAAGACTAAAGTGATTCGCGGCGGTGGCTACAATAGTCGTGACTATAGTTGCCGTGTCTCTTCGCGCAGCCACTTGGATCCATCATTATCAGGACACATAGGCTTACGCCTGGCCAAGTCGAAATCCAATGTGGGTGTGCCTACCCAGCAGGTGTGTTTCGTGGCTACGGGCGAGGCGCTCGACATCACCGATAGCGGTGCCACCATTCAGGGTACAGTCAAGGGTACCGAAAACCCTGTCACTTGCGGTGTCATCTACGGCACCACAGACTATCTGGATGCTACCAATGGCACTATGGTGACCACCACCGCCAAAGGCGACTACTCGGTAGAGCTCACAGGCTTGGAACCTAATACCTGTTATTACTACTGCACCTTTGTGTTCGTTGATGGAGAGTATCGATATGGTGACACCACCAAGTTTGAAACCAAGAGTTGGGTTACTATAGGAGGTGCCTCAAATATAACGGATAGCGGAGCCACGATATATGGTGTGGCAGATGCTCCTCAAGGCAGAGTGTGTGGCATCATGTATGGTACCACTGCAGACCTGTCTGCCACAAATGGCACTATGGAACCGGTTACCGAACGAGGCGACTATTCGGTAGCGCTCACAGGCTTGGAAGCCTATACTACCTATTACTATTGTTCTTATTGGATTACTGATGAGGGAGAGTATAGATATGGTGAGGTCGGTTCGTTTGCTACGGAGCAAAAGTTCGTAGATGCAACCTACATTGTTAATGGTGTCTCTTTCACAATGATCGGTGTCGAGGGTGGCACCTTTACCATGGGTGCTACCACTGAGCAAGGGAGTGATGCCTATGACAATGAAATGCCTGCCCATCAGGTGACCTTGAGCAGCTACGCCATCGGCGAAACCGAGGTAACCCAAGCGCTTTGGCAGGCAGTGATGGGTAGCAACCCCTCGGGATTTACGGGCAACTTGCAACGCCCAGTAGAACAGGTGAGCTGGGACGATTGTCAAGAATTTATCAGCAAGCTCAATGTCTTGACGGGCGAGAACTTCCGCCTACCTACCGAGGCGGAGTGGGAGTATGCTGCGCGTGGTGGTAAAGAGAGCAAAGGCTATAAGTATAGCGGTAGCAACACCCTTGATGATGTGGCTTGGTATGACGACAACAAAACTCATCCCGTGAAGACCAAGCAGCCCAATGAATTAGGCATATACGATATGAGTGGTAATGTGTGGGAATGGTGTGCTGACTGGTATGGCGGCTACTCCTCTTCTGCTCAAATCGACCCTACTGGTCCTTCATCTGGCTCTAGACGCGTGCTTCGTGGGGGTAGTTGGCACAACTACGCGGAGGACTGCCGTGTGGCTCTCCGCTACTCCTACTTTCCCGACCGCGAGGACTACCGCTGGGGCTTGCGCCTCGTCCGTCAGTTCATACCTTAATAGAGAAAAATAAATAAAAGATAACATTCGCTTTGGGCCATAGACGCCCCAAAACCTAAAAGGGGCGTATGGGCTAAAGCGCAGCGAAAAAAACATAAAGCATCGAATATCAGCAATGAATAAAAGATTACAGACTCTACTACTGTTTGCCTGGTGTGCGTTTGTGGCATCGGCCCAGAATATCAGCGTAGCCTCGTTCAAGTTATTGCCCAATGACCTTACGGCCAATATGCACGACACCATGGAGGATGACTTCAATGGCGAGGTGTCGGCACTGATCAAGGTGGTGACCACTGAAAAGGGATTTAAGTTTGACGGTGGCATGGTGGGCATTGTCAAAACCAAGCCAATGACAGGTGAGATTTGGGTATATGTGCCCCATGGCATCAAGAAAATCTCACTGTTGCACGATGACCTCGGCGTACTGCGCGACTACTATTTCCCCGTCCCCATCGAGAAGGCGCGTACCTACGAGATGGTGCTCACCACGGGTAGGGTAGAGACGGTGGTGACGCATGCCGTGACCAAGCAGTTTGTGGTGTTCAATGTGACACCTACCGATGCGGTGGTCGAGCTCGACGATGAGGTGCTCTCGGTCGATGGCGATGGCGTGGCGCAGAAGCTCATGCCCTATGGCTCGTACAACTACCGCGTGTCGCGCCCCAACTACCACACCGAGGCGGGACGCATCACGGTGACCGCCGAGGGCAAGGCCGAGAAGACGGTGACCCTGCGCCCCAACTACGGCTGGATAAAGGTGAGCGGCAGCAGCGACTACGACGGAGCCTATGTATATATCGACAACGAGCGCGTGGGACAGTTTCCCTACACGAGCAAGGAGCTCAAGAGCGGTACACACCGCGTGAAGGTGGTGAAGAGCATGTACAAGACCTACGAGCAGCAGGTGACGGTATCGGACAATGAGACTACCGAGCTCAATGTGCAGATGGTGGCCAACTTTGCCCAGGTGACCCTCAAGGCCGATGCCGGGTGCGAGATATGGGTCGATGGCCAGCACAAGGGCAATGAGCAGTGGAGCGGTCCGCTACAGGTAGGCGACTACACCGTAGAGGTGCGCAAGCCTTCGCACCGCAGCGCCTCGGAGATCGTGCACATCAGCAGCACCGAGGAGCGCACCGTACAGCTCAAGCTCCCCACACCGATCTATACCTCGTTGGAGATCTCTTCGACACCTGCCCGTGCCATGGTCTATATCGATGGTAAGGAGGAAGGCACCACACCGCTCTTGCTGAACAATGTGCTGGTGGGCACACACCGCATCGAGTTCCGCAAGGAGGGCTACAGCATGGTCGAGAAGGTGGTAGACCTGCAGGAGGGGGTAGAGAATAGAGTCTTTGCCGAGTTGTCCAACATGAAGGAGATAGAGATTGTCACCTATCCCGCAGGGGCTGTGGTGACGATGGATGGCAAGTACCTTGGCACTACGCCGCTGAAGCTTACGATGACATGTACCGAGCATATGTTTACCTTCGGCAAGGAGGGCTACAACCTCGAGCAGGAGACTATCATGGTGGACGGACAGATGAGCACCATCAGTCGCAACCTCTCCCAGAAGGAGGTGCACATCACGAGCAACCCCGCCAAGGCTGATGTGACGATCGATGGCCGATGGGCGGGCTTGACACCCTTTACCACCACCTTCGAGAATGGCAGCCACACCATCTCCTTGAATAAGAAGGGATACCAAAGCACCACAGTCAACAAGGTGTTCCCCACATCGGACGACCTCCATTTCGACTTGGAGAAGAGGTATAGAGCCATCACCAATGATCATTACAAGAAACTATCGCTCTATGTCGATGGCTTTGCCGGAGGCGCAGTGGGCAATCACAGGTATGCCAACCGCTTGGGAGCAGCCTTCGGACTCTATCTCTGGGGATTTAATCTGGAGGCGGGTAAAGACAATAATGCCTACTCCAGCTACTTCAGAGTGGGTTGGGGTATCCGATGTGGACAACAGTTCCTGATCACTCCACAGTATGGATTCACTGACCTGCTGTACAAGAAGGATACATCTGACATGGACTATTACTACGGTCAAGGCTATTACGAGGATGCCGTATACTCATCTGTGACATTCGGTTGCCGTGTACAATATTGCATCAATCGCTTCTTTGCCGTGCATCTGACCCCCGAGTATGGCATTGCTCCCGATAATGGCAACGCCAGCACCTTCCATATCAAGATGGGCTTGACACTGAACCTCGGACTATAACAACATATATATACCTTGAGCTTATGAGACCTACAAGACACATCCTGTTGCTACTACTATTTTTTCCACTCTTTGTCGGAGCACAAAATATCAGTGTGGCATCGTTCAAGCTATTAGAGAATGACCTTACGGCCAACACGCATGGCACCATGGAGAAGGACTTCAATGGTGAGGTGGCGGCACTCATCAAGGTGGTCACCACCGAGCAGGGCTTCGTGTTCGACGGTGGCATGGTGGGCATCGTGAAGGTTAAGCAGGAGGTAAGCGAGATCTATGTATATGTGCCGCACGGCATCAAGAAGCTCACGATAAAGCATCCCCAGCTGGGCATGCTGCGCGACTACTATTTCCCCATCTCCATACAGAAGGCCCGTACCTACGAGATGGTGCTCACCACAGGCAAGGTAGAGACCATCGTCACCCACTCGGCAAATAAGCAATATGTGATGTTCTCGGTGGAGCCTGCCGATGCCATGGTAGAGCTTGACGATGTGCCGCTCGAAATGGATGGCGAGGGCTTTGCAGAGAAGTCAATGCCCTATGGCACCTATCACTACCGTGTGTCGTGTCCCAATTATCACACCGAAGCAGGGCAGGTGGTGGTGTCGGCAGAGGGAAAGGCCGAGGTGAAGGTGGCGCTGCGCCCCAACTTCGGATGGCTGCAGTTCAATACCACAAGCCAGTATCACGGGGCACATGTCTATATCGACAATGAGCGCATCGGGCAGCTACCCCTCAAGAAGGAGAGCCTGAAGAGCGGCACGCACAAGGTGAGGGTGGTGAAGAGCCTCTACAAACCCTACGAGCAGCAGGTGGAGGTGACCGACGGCAATACCACACCCATAGAGATAAAGCTGGTGCCCAACTATGCCGACATCACCCTGAAGACCGATCCTGCGAATGAGATATGGCTCGATGGCAAGCACAAGGGCAAGGGGGAGTGGAGCGGTCCCCTGGAGATAGGTGACTACACCGTAGAGGTGAAGCGTGCTGCGCACCGTACAGCCTCGCAAGTGCTGCATGTGACCGAGGTGGGTGAACGAATCGTACAGCTACCATCGCCCACCCCTATATATGGCGTGCTCGATATCACCTCTACACCCTCGCGAGTGGCAGTATATATCGATGGTGTCAGGGTGGGAGAGACACCCATCATCCTCGATAAGGTGCTCACAGGACTACGCACGGTGACCTTCAAGAAGAATGGCTACAACGACGCATCCCTCTCGGTCGATGTGGCAGAGAATACCACTACACCAGTGGCGGCTACATTGAGAGAGTATGTCCCCGAGCAAGCACCTGCTACAGGAACTCCCGCAATGCCCATGGGGAAGCCTATAGCTATCGTTGAGCCTGTGGTGATGGGCAACAAACGCATCTATACGGTCAATGGCGTGTCGTTCACCATGATCGTGGTCGATGGGGGTACCTTCACTATGGGAGCAGCCGACGGCCGGGGACGACAGAATGAGCAACCTGCTCATCAGGTGACCTTGAACAGCTATGCCATAGGCGAAACCGAGGTGACGCAAGAGCTGTGGCAGGCAGTGATGAAGAAGAATCCCTCCTACTATAAAGGCAATTCACAAAATCCCGTAGAGTATGTCAGCTGGAACGAATGTCAGAAATTCGTGACCATGCTCAATCGCCTCACGGGTGCCCGCTTCCGCCTGCCTACCGAAGCGGAGTGGGAGTATGCCGCACGAGGAGGAAAACAGAGCATGGGCTATAAGTATAGTGGTAGCAACACGATAGGCCATGTGGCTTGGCACATCTCCAATGCGTCGATTAAGACACATGCAGTGAAGACGAAGATGCCCAACGAACTCGGACTCTACGATATGAGTGGCAATGTGAGGGAGTGGTGTGGCAATAGATACTACGACTATTCGTCATCTCCACAGAGCAATCCGCAGGGTCCCGCTACGGGAGACGACTTTACTTATCGCGGAGGCGGGTGGAGCGATGATGAGGGATTGTGCAGGGTAATCATACGCAATCCCTTGCCCTCGCAATACAAGCGCAACAATACCGGCTTGCGACTCGCCCTCACACTGCAAATTGACGAAACGGAGGAGGATGAATAATATATCTTTTAATTTTTTGCAGATTAATTAAAAAGATTTAACTTTGTGGCGAATCTATGACTCTACTATAGAGTACATTGAATCAAAGTATTAAGAAAGGCGTTTGCGCTTGTCTCTTTCAAGGACAATATAGAGCGGATCTCTTGTGTGGCAAGAGGCGCTTTGTCGTAGGAAGTGCAGAGTACAACAATCCCACGCCTTATATATATAAATAGGTATGTGCCGAATTGGGGGATTCTTATAGGCAGTGGTTTTTATACGAACGATGAATTGTATAGAAGTGAAAGAATTTATGAGATCTGAGAAACTGTTACGGGTATTGTGTATCTGTATAGTATGTTTTTCTTTAGGCAGCTGTGTGCGTGAACATGAAAATTTATCCGAAGCCGTAGGTACGCCCGATTCAAGAAGCTATGTAGACCTTGGACTGAGTGTGAGATGGGCCAACTGTAATCTTGGCGCTGAATACCCCTGGGAAGCTGGCAATTACTACTGCTGGGGAGAGAACTCTGTGAAGGAGGCCTATTTTTTGGACAACTACGAGTATTACTACGAGGATAGTAGTGCTGATATGGGGTACGGCTTTCAATTGATTGATCAAGAGATTGCTGGCACCTACTATGATGCAGCTTATGGCAATTGGGGTAACTTATTATGGCGTATGCCAACCTTCGAGGAGATGGAGGAGTTGGTAGATCGCTGCTCATGGAGATGGACTACCGTGAGAGGTGAAGAAGGCTATATGGTTACTGGTCCTAATGGAAATAGCATCTTCTTGCCCGCAGCGGGCAATCGTAATGGTTACGATTATGAGGAGGTAGGACGTAGTGGTTACTATTGGACGGGCTCAAGTGCTTACGACCGTGGTGATTTCTATGGAGAGTCGGCTTATATCCTCGGTTTCGATAGCGGGAAGGTGGGTGATATGTACTATGATTCACGCAGTTGGGGATTCTCCATTCGCCCGGTATATAAAGGATATTGATACACACACATTTGATTGCTAATATTACATAAGGATATATATATAGTTATGAAATCTTCTAAGAATAAACTTCTTTTTATTATTTTCACTTGTCTTCTCTTCTCGTTGCAAGTCGGTGCACAGCAGATCAGTGTCAGTTCGTTTAAACTGATGGAGAACGACCTTACTGCCAATACATACGGTACGATGGAGAAGGACTTCAATGGCGAGGTGGCTGCACTCATCAAGGTAGTGACTACTGAACAGGGATTTTTGTTTGATGGCGGTATGGTGGGCATCGTGAAGACCAAGCAGGGGGTAGGCGAGATGTGGGTGTATGTACCCCATGGCATCAAGAAGATGACTATCCAGCACCCGCAGTTGGGCGTGCTGCGCGACTACTATTTCCCCGTACCCATCGAGAAGGCGCGTACCTATGAGATGGTGCTCACCACAGGAAAGGTGCAGACCTTTGTGAGCCAGTCGCTGAAGAAACAATTTGTATTATTCACTGTAAGTCCTGCTAATGCCTCATTGGAGTTCAATGGAGAATTGTTGGAGTTGGACGAAACGGGATATGCTGAGATTGGTATGCCTTACGGTACATATAGCTATCGGGTAACATGTCCCGACCATCATACTACTGCTGGAACAGTAGAGGTAAAGGATGGAGGTCCTTCAGAGGTAAATATCCAAATGAGACCTGATTATGGTTGGCTTGAAGTAAAGACGGCTCCAACATACGATGGTGCTACCATCTATATCAATGGAAAGAAGGATGGCGTAGCCCCCTTGACACAAAGACAGATGAAGAGTGGCATTTACAGAGTGAAGTTAGAGAAACCTCTTTATAAAGACTATGAAACCTCTGTGACCATTGAGGATGGTAAGATGTTTACCTTGGAGGTGACAGAGATGGTGCCCAACTTTGCCACAGTAGAGCTGGTGGTAGATGAGAAGAGTGAGATCTGGGTCGATGGCGAACTGAAAGGTATAGGTAAATGGAATGGAGCTTTAGGTATTGGCGATCACCAAGTAGAAACCAGACAGGCCTCTCATATGCCTTCGTCTGAAACGGTGCGTATCTTTGATACTGAAGCTCGTGTAATCCAACTTAAGTTGCCTACACCTCTTCATAGTTCTATGGAGATTACTTCTGTTCCCTCAAGAGCAAAGGTGTATATTGATGGTAAGGAAGTCGGTTTCACTCCCATGGTGCTCAACGAAGTGCTCATTGGTGAGCGTGAGATGGTGTTTGAGAAGGAGGGCTATCCTCGCCATACCAAGTATGTAAAGGTGGAGTATGGTGTGAATAGTAGTGTAAAAGCTATACTGACAGACCCTTCAGAACAGCGTATGACCAATGTGTCAGTACAGCCCGTGCAGCAGTCAGTACAGCCTGTAGTAAGCCCTTCAGAACCTGTCGTTAATAGTTCACCTTCGAAACAGGCAGTAAAGGAAGAAGATAATGAAGTAAAGTTGACAGTGAAGCATCCTTCAAGCTATAGTTTGTATATTAATGATAGGTATAAAGGTGGTTTTACCGGTGATGAATATATGTTAGAAGATTTGTATCCTGGTAATTATAAAATAAAGGTCCAGAGTAAAAAGTATGTAGGTAGCAAAAAGGTTAGACAGAAAAAATTTTCAACAGATCTATATATTTCTACAAAACGAAAGAACAACTATTTTCATAGCAATGCCTCAATCTATGCCGGAGGCACATTAACGGCTGAGGAATCCTATTTGGGATTCAAAGTAGGTGGATACATCAAGGGGATCAATGCAGAGTTTAGTTATGTCGGTCTTGATGGCGACGGACTCAGCAATGTCAGACTGGGCTATGGCTTTAAGTTGAGACGCAATTGGCTGCTGACTCCACAGGTGGGTTATTACAGATGGTCTTGGTCGGATATAAGACAGTCTGATGGTTATAGTAAATACTATGATGACTATGGCATACCTTTCGGAGAGTCCTTCACTGGTTCTTACGATCGATACCAGTATTGGGAGTTTTATTCTGGAATCTCCTTGGCCTGCCGTGTACAGCATTGCTTATCGCGCTACATGTCTGTGGCTGTAGCTCCCGGGTGGTGCTTACTCCAGGACGATGATTACGGTCTCGATTACGTTTTCGATGCGGAGTTCAGTCTTATCTTTACACTACCATTCACAAAGAAATAATTTATTTTTAGTATTAACCAATAAATGTAATGATTATGAAAAAGACAATTCAGTTGTTGTTGATCATCGGTATGCTTTTTGCATGCCCCGTAGCAAATGCTCAGAACAAGATCTTGAACAAGGCTCTGAAGAAGGAGTACAAGTTGAAGATGAAGGAGTTCAGCAAAGAGGGTTGGGCTATCTATGGCACCTCTCGCAGCATCGAGGTGGCTTTGCTCAAGCACTATGAGAAACTGAACGAGAACGAGAACGCTATGGAGATCGTAGGTACAGCTACTGCATTCAAGTCAAAGAATGTAGGTAAGCAAGTAGCTTTGAACAATGCTTGTAACTACTATGCTCGTCAGGCTGGTAGCCATGTAAAGGGTCGTGTAGTAGGTGACATGGCAAACAATGCTGATGATACCTCTGCAGAGTTTGACCACTTCTACGCTGCTTACGAGTCACTCGTAGAGAAGGAGATCAAGGGCGAGATGAAGGAGAGCTTCTCTGTAATCCGCGAGACTGGTAAGGAGAAGAAGACTGGTGCTCCTATCTTCGAGATGCAGACCTTCTACATCATCGATGAGGACGCTGCTTCAGAGGCTCGTGTCCGTGCTTTCGAGAACGCCATGCGTGAGTCTGCTGCTGCACAGAAGCATGCCGAAATGGTATCTGACTTCATCAAGGAAGGCTTCGAGCTCAGCGAGTAATCTCTAACTAATCTTGAATAACGCTTGCTAACGCTCGCTGCTATCATGATAGCACGAGCGTAGCAAGTGCTTTGCATTATATTATATAGTATAGGAATGATGAAAATAAAAAGTGCTTTTCTCTGCCTCTTTATGCTTTGTGGCACAGTGTGTGCGCAGACCATTGAGGATATCAAGGAAAGTAATGATTACTTGTGTGGCGAGGGTTGGGGAGAATCGCTGAAAGCTGCCGATAATGCGGCTCTACAGGACTTGATATCGCAGATCTCAGTTTCTGTAGAGTCGGAATTTGAAGGCGTAGAGGAGGAGGTGACCGACCAGGTGACTGTAGACTCGCGCTCGGCATGCCGCTCGGTGGTAAATACCTATTCGCAAGCTACACTGCAGAATACACACCGTATCGTTATCGAGAACGAACCCGATGCTCATGTGTTCCGTTATGTGAAACGCAGTGAGGTGGACAAGATCTTCGAGTCGCGTCGTCTCAAGGTGTACGATATGGTAAGTAGCGCCACACGCGCCGTAGAGAAGGGTAAGATTGATGATGCCTTGCGCAACTACTACTGGAGCTATTGCCTGCTGCAGAGCATACCCGGCTCGAATAGTGTGGTCGACGAAGGTGGCCATGTGCTCACTCACTGGATACCCGAGCAGATGGACGAACTCTTCGACAATGTAAAGGCATACAAGGTAAGCGAAGAAGATGGCGTGGCAGTGCTTCGCGTATTATATAAAGACCAGCCCGTGGCTTCCTTGGACTATACCTACTTTGATGGTATGGACTGGAGTAGCCTGTATGGTGCCAAAGATGGACGAGGCTTTGTGGAGCTACGCCCAGGTGTGAGTGCCGAAAATCTGAAGATAAAGTGCGAGTATGAGTATAGTGGTGAGGCCCACATCGACAAGGAAATATCTACTGTGGTGAATGTGATGAAGGGACGCGTATTCCGCAATGCCTATGTCATGGTAGAGAGCACAGCTGCTCCTGCAGCAACCTCTTCGACTGCTCTTGCTGCATCAAACATGCAGTCTAACTCCGTAGAGTTGGGCAACTTGGTTACTCCTTCTGCTGCAAATGCACAGGGAAAGACCGAGAGTACCCAAACCATCACACTGCTCTCTGAGGCAGAAGCTGCTCCCTACCGTGAAAGCATGGAGACGGTGGTGGCTGCTATCAAGAGTACCAACTATACAAGTGCCGAGGCTTGCTTCACCGAAGAGGGACGCGATATGTATCGCCGCCTCATAAGCTATGGCAATGCACGCATCGTGGGTGAGACTGCCTGTGAATACTATAGAGTGGGAGAGAAGGATGTGACATGTCGTAGCATCCCCATGTCGTTCTCATTCCGCAACAATAGCCGTAAGTTTGTGGAGGATGTGACCTTTACCTTCAATGCTGAAGGAAAGATTGACTATCTGGCCTTTGCGCTCGATGAGAAGTCTACTACAGACATCTTGAAGCATGATATGTGGAGCGAGTATGCCCGCAAGATCTTGGCCGAGTTCCTCGAAAACTACAAGACAGCCTATGCACTGAAACGACTCGACTACATACGCAGCATCTTCGATGATAATGCGGTGATTATCACAGGTAAAGTGGTGACACGCCCTGCTACGGGCGAGATGGGCGGTGAGTATCTCAATAATAAGTATGTGCAATATACTCGTCAGGGCAAGGAGCAGTACTTGAGAAACCTGGAGCGCTGCTTCGATAGTAACGAATATATCAATATCCGCTTCGCCAACAATGATATCATCAAAGCTGGTGCCGGTGGTGAGGTGTATGGTATACAGATCAAGCAGGACTACTACTCTACAAACTATGGTGACACGGGTTATCTATTCTTGATGGTCGACCTCAATAATCCTAAGCAGCCCATCATCAAGGTGCGTTCATGGCAACCTGAGCGCGACCCCAACTTTGGCTTGATAGACTTGTCGCACTTCTAATATATAAGATTATGAAACACAAAAGCTTGGCCCTTGTTCTTTTGCTGTTGGTGAGCACTGGCTTGCATGCACAAACGGAGGACTTCAATGAATTCCGTAACCGCATGATGAAGGATTTTCAGGACTTTCGTAAGGGGATCTTTGATCGCTATGCAGAGTTTCTTGATGCTGCGTGGGCAGAGTATGAGACAATGAGTGGGCGTCGCCGTGTGACAACACCGAAGCCCACGGTAGCGCCCGTGTATACGCCTCCCAAAGAGCCTGTGAAGCCGGTGCAGCAAACTCCCGTAGTGCCTGATACTCCAGAGGTAACTCCAGAGGTGACCCCAGAAGTGACCCCAGTTCATCCGGAAACTCCAGTAACCCCGGTTACTCCTGTTGCTCCGGTTAATCCAGAAACTCCGAAAACTCCGGTAACTCCTGAAGTTCCTACAACACCCAAGGTGCCCGCTACTCCTAAGGTGCCCAGCACACCTGCTACTCCTAAAGTGCCCGAAACTCCCAAAGCACCTACGGTACCTTCGCCTACTGCACCTCAGATAACCTTTACACTCTATGGCTTGCAGTTGGCTGTTCCCGCTCCTAAGTTGGACGCCACGCTGAATAGCGCAACACAGCAAGCGGTAGTGCAGTTCTGGAAGCAAATCAATGAGAGCGATACCAAGGCCTGTGTAGATGCTTTGAAGCAGCATGCCGAGAACTATCGTCTGGGCGACTGGTGTACCTTCAAGGCCGTAGAGACCTATTGTAATAAGTGGGCCAAAGGCAGTAGAGAGTCGAGCAGAGTGATGATGCAATATCTGATGCTCAGCATGGGATATGATGTGCGCATGGCGATTGCCGGCAATGAGGTGTATCTAATGCTTCCTTTCGAACAGAAGGTGTATGAGAATACCTACCTGACGGTGAATGATATGAAATATTATGTGTATCCGAAGAGTCTGCCCAACGGCAGCAGCATCTACTCATGTGCTGTGCCCGCAGGTACAGATTGCGGACGACGCATGGATCTGATCGTTAACCCCGCTTATCGTTTACCGCGTAGCAATCAGCCTTTTGCTTTGTCGCATGGAGGCTTGTCTGCACAGGGTAATGTGAACAAGAATGTCATAGCTCTGCTCCAAGAGTATCCCGCGATGGATATCTATTGCTATGCAGCCTCACTGACCGATGCTGAGGTGCGCCGCTCAGTGGTGAACCAGCTCAAGGAACAGCTTGCTGGCATGAGTGAGGCACAGGCTGCCAATGCCTTGTTGCATTTTGTACAGAGTGCCTTCGAATATCAGACCGACAGACAGCAGTTTGGTGATGGGGTAGAGAAGAGCTTCTTCTTTGACGAAACACTCTATTTCCCCTATTGCGATTGTGAGGACCGCTCTATCTTCTATGCCTATCTGGTGCATGAGATTCTCGGACTCGATGTGTTGCTCGTGGGTTATCCCGGGCATGAGTGTACTGCTGTGGCATTGTCGGCCACGCCACCGAGCGCAACAGGATTTACCTATCGTGGCAAGTCTTATTACATCTGCGACCCCACATATATAGGTGCAGACATAGGCATGTGTATGCCTGACTTTGTTAATGTACGCCCCGAAGTGGAGGAATGGTATTAAATGGAATCGGCGAAATACAGATTTGTTTTTCGCCGATTTCTTTTTATCTTGTTCTCTTGGGATACCTTATTGTATCGGTTTTCATACTTTTTGTGTCGTTTAATAAATTAAATTGATGCTTTTGTGTACTTTCTTCCATGTAGATTTGTGATTTCGCTCGGATTTTACTAATTTCGCAAGGTTAAAGGCTTTGTGTATATGGCAGCAACAATAAAGCATGACGGCATAGTGGACTCAATCGAAACAGATTGTGTACATGTACGCATCGTGCAGGCTTCGGCTTGTGCGGCTTGCGGAGCTAAGAGTTTGTGCTCGGCTGCCGAGAGCAAAGAGAAGATTGTCGATGTCTATGGCGCCGATGTCAAAGCCTTCCAGGTGGGGCAAAGAGTGATGGTCGAGGGAGCAGCTACGATGGGTATGAAGGCTGTGCGCCTCGCTTTTCTTTTTCCGTTGCTCCTGCTCATAGCAGCCATGGCAATCGCTATGTGGATGACACAGGGTAACGAAGCTATAGCAGCACTGAGTGCTTTGCTCGTGCTTGCTGTCTATTTCTTGGTACTCTTTGCATGCAAGAAGAGACTGATGAATGAGTTTGCATTCTCGATAAAAACAATTTAAAATAATACGATAGTAATGAACACAATTTTGGTAGCAGTGATTGCTCTTGGAACTATTGCGTTGGTGTTGGCTGGCGTGTTGTTTGTCGTTTCCAAGAAATTTGCTGTAAAGGAAGACCCACGAGTAGGGCAAGTTGCCGAGGTGTTGCCGCAAGCCAATTGTGGCGGTTGCGGATATCCCGGCTGTGCGGGTTTTGCTGATGCTTGCGTCAAGGCGGGCTCGCTTGATGGACTCATGTGCCCCGTAGGCGGACAGGCTGTGATGGCACAGGTGGCAGATATTCTCGGACTCAGTGCCGGTGCTGCTGAACCTAAAGTGGCAGTGGTGCGCTGCAATGGTACCTGTGAGCATCGTCCTCGTACTGTAGTGTACGATGGTGCTACTTCATGTAAGATTGCCCATGCTACGGGTTGTGGCGAGACGGGCTGTGCTTACGGCTGCTTGGGCTGTGGCGATTGTGTGAAGGCGTGTCAGTTTGATGCCATCCACATGAATCCTGAGACAGGGCTCCCCGAGGTGGATGCCGATAAGTGTACTGCTTGTGGCGCTTGCGTGAAGGCGTGTCCGCGTATGATTATCGAGCTTCGCAACAAGGGACGCAATGGTCGCCGCATGGTAGTGCTCTGCGTCAACAAGGACAAGGGCCCCATCACCCGTAAGGCTTGTGAGGTCGGATGTATCGGTTGTGGTAAGTGTCAGAAGGTATGTCCCTTCGAGGCTATCACCATGGCCAATAACCTCGCCTATATTGACTACGAGAAGTGCAAGCTATGCCGTAAGTGCGAAGATGAGTGTCCACAACACTCTATCGTTGCGGTGAACTTCCCTGCTCGTAAACCGAAGCCTGCTCCTGTGGCCGAGGCTCCCAAGGCAGCTGAAGCTCCTAAAGTAACAGAGACTCCGGAAGCAACCCAGAAATCATAATTCACAATTCATAATTCAGAATTCATGAAGACTTTCAGAATAGGTGGCGTACATCCCGCCGAGAATAAGTTGTCAGCAGGGAAGAAGATTGAGCCTATGGCATTGCCCAAGCAGGCCGTATTTCCCCTGTCACAACATATCGGTGCCCCTGCCGTAGCGTGTGTGGCTAAAGGCGATATGGTGAAAGTGGGTACCAAGATTGCCGAGGCAGGTGGCTTCGTGTCGGCAGCAATCTTCTCATCTGTATCAGGTAAGGTGGCAAAGATTGACTCTGTCATCGATGCCAGCGGCTACCGCAAGCCAGCAATCTTTATTGATGTGGTGGGCGACGAGTGGGAAGAGAGCATCGACCGTAGCGAGGAGCTCGTGACCGAGTGTGCCCTTGAGCCTGCCGAGATCGTAGCAAAGATTAAGGAGGCCGGTATCGTGGGTATGGGTGGCGCGTGCTTCCCCACTCATGTGAAGCTGACACCTCCTCCGGGCAGTAAGGCAGAGTGTGTTATCATCAATGCGGTAGAGTGTGAGCCTTATCTCACTGCCGACCATCAGCTCATGCTCGAGAAACCCGAAGAGATTCTCATGGGTGTATCGCTTCTCATGAAGGCTGTCAGCGTTACCAAAGGTTATATCGGTATTGAGAACAATAAGCCCGACGCCATCGCACTGATGACGGAGAAGGCTGTTAAGTATCCAGGTATAAAGATTGTTCCCCTCAAGGTGCAATATCCTCAAGGTGGAGAGAAACAACTTATTGATGCTGTCATCGGTCGTCAGGTGCCCAACCCTCCTGCTATCCCCATTGCCGTAGGTGCTGTGGTACAGAATGTGGGTACTGCGTATGCCGTGTATGAGGCTGTAATCAAGAACAAGCCCCTCTTCGAGCGTGTGGTGACAGTGACCGGTAAGGCACTTGCCAATCCCTCAAACTTCCTCACTCGTATGGGTACACCCATGAGTCAGCTTATCGAGGCTGCTGGTGGCATGCCGGAGAATACGGGTAAGATTATTGGTGGTGGCCCTATGATGGGTAAGGCACTCTTGAATGCCGAAGTGCCCATCTGTAAAGGTAGTTCAGGCGTATTGCTCATGACCGAAGAGGAGTCAGTGCGTGGCAAGGAGCAAAACTGTATCCGTTGTGCCAAGTGCGTAGGCGCATGTCCTATGGGACTTGAGCCTTATCTGCTCGCTAAGCTCGGTGAGTATGGCGACTGGGAGCGTGCCGAGAGCGAGGATATCATGACCTGTATCGAGTGTGGATGCTGCACATTCACCTGTCCGGCAAATCGTGCGCTGCTCGACTGGGTGCGCTTAGCAAAGAATACCGTGGGTGGCATCATTCGTGAGCGTAGCGCTAAGAAATAAAGAAATAAAACTATGGCAAATAAACTAAAACTCTCCTTGTCGCCTCATGTGCATAGTGGCGACAGTGTAAGCAAGAACATGCGATGGGTCATCATCGCTATGCTGCCTGCCATGTTGTGGTCGTTCTATGCGTTCGGCCTTGGCGCAGTGATTGTCACTGCAACTTCTGTGGCATCATGCGTATTCTTTGAGTGGGCTATCAACAAGTTTATCCTCAAGAACGACCAGTGCACCTTATGCGACTACTCTGCAGTGGTTACAGGTATCCTGCTTGCCTTCAACCTTCCCGCAAACCTGCCCCTATACATTATTATAATAGGTGCTCTCTTTGCAATCGGTGTAGTGAAGATGACCTTTGGCGGCTTGGGATGCAACCTCTTCAATCCTGCTCTTGCTGCTCGAGTATTCCTCTTGGTTTCGTTCCCAGTGAAGATGACCGTATTCCCTGAGGTAGGGCAGATGACTGCCTATGCCGATGCGGTAACAGCAGCTACCCCCTTGGCAACGGCCAAGACCTTGAGCGGTACTGAACTCATGGATCTTTTCCTTGGTCATGTAGGTGGCTCGCTTGGTGAGGTCAGTGCGCTATGTCTCTTGATAGGTCTGGCTATCCTCTTGGTATCAAAGACCATCACATGGCACATTCCTGTATCGATCCTCGCTACGGTATTTGTGCTCACAGGGTTGCTCCATATCGTTTACCCCGTTGAGGTAGCTACTCCGTGGCATCATCTCTGTGGTGGTGGCTTGATGCTCGGTGCCATCTTCATGGCTACCGACTATGTCACCTCGCCCATGACCGCTAAGGGACAGCTCATCTATGGCTTCTGCATCGGTTTCCTCACCGTTGCCATCCGTGTGTTTGGTGCTTATCCAGAGGGTATGTCGTTTGCTATCCTTATCATGAATGCGTTTGTACCGTTGATTAACAATGCGTGCAAGCCCCAACGATTTGCAAAGGAGGTAAAGAAATGAAAAAGCTCGAATCATCTTTGAAGAATATGCTCATCGTGCTGACGCTCGTGTCGGTCGTAGCAGCATTCTTGCTGGCCTATGTCAACCATGTGACCAGCACTACCATCGCCAAGATCAACGAGGAGGCATTGAGCGCAGGTATCAAATCAGTACTCTGTGTCGGTGCCGATGAAGAGATTACCACTACCGAGAAGGATGTCGACGGCTTCGTCGTATACGAGGTAACCCGCGATAGCGCATGGATAGGTACTGCCGTGAAGTCGACCGACAAGAGCGGCTTCGGTGGCGACATCGTGGTGCTCGTGGGTTTCAATGCTGAGGGAGCCATCCAAGGCTACGAGGTGTTGAGCCATGCCGAGACTCCAGGCCTCGGTGCACGCATGGGCGAGTGGTTCCGCACGGCCACCTCAAGTGAGGTGAAAGTTGTAAGTGCCTTTACAAAGCTCTTCTTCGGTAACCCTGACCCTGCAGGCAGCCACAATATCATCGGTCGCAATCTTGCAGAGGGCGAACTCAAAGTATCCAAGGATGGGGGTGACGTAGATGCTATCACAGCATCGACCATCACCTCACGCGCCTTCCTCAATGCCGTAAACAATGCCTACAGGGTGTTCAAGGGCAATGTATCAGACGTTAACTCGGGAGCAACAAGTCTACAATAAGAAAAGTTATGAATAACTGGAAAGTATTTCTCAATGGTTTGATTAAGGAGAACCCCACCTTCGTGCTTCTCCTTGGTATGTGCCCCACGCTGGGTACCACCTCATCGGCACTCAATGGTATGTCGATGGGACTTGCCACCACATTCGTGCTCATCTGCTCGAATATCGTTATTGCTCTGCTTAAGAAATTTATACCTGATATGGTGCGTATACCTGCATATATCGTAGTTATCGCC
>JAZKZX010000071.1:0-17756 GCA_045612925.1 Bacteroidaceae bacterium
TAATATAAAATACTATAATCTGCAAAACCTATATTTTTGGTGGCAGATTACAAACTATTACATTTATACCTTTTTGGGGCAAAGACAATAAATAATTGGTAATAATATAGATGTTGTCCAAAACGTCTCGTGTCATTTCGAGCAAAGCGAGACAACCTTTAGGTCGCCGTTAAGGCAATCTCGCAGTATGCCCTGGCGCTTCGCTTTGTCGGAACCTTTAGGTCGCTGAAAGCAATGACACCATCGCTGAAATTTTAGTGTTGGTATAAACTGATATACTATCTCCTAATTTATCTCTTCGGGTATAAAATAACAAAAAATCTAAAGTTTAGGGGATTTTGGCTGAGGTGTCGGTAATTGCTTGTAATACGTTGTGGTATTGATAAATAAAGACCGACACCCCGGTATATGGGGGTGTCGGTCATAGAAGAAGATTATAAAAAAAAATATTTATGGCATTACTTCAATTTAACCATTCGAAGTAATTTAATCAATGAATCTTTACATTCTTCAATACCACATCAGCACTATAGTTTACCGAACCGGGAAGAGCGGTGGATGTGTACATATAGAATGTCATGTACTTGGCACTCTTGTCTACATCCTTTACAGTGATGATACATTTTGAGGGAATATCAGTCAACAGAGTTCCTTCAATGTTATTGCCATATCCCCAATCTTTTCCTCCAAGCGCAATCTTTACATATTTGTTGCTGTATTGGTTACCTAAATCGTCCGATACGAATGTTTTCTGTGTAAAGGCATTTACATTGTTTATGGTTATGTTCATGTTGCCATAACTTGATGTGTTCGTGAGCGTATAGGTCAATTCTACATTGTCTCCTTTTCTATAACAACTAACCAAATTAACATCTAAATTAGAGAGGTCTGTACTTACTTCGGCACTTGAATAATCTTCCTCTACATATGAATCATTGGAATCGTCGTTGCCAGTGTTGTCATTATTGTTGTCATCAGAACTTGAACTACCATTTCCGCTATCTCCACTTCTTTTTGTAAGATAAAAGTCCTTATACCAATACACGGGATCTTCGTCTGCACTGATGGTGATGTTCATGGATAATGTATTATATCCCCTATTACTTACCTCAACTCTATAGGTCCCTTCAGGGACATTGTAAAATTCATAAGCACCATAATAAGATGAAATATCATAGCCAAAATCTTTTATGTCTACTTTTGCTCCTTCTATTGTACCTCCTGTTTCTGAATTATAAACATAACCACACACAGTTAATTTATTTTTATTGCCTCCTTCGTTTTCAGTTAAGTTATCAGGAGTACATGAAGCCATAAGCAATCCCATACACACAGTAAAGAATGCAATAAATCCCTTGCTAAAAAAAATCTTTTTCATAAATCCTTAATTTTAATTATATATAACGTTAATAAAACTCATTATTCCAAAGAAAAAAGAAGCGTGGTCTGCTATGCCACGCCTTTGTCTGAAGGTCCTAGGAAAACCCGAATAAACAGATATGGAGATAACAGTCCACGCGAAACGCGCAGAACCATCATGCAGTCCTCGTTTATTCTTGAAAATTTCCTAGGTTTTCAGACAACAAGAGAGCATAACGCTTCTATTTTTACCAAAATGTCTTGACGAGACTTTCGCCTCATCGGTGCAAAGTTAGTGCAAGGCGAGCGAAATACCAAAATAAGTTTTGAGTATTTTCGAGGTGCAGCCTAACTTCATCTTGCATAGCAAAATAAAAGTACTAAAACTTTTCAATACCCCACATACTATCCCCAGATTATTTGCTTTTCCTCTATAAAAGTGGTATATTTGTAGTATTAAACAACCACTTAAATCGATACACTATGACACAAGAATCTACAACAAAGACCAGCGAGAAAGTCCCCAATAACTATACCCTCTGCATCAAGGGCGATTGCCCAAGGGCGGCAAACTGCTTGCGCCATGTAGCGGTGGCGATGATGCCGGCCGAGGTGGAGAGATGGCAGATCATAAGCCCTTCGTATCTGGCGCAGATGGAGGGGGAGTGCCCCCACTACCGCTCGGCAGAAAAGGTACAGTATGCTCGCGGCTTCGTGCGGATGATGCGTACGCTTCCAGTGAACGTAGCGGAAATGGTGATGCATAAACTGATTGTACGCTTCGGGCGCAATGGCTATTATGATATGCGTAAGGGAAAACTCGCTATAGCACCTGCCAAGCAGGAGATTATCCGCACCGTTGTAGCCGAATGTGGCGCACAGCAAGAGGTGGAGTTCGATGGTTACGAAATGGATTATCAGTGGTAATCTGAAAATTATACATTGCACTTGTCATGCTCAGTAGAACGAGGTATCTCGCATAGTACTGCGCGAGATTCTTCCTCCCTTCGGGTCGTCAGAATGACAAAAGGTGGCTTGGAGTAGTTTGACTATATCCAAACTGCAATTTTTATTAAGAAAAACTCCAGTTTGTACGGCTCCAAATTAGAGTTTGGAATTGAACAAATTACAGTTTGCAATTACTAAAACTGATACTTCAAGCCTTTCTTGCGACTTCGTCACAGGCTCCTCGCCGACAAATCTCTTTAATGAGCAGCGAAAATGGGTAGAAAGTGGACGTAAAATTAAGCTGTGAATGAAATCATTCACTTCACATAACAGATACAGTAGTAGTAGTTAACTCGCAAAAAGTCACTTAACGGATACTATAGGAATGATTATTTAACCTCCAACTCCAGCAACCACCGCTTGGCCTCAGTGCCATAGGCGAAGCCAACAAGTTTACCATTGGCACCCACTACTCGATGGCAGGGGACGATGAGCAGCAGGGGATTCTTGTTGCAGGCCATGCCCACGGCGCGGCTTGCTCGGGGGTTGCCTATGGCGGTGGCTATGTCTCCGTAGGTGCGTGTAGCACCATAGGGTATCTGCTGCAATGCCTGCCACACGCGTTGCTGAAAGGGAGTACCCACTATACGAATGGGGAAGTCCAGCTGGCGACGCTCACCCCGAAGGAATGCCGTGATCTGATGCTCCGCCTCACGCAACAGGGTAGTGGGCGCAGAGGATGTGCCAGCAGCGTCGGTGAGCTCGATACGTATGATGGAGCCGCCCTCTTCAGTGAGACGGACGGCTCCGATGGGGCTATTGAAGGTGTGGGTCATTAGCAATGTCTGTATTAACTGATACAATGATCAGTATATTTCAGAAAAAGGATTATAGTCCCGTTAGTCCCCCTGCTGCCTGCGGCGCATACGACGCCAGTTGACGAAGCCGTAGATGTCGTTGACAAGGAACATGACGAAGCAGGCTACCATGGGGAGGTAGGCGGGGTCGTGGGCCGAAGCGATTGCCCAGAGCACGATGAGCACTACATCGTTGGCCCCGTAGCCGATGCCGTAGTAGGGGCTGCGCAGGTAGGTGAGGTACGAGGCACTGAAGCTGGTGGCCACGGAGAGCGTGCTCACCCACAGGCTGGCGGTGCCCAAGGCACGCAGGATAAAGTAGAAGGCCACGGTGACGAGCAGCGTGAGCACCACCACCTGCAACCATTTGCGGGGAGTCATATGGGCTACCTGCACCTCGGCACTGCCCTCGAACGGATGACGTAGCCACGACACGATGGCTGCTACGGCGATGGGGCCCGTCATGCCCAGGTAGGTGATGACCTCGCCATAGTAGCGCTGATGGTAGGAGGCGATGCCATAGAGGATGGCGAACACCACCACCAATACCTGTCCTATCACATACCCCTTGGCGATGAAGATGAGCGAGGTGACACCCACGAGCGAGGCGGCAAGCGAGAGGGCATCGCCCTGCGGAGATAGCAGATACGACAATGCCACCACGGCCATCGACGAGGTCCAGAGCATGCGCTCAAAACGGGTGAGGGAGCCGAAGGCGCTGAGCATGCGGCGCACAGTGCGGCTGATAGGTGTTGCTTCCATATATAATATAAAAAATGTAAAGCATCCTCCCGGTATCTTCTAAGACCTAACGATACGCGGACGGGATGCTTTGGTGTTTGCATCTGTGCTACCCGGTGGCAGCGGTGTACTATTTCTGGTGCAAATGTAGGGATTTTTGCGGGGCTACACAAGTTTTTTTCGTATCTTCGCAACAAAATGACCTATACAATGAATAGCACCGATGACCGCAAGTGGGAGATACTCTCCACGGAATACCTGATACGTCGGCCGTGGCTCACAGCGCGACGCGACCATGTGAAATTGCCTACGGGAGCCGAGAACCCCGAGTATTACATCCTGGAATATCCCGACTGGGTGAATGTCATTGCCATCACCAAGAAGGGCGAGTTTGTGATGGTGCGCCAGTATCGCCATGGCTTGCAGGAGACACTCATGGAACTGTGTGCAGGAGTGTGTGAGGCAGGCGAAGACCCGATGGAAAGTGCTCGTCGCGAGCTCTACGAAGAGACGGGCTATGGCGGTGGCCACTGGCAACGATGGATGACCATCAGTGCTAACCCAGGTACGATAACCAACCTCACACATTGCTTCCTCGCCACAGATGTGGAGCAGATATCGACGCAACACCTTGAGGAGACAGAAGACCTCACCGTGCACCTGCTCACGGAGGAGGAGGTGAGGGCACTGCTCGAGCACGACGAGATGCGCCAAGCCTTGATGGCGGCACCACTATGGAAATACTTTTCTATGAAGAAGTAAACATATAATCAAAAAAAACAACTATGATGAGAATAAACCTTACGAGGTAGAAGAATCTAATGAATAAATGTAATATACACCATGAAGAAGATCGTAGTGCTCACGGGTGCCGGCATGAGTGCCGAGAGCGGTATCAGCACCTTCCGCGACTCGGGCGGACTATGGGACAAGTACCCTGTGGAGGATGTGGCTACACCCGAGGGGTATAGGCGCAACCCACAACTCGTCACGGACTTTTACAACGCACGGCGCATGCAACTGCTCACCGTGGAGCCTAACGAGGGGCATCGCCTCGTGGCTGAGTTGGAGAAGAGGTATGAGGTGACCGTAGTGACACAAAATGTGGACAATCTGCACGAACGGGCAGGGAGCACACACGTAATACACCTGCATGGCGAACTCACTAAAGTGACGTCGAGCCTACAACCTAATAATCCTCAATACATACGCGAACTTCGCCCCGAAGAATACGAGGTGCACTTGGGAGACTGCGCTACCGATGGTAGCCAATTGCGCCCCTTCATCGTATGGTTCGGCGAGGAGGTACCCAACATCGAGGTGGCTGCTGATCATGTGATGGAGGCCGATACGCTCATCATCATCGGCACTTCGCTCAATGTATACCCTGCGGCAGGACTCATACAATTCACAAAGAGCAATGCGCAGATTTACCTCATCGACCCTGCCGAGGTGAAGGTACCCTATGGATTGCCAGTACATGTCATCAAGAAAGGCGCTTCGGAGGGTATGCGCGAACTTGTAGCGCTGCTCGGTGGGGAGTAAAGGACTCTCTATCCCGACTCATCATCGGTATCCACAGATTCATATATATATTCTTCTTTTTTTATTCCTTAAAGAAAAAACTTATGTGTATGATGATTGCCTGTGGAAATGGTGCATAAAATATTGCCCCAAGATTTGCATATGTCGTACCCCACATTAGGCGGTAGGGTACGAACAGGTTATCCACCACCTACAAGGGGCTTTAATGACTGAAAAACAATGCTCTTACCGAAGTTATGCACAACCTGTGGATAATGGGCGGAGTGGATAAATAGGCCACGGACGATGGTGCTGAAATCGGTGAATAGCGGTGCTGAAAAATCGCTGTTAAAAAATGGGTAACTTTTTTGGTCGTCTCGGAAAGCTGTATAAGCTCGCTCTCTGCTGGAATGTCCAAATTTTTTTGGCGGTTTTTATCAATTATTTTTCCACAGTTATTCACCGTTGTCAACAGGGGTTTTGTGGATAACTTGGATACTCGTTGTGAGAAATGCCCAAGCAAGCTTGCGTTTTTCGCTCGCTTATTATTATCTTTACGACTGCGTCGTTTAGGTACTTTCGCTCGCTGAAAAAAATATTGAAGTAAACTTCATATTTCTTGCTCGCTTATTCGTACCTTTGCAGTTATGAATCAGGTTGAGCAGATATTACACGAGTCGGGCATACGCCCCACCGCCATTCGCATCATGGTGCTGAAGGAGATCATCGCCTATGACCATGCCTTCACGCTGGCCGATATGGAACACCGCATGGGCACACTCGACCGCTCTACGCTCTTCCGCACCTTGACACTATTCGTAGAGCATAGGCTGCTGCACGAGATAGACAATGGTGGCGGAGCTAAACTCTTCTGCCGTTGCGATTGCGGGCACCACCATCACCACATACCGCACATACACTTTACCTGCACCGCATGTGGCGACACCTTCTGCATCAAGGATATCGACATGACGGTGATACCTCATCCCGAAGGTTATGAGGTGAACGAAATAAATCTTGTAATGAAGGGGATTTGCCCGAAATGTCGTAAGGGTTATAAATGATGTGATTTTATTTTACGAGGGTTACACATATTTATATATTTAAAGAGAATATTTCACCTATGAGCAACGATGCCATCACACTTGCCGAAGTGCAAAAGCAGGCCGATGAGTGGATACATACCTATGGAGTGCGCTACTTCAATGAACTAACCAACATGGCAATACTCACCGAGGAGGTGGGCGAGCTGGCGAGAGTGATGGCACGCACCTATGGCGAGCAGTCGTTCAAGGAGGGTGAGGTGCCCAACCTTGCCGAGGAGATGGCCGATGTGCTGTGGGTGCTCGTATGCATGGCCAACCAGACGGGTGTAGACCTCACCGAGGCATGGCACCGCACCATAGAGAAGAAGACGAAGCGCGACAATACGCGTCACCTGAACAACGAAAAACTGAAATAAATAATATAGAAATTCATTATGGAACACTATCACGACACCGAGGAGACCAGCAAGTACAACAACGCTCTGGACCTCTACCCCACACCACTCACCGATGAGCAGGCTGCGTCAAGAGCGGCACAAATCATCGCACGATATGCAGACGAGAACAATACCGTAGAGGTGAAGAAGCTGCTCTTCAGCTGCATAGACCTCACCACACTCAAGACCGAGGACAGCGAGGAGAGCGTGCTGAAGTTTACCGAGCGCGTCAACGACTTTGACAACGAATATCCCGACCTCAAGGGGGTAGCAGCTATCTGCGTATATCCTAACTTTGCCAAGATCGTGAGTCAGTCGCTCGAGGTAGAGTCGGTGAATGTGGCTTGCGTATCGGGCGGATTTCCCTCATCGCAGACCTTCACCGAAGTGAAAGTTGCTGAGACTGCTCTTGCCCTTGCCGATGGTGCTACCGAGATTGATATCGTCATTCCCGTAGGCAAGTTCCTCGCTGGAGACTATGAGGGCATGTGCGATGAAATCGAAGAAATAAAGGCTATCTGTGGTGACCGTCACCTGAAAGTGATCCTTGAGACAGGTGCTCTGAAGTCTACTGACAACATCTGGAAAGCCGCTATCCTAGCCATGTATAGCGGTGCCGACTTCATCAAGACCTCTACCGGCAAGCAAGAGCCTGCCGCTACTCCCGAAGCAGCGTATGTGATGTGTCAGGCTATCAAGGCATACTACGAGAAGACCGGACGCAAGGTGGGCTTCAAGCCTGCCGGTGGCATCAATAGCGTGAACGATGCACTCGTATACTACACCATCGTGAAGGAGGTGCTGGGCAAGGAGTGGCTCAACAACGATCTCTTCCGCATCGGCACCAGCCGCCTCGCCAACCTGCTGCTGAGCGAGATAGTGGGCGAAGAGGTGAAGTTCTTCTGATATCACTTGCTTTTTATAGATTAATCACTACCTTTGCGGTGTTATAAACTTTAAAAAAATGATGATTATGAAAAAATTATTGACAATCTGCGCCCTCGTAGCGGTAGCCCTTTCGTTCACAGGGTGTATCGGTTTCTCATCATTGACCGCTACCAACCACAATCTCACCCAAACTCAAGTGGTGTTGTCTGAAAGCAATTTCCAGATAGTAGGTCAAGCCTATGGTGAGGCTACTGCAACCTACATCTGCGGTTTCTGTTCAGTGAGCAAGCAGGCTCTCCGCAACAACGCCATCAACGAAATGACCAAGAATGCAAACCTCACCGGTGCGCAGACTTTGACAAATGTTACTGTAAGCTCTTCTATCCACATGATTACTCCGCTCTGGATGGAGGTTACATACAGTGCTACAGCCAACATTGTAGAGTTCACGAAGTAACGAGAGTACTTATACTTGGACAAATGAGAAACGGCAGGTCACACGAACCTGCCGTTTTCTTTTCATATCATAGTTATTTACTCCTTATTCTTGCTGTCCATAAAGATGGTTACGGGCCCATCATTGATGAGGGCACACTGCATGTCGGCACCGAAGACGCCTGTCTTCACGGATTTGCCCAAGGCAAGGGAGAGCTCTGCACAGAACTTCTCGTAGAGGGGCACGGAGATGTCGGGCTTGGCAGCCTTGATGTACGAGGGGCGATTGCCCTTCTTGGTGGAGGCATGTAGGGTAAACTGGCTCACGACAAGGATTTCGCCACCGATGTCGAGCACCGAACGGTTCATCACACCGTCGGCATCGTCAAAGATGCGCATATTCACTACCTTCTTGGTGAGGAAGGCGATGTCTTCGGCACCATCGGCATCTTCGATACCTACGAGTATCATCATGCCTTGGCCTATGGATGAATGGAGCTGACCGGCAATGGTGACAGAGGCATTGCGCACACGCTGTATAATGATTCTCATTGTATTGTGGGGGTTATTTACGCATTCGTGCTATGGGGATGTGTAGCTGCTCGCGATACTTGGCCACGGTGCGGCGTGCTACCTTGAAGCCTCGTTCGGCAAGCAGGCTCACGAGCTGCTCATCGGTGAGCGGAGTGGCCTTGTCCTCATGAGCCACAAGTTCCTTGATGAGGTTGTGCACCTCCTTTATCGATACCTCTTCGCCCTCGGCATTGGCAATGCCATCGCTGAAGAAGTAGCGCAGGGGGAAGATGCCGAAGGGGGTCTGCACATACTTGCTGATGGTAGCGCGTGAGATGGTAGAGATGTCGTACCCAGTAGCCTCTGCCACATCTTTGAGTATGAGGGGACGCAGCAGCGACTCGTCGCCCTCGATGAAGAAGGGGCGCTGCAGGGCGATGATGCTCTCCATGGTGCGCGTGAGGGTCTGCTCGCGCTGCTGTATGGCTTGGATGAAGTCGCGGGCCGACTCTATCTTCTGCTTCAGAAACTGTGCCGCATGGCGACTATCGGCATTGGATGATACCAGCTGCTCATCGAGCATCTGCAGGAACTCGCCGCTCACACGCAGTTGAGGGATGTGCTGGTTGTTGAGCGTGAGGCTGATGGTATCGTCATACACCTCTACGGTGAAGTCGGGTACTATCTGCATATTGCTGCGCTCAAGGCTATCGTTCAAAGCGCTTCCTGGACGAGGATTCAGCTTAACAAGTTCGGCTACGATGGTGCTTAGCTCTTCGGGCGTGCACCCCATTTTCTGCTCTATCTTATCCCAACGCTTATGGGTGAACTCATCGTAGCATTGGGTCAGTACCAGGCGTTGCTGCGCTACAAGCGGGGTAGGCTCCTTATGGTCGAGTTGTAATAGTAGGCACTCTTGCAGGCTACGGGCGCCGATGCCTATGGGGTCAAACTGCTGAATACACTTGAGCACCTCTTCTATCTCCTTTTCATCGGCATCGATACCGTGATATATAGCCAATTCATCGGCTATGGAGAGGAGCGACTTGTGTAGCAGACCGTCCTCATCGAGCGAGCCTATAAGGTATTCGCCTATGGCTGTTTGCTCATCGGTAAGGGACTGCTCGTGCAGCTGTCCCAACAGGTAATCGTAAAAAGATAGGGTGTCGGCATATTGGAAGGCCTGCTGCTCGGTACTTTGTGGCAGTGCGTGCAACTTATAGTCGGGGATGTCATCCTCGTTGCTATAGTCACCAGCGATGAGATCTTCATTGCTCTCCGTGCCGCCCTCATGGACTTCATCGGCTACATCGGCGGATGCCTCGAAGGAAGATGCTTCGAGGGCAGGATTGTCAATGACTTCGCCACGCACCCGCTCCTCCATCTCTATGGTGGTAAGACTCAATAGACGGGCAGTGAGCACCTGCAGAGGCGATAGACCCTGTATCTGTACCTGCTGTTGACCCTGTATTTGTATTTGTGCTGATCGGTTGTTCATCGTTAAGGGCAGGGGTTTCTAATATTCAAAACTGCTCCCACCCAAGAACTCACGCAGTAGTGAGGTGGGGGGCAAATTGTTGTCGGGGATAGACTCAAAGTATTGCAGGAACTTGCGCAAGCGGTATGCCTCGCTATATTCGGGGCTATCTTCTCTGACCCTTTCGAGGATGGGGCAGAGGTAACTCTTCAGTACGGCAAGCTCGAATAGCAACGCCGAGTTGAACATGGCATCGGCATTCTCTTGATAGGGGAATATCCACTTGTCTTCGCCCTTGCGCACATTGGGCCATAGGGCAATGGTCTCTTCGGCCGAGTAGCCACGATACTTGCTGTCGCGCAAGATGCGGCGCAGCAGACGATTGTCGGTAGTGGGGATGTAGTTGTGCTTGTCGAGCATGATGGTGGTGAGTGCCGACACATACACTTTATACTTGTCTTCTGCGGGGATAGTGCTGGTGAGCTCGGGATTGAGGGCATGGATACCCTCGATGATAAGCACAGTCTGCTTATTGATGCGTAGCTTGCGGTCGGTGAGCAGGCGCTTGCCTATGGTGAAGTCAAACTTGGTGAGCTGCACCTCATCGCCACGAAGCAACGCCTCTAACTGACTATTGAAGAAGGGAAGGTCTACGGCATAGAGCGACTCGAAGTCATAATTGCCCTTTTCATCGAGCGGGGTCAGTTCACGATCGACAAAATAGTCGTCGAGAGATAGGGCTACCGGGCGCAAGCCATTGGTCATGAGCTGTATCGACAAGCGCTTGCTGAAGGTGGTCTTGCCCGAAGATGAGGGACCCGAGATGAGCACTATGCGCGATCCACGACGATAGATGTCGTCGGCAATACCGGCTATGCGCTTCTCTTGCAGCGCCTCGGCCACATTGATGAGGTCGGTAGCATGACCCTTGTTGCAGGCAGTGTTGAAATCGCCCACAGTACTCACACCCAAAATCTCTTGCCAGTGGTGGTGCTCATTGAATACGCTGCGCATCTTGTCTTGGCGCACGATATCTTCCAATATATCGGGATTTTCGCGACTGGGCACACGCAAAAGCAGCCCATCATGGTACTGCTGCAGTTCAAACAGGTGTATCTTACCCGTCGAGGTGAGTAGGCTGCCGTAGTAGAAGTCTACCTTGTCGCCCAACTTGTAATAGGTGGAGTATAGCTTGCCTGTCGTCTTGAGCAGAGTCACCACATCGGTACGCCCCTCGCGGCTGAAGGTCTCGATAGCCTTCTCGGTAGGACAGTTGATACGGCGGATGGGCATATCGCTGGCAATAATCGCTTGCATGCGCTGCTTGATGGTATCGACATCTGTCGCCATGACGGTGCGACCTATGCGCAAACTGCAGAAGTAACCCTTCGAGATGGGGTGCTCGATGATAACCTCACCCTCGGGATATAGTTCGCTGATAGCCTTGGTAAGCACAAAAAACAGCGAGCGCACATAGGTGCGCATGCCCGAGTCGGAGGTGATGTCGAGAAACTCCACATCCTTGTGGTTGTACACCTTGAAGGAGAGACTCTCGACCTTATTGTTTACACGAGCACTCACTGCACCGTGGGGCATATCAAGGGCAAAGGTGTCATAAACCTCTTGCAGACTTGTTCCTGGAAGAAACTGCCTTGTCTCACCATTATTTATGCATCGAATCTGTATCATAGGAGCCATACTTTTGGGTTTTCTGCCGTAAAGATAAGCAATAGTTATCTATTTAGCTTGCTTTTATCCTTCTTTAACATGGCACTGCAAACAAATGTTTTTATCGCACCGTGATATGCAGACAGCTTTGCTTGCGCTCGTACTTCACATAACATCGCTCCGAACGGTGCATATCGTATACCGTTTGCATCAATAATTGCAGCAGCTTTGGGTCATTGGCACGGTATTCCTCGGGCTTATCGAAACGCACATAGGTGATGTCGACAGTGGTGCCGTATTGGTGACACGAATTGGTCGATGCATTCACATTGCCACTGCGGCGCAAGCGCTTGATGTGGTTTTCAGTGCGGTATACACTGGTGACGATGAAGCGGTGTCGGCGGTCGTAGCCGCGATTGTAGAGCGAGTCTTGAAAGGCATCACCCAAATCGTCAAGGAACTCCTTGGCCTTGGGTACGAGATAGGGAGCCGAGTGTGTGAGAGGGTCTACCTTATACAACTTGTTTGTCTCGATGCGTTGCAAGCCATATTGCCCACTCTCGAGTTCCTCAATGGTCAGCGCGCGAGGTGTGCCATTGGCTCGGGCAGCTACAAGTTGGGTATCATTGAGGTCGCTGAATATCTTTGGATAGTTGCGGTAGGGATCGCGACGATCCTTGAGGTTAGGGTTGCGTATGGGCTTCTCAGGCTTGACAGGAGCAGTTATCGGCACACGACTGATAATAAACTGACGGAAGTTGAAGTGGCAGATACCTCGCAGGCTATACACTCCCATGACGAGCACTACTATAAAAGCTATCGTACCACTCATAAATGCCAATCCCTTCTTGCTGATGAGCCGCCCATCAGAAAGGCGGGCTATCAAGCGTAAATATCGGCGTAGCCAACCCTTGCCATATCGCTTGAGCATCTGTGCTACACAGGGAGCTGCCATCAATGCAATCTTATATCCAAAGAGGTTGTGCGATGCAGTGAATACTCCGCATAGCGCCATCACTAATAGGTATAAGGGGTATCCTATATAGGCCAACTGGCGTTTGGGCCATTTCAGCACATCGCTCCCCACAAGGAAGATAGCGGTGAAGGCGGTGAGAAACAAGAGCATCTTACAGCGTAGTGATGCACGCATCGTGTAGTCGTCGCCCACGAAGAGCGCCCCTACCATATCGGTAAATATAAATAGGATAGCCACCAGAGGTACCAACTTGATGGCAAACAATATGATGTCTTTGCGTGTAGTATTTGTCATGTTGCAAAGATACTACAAGCCGATAGAAATCGCAAATGTACTCGCACTTTCTCGCGCCCTATACTAATTTTAATCTACTTCGTAGCCTTTAGATAGGCCGCGACTCGGAAAACTACAAGTAAACTTGTATTTTCTCTCGGCTTGCACTATCTTTGCACCATAAACGAAACTAAATTAATACACTATATGACCGAAAGAAGAGTAAGAGTGCGCTTTGCACCCAGTCCTACAGGCCCCTTGCACATTGGTGGCGTTCGTACCGCGTTGTACAACTACTTGTTTGCCCGTCAGCATGGCGGCGATTTCATCTTCCGTATCGAAGACACAGACTCAAACCGTTTCGTGCCTGGTGCCGAGGAGTACATCATCGAGTCGTTCCAGTGGCTTGGCCTCGCCTTCGATGAGGGCGTGGGCGTAGGTGGCGATCATGGCCCATACCGCCAGTCAGAGCGCCGCGACATCTATAAGAAGTATGTGAAGCAGCTGCTCGACGAAGGCAAGGCATACATGGCATTCGATACTCCCGAGGAACTGGAGGCCAAGCGCGGTGAAATCGCCAATTTCCAGTACGATGCTACCACTCGTATGCAGATGCGCAACTCACTCGCCCTACCCAAGGAGGAGGTCGATGCATTGCTCGCCGCAGGTCATCAGTATGTAGTACGCTTCCTCATCGAGCCAGGCGTAGAGGTACATGTCAACGACCTTATCCGTGGAAATGTAGTCATCAACTCCTCTGTGCTCGACGACAAGGTGCTCTACAAGAGTGCCGACGAGCTCCCCACCTATCACCTCGCCAACATCGTCGACGACCACCTCATGGAGGTGTCACATGTAATCCGTGGCGAAGAGTGGCTCCCCTCAGCACCGCTCCATGTACTGCTCTACCGCGCCTTCGGTTGGGAAGACACCATGCCCACCTTTGCTCACCTTCCCCTGCTGCTCAAGCCCGAGGGCAATGGTAAGCTCAGCAAGCGCGATGGCGACCGCCTCGGCTTCCCCGTGTTCCCCCTCGAGTGGCACGATCCTAAGACAGGAGACATCTCTTCGGGCTATCGTGAGAAGGACTATCTGCCCGAGGCTGTCATCAACTTCCTCGCTCTGCTTGGCTGGAACCCCGGTAACGACCAGGAGAAGATGACACTCGACGAGATGATACAGCTCTTCGACCTCTCACGCTGTTCAAAAGCTGGTGCTCGCTTCGACTACAAGAAACTCGTGTGGTTCAACCATGAATATATTCTCTCAAAGAGCGACGAAGATATTGCTCGTCTCTTCGAGCCTATGCTCTGCGAAAAGGGCATCAACGAGGAGTTCGACCGCATCGTCAAGGTGGTATCTCTCATGAAGGGTCGTGTCAACTTCGTACACGAGCTTTGGGACACCTGCTGCTACTTCTTCGAGGCTCCCGAGAGCTACGACGAAAAATCACTCAAGAAGTGGTGGAAAGAGCCTGCAGTATCACACACCTATGTGAGCGAGCTCTGCGACTTCATTGAGCAAGCCCCTGTCTTTGCTGGTGCCGAGATTGAGCCTCTCATCATGGAATGGATAGCATCGAAGGAGTGGCCCGTAGGTAAGGTGATGAACGCCTTCCGTGTGACCCTCGTAGGTGCTGCCATAGGTCCTCACATCTTCGAACTCACCGACTTCATCGGTAAGGAGGAGACCCTGCGTCGTGCTCGTCGCGCTCTTGAGGTATTGCCCCAAGCATAATACGCATTTATGAAGCATATTATCCGTAAAGCCATCCCTATATGTATTTATATATGTATAGGGATGTGTATTCCTTTCCTACTCGGCAACAATAAGATCGGTGACAAAGAACTGCCGGAGTCCAAGGTGGCTGCTCTTGCCGTAGTGCCCGAGATACCTGACGAGGTACACTTTGCTGACGAGGTCATCTGTCTCGACCGTGCAGACCTTCGTGAGCGTATGGATCGTGAGATTACTGCTTTTACCTATTCGCACCAGCTCACCCTGCTCATGATCAAGCGTGCCAACCGCTATTTCCCCATCGTAGAACCCATACTCAAGGAATGTGGCGTGCCCGACGACCTTAAGTACCTCATGGTCATCGAGAGTAACCTCAGTCCCCTTGCACGCTCATCGGTGGGCGCTGCTGGCATGTGGCAGTTCATGCAGGAAACAGGACGTAAGTATGGGCTTGAGGTCAACGCCAATATCGACGAGCGATACAACATTGAAAAGGCCACTCGTGCCGCTTGTGCCTACCTGAAAGAGTCGTATGAGATGTATGGAGACTGGATGACCGTAGCAGCCAGCTATAATGCTGGGCAGAACGGTATCTCGCGTCGGCTCGAACAGCAGGGCGTAAGCAATGCCATGGACCTATGGCTTGTCGAGGAGACCTCGCGCTACATGTTCCGTATCCTTACCGCCAAGACAGTGCTCGAGAATCCCAAGGCCTATGGTTTCATGCTCAAGCGCTCGCAGCTATACCCCTACATAGCGCCCAAGACTATCGTTACCACTACTCAACAAATCGATGACCTCACTGCCTTTGCAAAAGAGTATGGTGTTACCATAGCTCAGCTCAAGGAGGAAAATCCCTGGCTGCGCGAGTACACCATGAACAATAAGTCGGGCCGCACCTACCACATTCGCATTCCCGATGTGGAAGCCCTGCACTACGATCCGAACAAGACTAAACCGCATAATTCGAATTGGACGGTGGATTAAGTGAAGTGAAACTCGTTTATCAAATCAAACTTTACATTCCAACATCGCAAAGTAAAAATGTAGACAATATTTTTTTAAAATTTCGGCAGGTTACTCTACCTGCCGTTTTTTGCTTGTTATCT
Organism: Bacteroidaceae bacterium; assembly: GCA_045612925.1. Lineage (GTDB taxonomy): Bacteria > Bacteroidota > Bacteroidia > Bacteroidales > Bacteroidaceae > UBA1189. Next base: position 15,989 of record JAZKZX010000071.1, read on the forward strand.
TCTTTCCTTTTGTATATTCCCCCATTTTTCTTTCGAGACGAAGAAAAATCCCAACAAGAAAAAGTAGGGTTAAATAATTGAATGAAAGTAAGTTAAACCAAAAAATAGCCTTTGAGAATCGTTTCTTTTTGTTCGCCTTGCCACTCGGCCGTGAAAATCGCAAGGATTTGGCAGTAAAATTTGAAGTTTTTGAGAGATTGCCAATAGATATTGTTGATAAATGCGTAACTTTGCTCTTTAAATAAATAATAGGTACAATGGAATTTTTCTACGACGTCATTGTGATTGGTGCCGGACACGCGGGATGCGAAGCGGCAGCAGCAGCGGCCAATATGGGCTCGAAGACTTGCCTCATCACGATGGACATGAACAAGATTGGGCAGATGAGTTGCAACCCCGCCATCGGTGGTATTGCCAAAGGTCAGATCGTGCGAGAGATTGACGCACTCGGTGGATACACGGGAATCGTCACTGACCGCACGGCCATTCAGTTCCGCATGCTCAATCGCTCGAAGGGTCCCGCCATGTGGAGTCCCCGTGCTCAGTGCGACCGCGAGAAGTTTATCTGGGCTTGGCGCGAGATTCTCGACAACATCCCCAATCTCAACATTTGGCAAGACACCGTTGACGAACTGCTTGTAGAGAATGGCGAAGTCATCGGTGTGCATACGGTGTGGGGCGTCACCTTCCATGCCAAAAGTGTCGTAGTCACCGCAGGTACCTTCCTCAACGGTTTGCTCCATGTAGGTCGTGTGCAACTTCCTGGTGGACGCATGGCAGAGCCTGCATCGTACGGACTCACCGAATCCATCGCACGCCACGGCATCACCGTTGGTCGCATGAAGACGGGTACTCCCGTGCGCATCGACAAACGCAGCGTACACATCGATGAAATGGAGATTCAAGAGGGCGAGAGCGACTTCCATAGCTTCTCATATATGAGTGAGCCGCGCAAGCTCAAACAACTCTGCTGCTGGACCTGCTACACCAATCCCGAGGTGCACCGCATCCTACGCGATGGATTGGACGAATCGCCCCTTTACAACGGACAAATCCAAAGTATCGGTCCGCGCTATTGCCCCAGCATAGAGACCAAAATCGTCACCTTCCCCGACAAGGAGCAGCACCAACTCTTCCTCGAGCCCGAGGGTGAAACGACCAATGAACTTTACTTGAATGGCTTCTCTTCATCGCTCCCGATGGAGATACAACTCGAGGCGTTGCGCCAAGTGCCTGCCTTCCGCGATATTGCCGTTTATCGCCCCGGCTACGCCATCGAATATGACTATTTCGACCCCACGCAATTGCGCCACACACTCGAGTCAAAGATTCTGAAGGGGCTCTTCCTCGCAGGCCAAGTCAACGGTACTACAGGTTATGAAGAGGCCGCAGGTCAAGGGCTCGTTGCTGGTATCAATGCACACATCGCTTGCCATGGTGGCGAGCCCTTCACGCTGGGTCGCGACGAAGCCTATATCGGTGTTCTCATCGATGATCTCGTAACAAAGGGTGTGGATGAACCGTACCGTATGTTTACTTCACGTGCAGAGTATCGCATCCTGCTCCGTCAAGACGATGCCGACATGCGCCTCACCGAGCGTTCCTATAATTTAGGTTTGGCCTCTAAGGAGCGCTACGATCGCCTATGCAGCAAGCGTGAAAAGGTCGAAGAAATCATCGCCTTTGCCAAGAGTTTTTCTATCAAGCCTGCACTCATCAACGATACGTTGGAGCGCCTTGGCACTACCCCACTCGCTCACGGTTGCAA
>JAZKZX010000072.1:0-5826 GCA_045612925.1 Bacteroidaceae bacterium
GCCCGACCGCGCCGATGGTACTGCGTTTGTGGGAGAGTAGGTAGCCGCCGTTTTCAGGAGAGAGGAGTTGTCCAGATGGATGACTCCTCTCTTTGTTTTTGTTGATGGTCGGCTTAAGGTATAGATAGCATAGATGTTCTAGGGATGTATACTATAGATGTTCTGTGTTTCGGGATGCTGTTTCGGGACTTTTGTTTTTATATATGGAAATAAAAGTGTAAATTCGCAGTGAATATAAGAATAGAGGAATATCTTTAAATAAATAATGAATATGAAACCTATCGTAAGTATTATCATGGGCAGTACGAGTGACTTGCCCGTAATGGAGAAGGCTGCTGCCTTCTTGAATGAGATGAAGGTGCCTTTTGAGATGAATGCTCTCTCTGCTCATCGTACTCCAGAGGCTGTAGAGGCTTTTGCTAAGGGTGCTGCTGAACGTGGCATCCGTGTCATTATTGCTGCTGCGGGTATGGCGGCTCATCTTCCCGGTGTGATTGCTGCCAGCACTACAGTGCCTGTGATTGGTGTGCCCATCAAGAGTACGCTTGAGGGTATGGATGCATTGCTGGCTATCGTGCAGATGCCTCCTGGTATCCCCGTGGCTACTGTAGGCATCAATGCGGCACAGAATGCAGGTATCCTTGCCGTGCAGATGTTGGCACTCTCTGATGCTGAGTTGGCTACACGCTTTGCTGCTTTCAAGGAGAACCTCAAGCGCAAGATTGAGAAGGCCAATGAGGAGCTCAAGACTGTGAGCTACGAGTATAAAGTGTGATCCCTCTAAAAGATTTGGCGATATATCGTATCAAAGGAGAAGCGGCCTTCACTTCGGTGGAGGTCGCTTTCTTTATGCCTTTGGACGGGAAGGGTAGTTTGGAAATGTTTGAAAAGTGTTCCCCCTTTTTGGGGTTGTGGGTGTCGGCCATCTTATTCTTCTTGTCTTAGTCCAGACGGCTTTGGATTCGAGTCCAAGAGGCTTAGGATTGCAGTCCAAAGCCGTCTGGACTGGAAAAATCATTCTTGCAATCGGGAAAGATACTTTGTGTGACTTCTCATACTACTTAAAAGTGTGGGATTTCGGTGAGTAAAATAGTTTCATTTTTGCCCTGGAAAGAACCTTGTCAATTGTGCTAAACGAAAAATAGCTCATTGTAGAGCTTTCGCTTATGTCCCTCCTTGCCAAGCCAAAAATCAAAATCGTTTGCTCGGTAGATTCGTATAAAATGCTCCACTCGGGTGAACTCTCGCGTGAAAATGGGTATATCCACAGTAAAAGAATGAGTGGAGAGGCGATACAAATTTCCTTTGTCCATCTCGAAAAATCTCTTTGTATGATAATTTTCTTGCGCTTTCGTACATCTATTAAACTCAATCGATAAGTCCCTTACCATCCGAGCAGCAGGATGGTGAGGGGTAGTTGTTTGTTATGCTTATGCTATCGGCAGCAGTGCATGGCTGATCTCATCGTAGACCACACGGGCATAGTGTATAGTCTGCCGTTTCGTGTCATTGCTCACGATAGCTGCGAGGTCTATACCTCGCCGTCCCAATTCATGGATGAGCGCAGCGGAATAGTATGATCGCTCTGCCGTCCATCCCCGTGAGGAGGCAAGGTCATTGAAGTTCTGTACAAGTTGATGGATTGTTTCGCTTGCGAAACGTGCTTCATAGAAGCCGATACGCTCCTTGGCGTAAGAGTTTGTCTTTGTCATAATCGGATGTTTTTTTGACGTTAATAAATCGGTCCACATCGTAACAAAGTTGTTTGCCTTTATTCAAAGCGTTACAACTTCTGAACCACCGTGGCATCCCTGCTCGGTTGGTGCAGCGCTACACTGCTCTGGATGTTTCGGGTACGAAGGTAATGTAAATTGATAAAAAAAGCAAGCTTACTTAACTAAAGTTTTCTTCCTTATGGTCAGTGTTTCCTCCTTCTTGCTCGCGAACGGAAGTCTTCCGATTGCAAAAAGAAAGTCGCTGATCCAAATGGTGGACCAAATAAAACAGGAGCAAATTTGACCAATCAAAATCATTTGTTTACTTTTGCAAAGATAAAGTCGATTTTAAAGTTTTAAAGAAATGAATCTATTCAACTATACCCGTCGCGAGAGCAGTGAGGTGCAGATCGGATGCACGCCGCTTGGTGGCGATAACCCTATCCGTGTGCAGTCGATGACCACAACGGCGACGACCGATACCGAGGGCTCGGTGGCGCAGGCCAAGCGTATCATCGAGGCCGGTGGCGAATATGTGCGTTTGACGACACAGGGTGTGCGCGAGGCGGAGAACCTCCTCGAGATCAATGTAGCGCTGCGCAGCCAGGGCATCGAGACACCGCTCGTGGCCGACGTGCACTTCAATGCCCGCGTGGCCGATGTGGCGGCACTCTATGCCGAGAAGGTGCGCATCAACCCCGGCAACTATGTGGACACGGCACGCACCTTCAAGCAACTCTCGTACACCGACGAGGAGTATGCGCAGGAGATTGAGAAGATACGCGCCAAGCTCGTGCCCTTCCTTAATATATGTAAGGAGAACCATACGGCCATCCGCATCGGTGTGAACCACGGCTCGCTCAGCGACCGCATCATGAGCCGCTATGGCGATACGCCCGAGGGCATGGTGGAGTCGTGCATGGAGTTTCTGCGCATCTGCGTGGCCGAGGAGTTTACCAATGTGGTTATCTCCATCAAAGCCAGCAACACGGTAATCATGGTGCGCACGGTGCGCCTGCTCGTGGCACAGATGGAGAAGGAGGGCATGAAGTTCCCCTTGCACCTCGGTGTCACTGAAGCGGGTGAGGGCGAGGACGGCCGCATCAAGAGTGCCGTGGGCATAGGTGCGCTGCTCTACGATGGCTTGGGCGACACGATACGAGTATCGCTGAGCGAGGCTCCCGAGGCGGAGATTCCCGTGGCGAAGGCGTTGGTGGATTATGTGACGGCTCATGCCGTGCACCTGCCCATCGAGGGCGTAGTGGCCGAGGAGTTCAACTACTTTGCTCCCGAGCGTCGTACGACCCATGCCGTAGCCAATATCGGTGGCGGACAGGTGCCTGTGGTCATCGGCAGCTGCTTCGGCAAAGAACGCGCCTTTGATGCCAACCTCCGCCCCGACTATCTGTATTGTGGTAGCGCATTGCCCGAGCAGCGCCCCGACATCCCCCTTATCGTGGATGCACCGGCATGGACGGGCGAGGAGAATACCTACCCTGTATTCATGGGCTTTGGCGAGAAGAACTATCTACCGCTTCTGGCCATGTGTCCCGCAAAGCAGAAGTTCCTCTTCGTGACCTATAGCCAGTGCTCTGAAGAGGTGCTGGCCTGCCTCAAGACACATCCCGAGGTGGTCATCATCCATCAGACAAACCACTTGCACCGCGTGGGTGAGCATCGTGCCTTGGCACACCTGCTCATGCATGAGGGTATCACCAACCCTCTGGTATACTTCCAACACTATGCCGAGGAGTCATTGAGTGATCTGCAGTTGCGTGCAGCTGCCGATAGTGGTGTGCTCTGCATAGATGGTCTTGTAGATGGACTCTATATCCATAACATAGGTGACAACATTGCTCCGCAGCAGATTGATGCTACGGCACTCAATATATTGCAAGCAGCTCGTGTGCGCACCAGTAAGACCGAGTATATCTCATGCCCAGGCTGTGGCCGCACGCTCTATGCGCTCGAAGACACTATCGCCCGCATCAAGGCAGCCACATCACACCTCAAGGGATTGAAGATTGCCATCATGGGCTGCATCGTCAATGGTCCAGGTGAGATGGCCGATGCCGACTATGGCTATGTAGGCGCAGCTCGTGGCAAGGTGAGCCTCTACAAGCAGAAGGAGTGCATCGAGAAGAACATCCCCGAAGAGCATGCGGTGGAGAAATTGTTGGAGTTGATAAATAAATATGAACAATAATTTTTTTTGACAACGGACGACAGACTACGGACGCCATCTGGATGGAGCACATTGCAAAGTCAGAGTTTCGTCTGTTGTCTCCCAAAATAGAAATGGAAACTCTTCTTATCACTTTAGCCTTGATATTAGGCGTAGTAGGCCTCTTGGGCGCTGTGCTCCCTGCACTGCCTGGGGCACCGGTCAGTTACATCGGGTTGCTGTTGTTGCTCCCTTGCGAGGGAGTGGAGATCAGCACAGCCTCGTTGTGGATTTATGGTATCTTCCTGGTCATCGTATCGGTCCTTGACTATATAGCCCCCGTGTGGCTCACCAACCTCAGTGGCGGTGGGCAGCAGGCTACGCGTGGCTCTATGGCAGGACTCATCGCGGGACTCTTCTTCTTCCCTCCCATGGGACTCATCATAGGCCCGTTCGTGGGGGCCTTCATCGGTGAACTCATGGAGAGCCGGTCGAAGGGTAAGGCGCTGAAGGTGGCGCTGATGTCGTTCGTGGGCTTTGTGCTCACTACGGGCATGAAGATTATCTATAGCGGTGTGCTTTTGTTTGTGATTGCTGTAAAAGCGATACAACTGATTTTTTAATAACTAAACCTATTTACAAGATGAAAAGACACAGAACAATTCTTTTAGGAATTATGGCATTGTGCGGTAGCATGGCTATGGCACAAGGTAACGAGAAGGTAAACCTGCGCTTGGAGGCGCGTGGCGACTTCCAGTATGAAAATGTCGAGGGACACACGATGGACGGTACTACGGGATTCCGTGGCAAGCAGTTTAACTTGCGTCTCAATGGTAACATCAACGACTCGTGGAGCTATGCCTACCGCCAACGCATGGGTAAGCCCAACAGTGATGCGAGTTACTTCGATGCGGTAGACCATATCAACCTTACCTATACGACAGGTGCATGGTCCTTCACAGGGGGTAAGCAGACGGTGGCCGTGGGTGGCTACGAGTATGACCGTGCCCCGATAGACTTCTACTTCGGTTCGGAGTATTGGTACAACATGGCGTGCTACCAATGGGGTGTGAATGCCAAGTATAGCCTCGGCACCGAGAGCAACGATGTGCTGACCCTGCAGGCTGTGCAGAGCTCGTTCCGTGGTGTCAACCCTAATATGTATGCTTACAGCTTGTTGTGGTCGGGCTCGTATGGCTGGCTCGATGTGCTGCACTCGGTAAACATGATGGAGTATATGCCCGGTAAGTTTGTCAACTTTATCGCCTTGGGTCATCAGTTCCACATGGGCGACTTCACGCTGCAGCTCGATTGGATGAACCGTGCAGCCATGAATGACTTTGATTTTTATGACTTCTCCGTAATGGCCGACCTCTCATGGAGCGCATCGGAAAAGTTGAATGTCTTTGGTAAGTACACTTATGATGTGAATGGTAGTAATACGGCCGACCTCTGCGTATTGCCCGGTACGGAGGTGACTCGTGTGGGTGCAGGCGTAGAGTACTTCCCCATCGAGGGTAGTCGCGACATTCGCTTCCATGCTGGCTACAGCTATTCATGGGGTAAGAATACCAACCTTGCTGAGGGAATGGTGTGGAATGACCATTCATTCGTCACTATCGGTGCTACTTGGCTGATGAGTGTGCTGAAGAGATAAGTCAGTTACTTGTGAAAGAAAACAAGGGCGCTCCTTAAGGGGCGCCCTTGACTATTTTTTTTGCATTGGATTTATTCTGCGTCGGATGGCTTGGACGGCTCGAAGAAGCTGAAGTGTACGCTGCCATAAATACGTTCCTGTACGAAGCAGGGGTGCTCGGCAAAGCTATGCTCCTTGCCATGCTCGAGGATGAGCATGCCTCCCTCAGCAATCATACCCTTATTTAATATGAGGTCGGGCAGCTCGGCCAAACGTGTGAGTGCGTATGGAGGGTCGGCAAAGACAATGTC
>JAZKZX010000073.1:0-23239 GCA_045612925.1 Bacteroidaceae bacterium
CCCATCCATAACCGATGAATCTTTCATCATTAAATCTACTCTAATGACATATCGGGAATCAATCACTCTTTCGAGCGGCTGTGCCCGTGTTATGGGTAGGTCGGATACGCGTTACTCACCCGTGCGCCGGTCGTCACCCAAAGAAGCAAGCTTCTTCTGTGCTACCCCTCGACTTGCATGTGTTAAGCCTGTAGCTAGCGTTCATCCTGAGCCAGGATCAAACTCTTCATTGTAAAATATTTTTGTGACATCGTTAGATGTCTTTTTGACTCTGCTCGTGATGTATCCTTATCTACTTAAAAGGAAATAAAAACTTGACGGTTCGTTCAATTACCCAATTCTATGACGACATCACAGAATTGCATCTTGTACTACTTGTCTGTATGGAAAATATTTTCAAAGAACTCTTTCTTTCAACCATCTCAAGGGGTGTCCCTCTCGATTGCGGATGCAAAGGTAGATACTTTTATATTACCCACCAAACTTTATCAAGACTTTTTTTACAAGAAAATTCGCACTTTTTTACAATAGGCTGATTTTCAAAGGGAGTCACAGGAGAACTATCCTCAAAGAAGGAAACAAATTGACATCTTTATGTTGCAAAACATCGTTTTTAGATAAAAAAGCTGCCACATAGGATAGATGTGGTACAATTGAACTTTTCGTAAAAAAACAAAGACTAATGATAAATGTAACCTCAACAAAAAAGATTATAGGCAAAGAAAAGAGCAAGGGAGGATGCCATAGCACTCTCCCTTGCTCGTCCCTATACTATATATTATATATAGGTATGTGTGTGTGTGTGTAATCAGATGCTCTTCTCAACATCCCACACGAATGCGCGGAGTCCGAGACGCTCGGTCTCTTTGTCGATGCGGTGCAACTCTGCAAGCAGAGGGTCGACCTGCTCATCGCGAACTACGGTGAGAATAGCCGAGCACATTGAGGGCCATGCGTGACTACCATAATGTGGTTCACCAGTCTTGCTGCCACGCCCTTGAATTTGGGGGAACATGGAGAAACCACGACAGTTGAAGTGGTCGAGCGTAGAGAGCATCTTCTCTTGATATGCCTGATCGTAGGCGATAAATATAGATTTCATGTTAATAAAGGGCCTCCCCCTACCCCTCCCAGGAGGGGTGATGCAAGCGTGCGGGGATAAGGACTTTTTTAGTTTGTACTATTTTCATTCAGTGGTCTCCAGAGCCCCTCCTTTAATGGAGGGGTTAGAGGAGGCCGACCTTACTCTTCTCTTCTTCTCTTCTTGCTCTTAATCATCGAGCCCTTGTTCTCTTCCCAATATGCATCGAGGACGAGCTGTTTGCTATGCTTGCGACGGGCTTTATTAAATCCGACACCGCAGAACATACAGTAGAGTACGGGCACAAGTATCAAGGTAAGAAGGGTTGATACGGTGAGACCACCGATTACCGAGATACCCAAGGGACGCCACATCTCAGAGCCTTCACCCTTGTCAAGTGCCATGGGCACCATACCGAGAATGGTAGTGAGAGTGGTCATGAGCACGGGACGCAAACGGCTCTTGGCTGCAGTAATAGAGGCCTGAATAGCGCTCATTCCACGCTCTCGGCATAGCTTGGTATAATCAATAAGCACAATACCATTCTTCACCACAATACCGAAAAGCATGATACATCCCATAAGACTCATCACATTAAGGTTGGTGCCAGTGATTGCCAATGCAAGGATTACACCTGCGATAGACATAGGCACGGCAGTGATGATGATGAAGGGGTCGGTGAACGACTCGAACTGTGAGGCCAGTACGATGAACACGAGCAGTATGATGAGCACTCCCAACAAGCCAAGGTCAGCAAACGATTCTTGTTGTTCCTCGAAGTCACCAGCGAGGTTCACATTGATACCCAAGGGGATATCCATGCCCTTGATGACCTTGTTGGCCTCGGCAACGACGGTACCCATCGGTACGCCAGCACTGATGATAGCCTTCACGGTGTTGATACGCTCGCGATCTTTGCGGTCAATTGAGGGGGGCGAGAATCGCTCCACTACAGTACCCACATCCTTGATGCGTACAGCACTGCCGTTGTTACTATATATTAGGATGTTCTCAATGTCCTCAATGCTGGTACGGAACTCGGGAGCATAGCGTACCTTAATGTAATGCTCGTCACCATCCTCACGGTAGTACGAGGCAGTAGAACCGTTGATGCGGTTGCGCAGGTAGGTAGCTGCAGTAGAGAGATTCAGTCCGTGACGGGCGAGTTTCTCACGATCAAAGTCGACCTGGATTTCGGGTTGATAGTCTGAACGGCTAATACGCACCTCGCTGACACCATTAATCTTCTTCAGCTCGTTACGCAACTCTCGGGCCACCTTGTCGGTAGCATCAAAGTCGTAACCATAGATCTCAAAGTCAACAGATGACTGTCCGCCCATACCCGAGTTACCACCGGCACTTACAGTAAAGCGATCAATCTCGGGATAACGATTCAAGTCGGCACGGATATGTTCTGAAATCTCGAAGAGTGTACGCTCACGCTCATCGGGATCGACGAGAGTAATATTGAACGAACCGATGTGGCTACCATTATCCTGCATTGATGCGAAGGTGTTGTCCTCGCTGGCTTGACCTACGGTGTAGTTCACCACGCGTGCCTCGGTCTTAAAGTCGGTCATCCACTTGTCTGCAAGTCCCTTTGTGATAGCATGAGTGCGCTCGGTTCGTGTACCGATAGGCATGTAGAGTTTTACTGTGAGACGGCTGTCGTCTGATGCAGGGAAGAACTCCGAACCTACATACTTAGCCGTGAAGAAGCAAGCTGCGCAGAGGATGATGCAGACTGAAAGCACCGTCTTACGATGGCGAACAGCCCTGTTGATCATGCGACCATACCAGACATCCAGTTTGTCAAGCATACGCTCTATGGGGACATAGATGATATTGTAGGCCAAGCTATGCTTTTTCTTCAGTTTCAACAGTTGTGAACAAAGCATGGGAGTGAGCGTAAGAGCCGACACAGTAGATACTGTAAGGATGACACACATCATCCAACCGAGCTGCTTGAACATCATACCCATCATGCCACCAGCAAGTGTCATGGGGAAGAATACCGCAATCATCGTAAGTGTAGAGGCCACCACGGAGATAGCCACCTCATTGGTAGCATGGATAGCTGCCTGCTTGGGATCGGCACCACGCTCGATGTGGGTGGTCACATTCTCCAACACCACAATGGCATCGTCCACCACCATACCGATAGCAATAGAGAGACATGCCAACGAAATCATATTGAGTGAACCGTCAGAAATAGCAAGGTAGATAAACGAAGCCACCAACGAAATGGGAATGGTGATGGCAATCACGAAGGTGGCACGCCAGCGTCCAAGGAAGAGGAACACGACAACAACCACGAACAAGAGTGCATAAAACACTGTCTCGGCCAATCCACTGATAGAGTTCTCGATATTCTCCGAGGTATTGGCCACGATACCAATCTTCACATCAGAGGGAAGATTCTCCTGCAACTTGGGGAGCATTTTGAGCACCTTATTGGAAATCTCCACTGAGTTGGCGCCCGACTGCTTCTGTACGATGATAGTAGCACCACGCACACCATTAGTAAAGGTCATCTGTCCGCGCTCCTGAATAGTGTCAACAACTTCGGCCACATCGCGCAAGTAGATGTCGCTACCATTCATCGACGCGACAACGATATTCTCCATCTCCTTGGGGTCCTTGAACTCACCTTCTACACGAAGCGGGAAGGTCTCATTACCGATATCGAATGTACCACCAGGGATATTCATATTCTCGGCCGAGATAATACTGCTGATGGCCTCGATACTGAGGTTATAGGCCTCGAGCTTCACGGGATCACAGTATACATATATCTCGCGCTCGGCAGCACCACCGATAGAAACCGAACCTACACCAGGGATACGGGCCAAGGGGTTGGCGACATTGTCGTCGAGGATTTTGTAGAGTCCATTGGTAGACTGGTCGGCCTGTACCGAGAGGATAAGGATAGGCATCATGTCGGAGTCGAACTTCAAGATGATGGGTGTGCTCACCGCATCGGGCAGAGCCGATGATATCATGTCGAGCTTGTCGCGTACATCATTGGTGAGGTCGTCAATATCGTGTCCATACTCAAATTGGAGTGTGATGAGCGACATGTTCTCCGATGACTTCGAAGTGATGTGCTTAAGGTTTGCCACCGAGTTGAGCGTGCTCTCCAAAGGACGCGTAACATTGTTCTCAATATCCGAAGCACTGGCACCCGAATAAGAGGTCATCACCATAATGGTGTTGGTATCCATCTTGGGGTACAAGTCTACGGGAAGTTTAGTGACCGAGAATACACCAAACACCACAATGGCGGCGAAGATGAGTGCGGTCATAATCGGTCGTTTGACCGAACCTTCATATAAACTCATGTTATTCTTATTTTGAATGATGAATTAATATCACTTTTCCAGTCTCACCTCAATACCATCGCTTAAGCGACCCTGGCCTGCGACAACTACGGTAGCTCCGTCAGCAACACCACCGATGAGTTCGTAGGCATCGCCAAGACGCTGACCAAGCTCTACCTTCACATAGTTTACCTTACCATTGTCATATACATATACAAAGCGTTCGCCTGAACCGGGCTGCTTCACGATAGCCATGTCGGGTACCACCACACGATTCTCGGTACCGAAGTTGAGTTGAGCACGAGCAAACATACCAGGGCGTACCTTCTCATCCTTGTTGGCAAGAGTGAGTTCCACGGGGAAGGTGTGGGTAGCAGCATTGATGGTGGGATACTTGAGTGATACTGTAGCGGTGAATGACTCGCCAGGCAATGCATCGAGGGTGATAGTAGCCTTGTCGCCTTTCTCTACTTTAGAGTAGTAGTTCTCCGATACATTGACGAGCAACTTCACGGGACGAATCTGCTCTACGGTGAGGATGGCTGCACCTGCATAGAGGTCGCCATTGTCATAGTTGCGAGCAGTAACGATACCATCGATGGGGCTCAAGAGCTGAGTATTCTCCATGATATTGTTGTACTGGGTCTCTGCCACCTCGAGCGACATCTTGGCATTATCAAACTCTGCTTTTGACACACCACCCACTGCATAAAGTTCCTTGATACGGGCAAAGTCCACCTTCTGATTCTCAATCTGCAAGGTGAGCTGAGTGAGGTTGGCCGCATCCATCTTCACCAGCTTCTGTCCCTTGCGCACATGATCACCTACCTCAACGAAGATTTCGCTGATGCGTCCAGGGCTTTGAGGAGCAATATTGTTCTTCACTTCAGCCTCAACAGTACCTACATAGTCTCGCACCTGATCTACAGGACGCACATACACTTGAGCCACTTTTACAGCGGGTTTTACCTCTTCGATAGTCGCTGTGGGCTGTGCCTCCTGCGACTTTCCTCCACATGCAGCGAGCAGGGCTGTCATAGCCAATGCTGCAAACGAGAATGCTTTTCTTTCCATTTTGTATTTATTTTATATGATTTCGTTTTACTTTATGCTGTTTTCTTACACCTTGAAAAAATATTATCACACCTATGAAAAACTTTTTTTATACCTATGAAAATATTTTTTCACACTAACGAAAAACAACAATCACTATCTGCTATGCTTACTTCACATACTCCTTACCCTGCAACTTATCTAAGTCAGCCTTGGCAGTGAGGTAATCGTAGATTGACTGCGCATAGGTGAGACGAGCCTGTGTGAGTGCTACCTCGGCGCTATTGAGTTCGAGCACCGTACCGCGACCCACTTCGTAGAGTTTTTCTGCAATATCTCGTCCCTTCTGGGCCTGCGTGATAGCCTCCTTATTGCTTGACACCTGCTCGGCACTCGCGGCCATGCTATTGAGATAACTCTGCTGCTGCATAGCCAGCTGGCGTGCGGTGTAGTCGCGATTCTTCATCAGCTGAGCTATCTGGATATTGGTTTTCTTCACGGTAGAGAAGTTGCTGTACTTGAAGAGGGGTACGCTAACGCTCAATGAGATGTTGCTATATGGGTTCCACTCGTACTCCTTGAACTTGAAGTCCTCTGCCATGCAAGTGTACATATAGTTGAACTGTAAGGCCACTATGGGGGCGAAGTTCTGCTTGTTAAGTGAAAGAGATTGCTGCAACATACGGGTATTCATATCCATCTGTAGCAATGAAGTATTATTACTCAACGAAGTACTATCGGCAGTGAGGACACCTGCAAATACTGCCTCCTCGTAGTCAGCGAGGTTACCATCGAGCACGAATTCCGTTTCAGGCTCAATGTTCATGAGCACCACCAACTGCAGGCGTGAGAGTTCTACCGCATTGCGAGCCGAGATCACCGAAGGCTGCAAGTTACGCATCTGTACCTCAGCACTAATCTTGTCATACTCGCTCACCCTACCCTGCTCAAACTTGGCCTTGACGATATTAAAATTAGCCTCAGCTTGTGCATAACTCTTCTCAAGCACCGCATAGCTATCTTGTGCCAGCAGCATCTGGTAGAATGCCTTGGTCACTTGATTCACGAGGTCCTGCTTTGAGGCGCGTGCCTGCTCTACTGCCAATTCCACATCAGTCTTGGTGAGTTTCATGCTCTTGTAGAGCGCAGGGGCAAATATGGGAAGGCTTACGGTGAGACCGCCCTGATACTGGTTAGGAATACCGATTTCAAACTTCTGTCCTGCCATCACCATCGTCTGCTTCTTGATGGTGCGTGTATAAGCACCTGAGAGCGATGCCTCGGGCAGCAAACCCATCACCGTCTCTTTGTCAGAGATCTTCTTCAACTCAACAGTTTGGTCGGCAACCTCAATCGTAGGGTTATCGCTCAAGGCTATCTCTATCGCCTTGTTGAGTGTCAACCTCAATGACTCCTGTGCCGTGGCGCCCAGCGCACATAGCGCAAAGACAGCCATCATCATCGGCCGTATGCCGATAGTCCACATCTTTTCCATTATCAATTTCATTATATATATTATTATTTCAAATTCTTGATAATCTCCAACCCCTTTTCTGTAGCCATACCACGCAATAGTACAAGTACTACCGAATTATAGATGACTTCTGCCGGGTAGTTGCGCACCGAAGGGTTTCTCAACAACTTGTCTATCTGAAACCCGTCTTGCTTAAGGAACACCTCATAGTCGATTTCATCTCGTAGTAAACCCTGCTTCACACCTTCTTGCAGCCACCCCTTCACATAGCCGAAGTGCTCGGCATGCATACGGTCAAAATAGGCTTCCAAATCGGAATAGCGCATCAACTCTGTAAAAAAAAGTGGATTTACCTCCTTGCAATGTTCGATAACTCGTTTGTAGAGCAAGAAAATCTGTTCCAACACATTAGTCGATTGCAGCAGAGTCTCTCTGATTGCCTCACAGAACGAAGCCGAGGTCAACTTTACTACCTCAAAAAGCATAGCCTCCTTATCGGCAAAAGTTCCATAGAGAGTTTTCTTCGATATACCTAATTCGCTGGCCACATCATCCATGCGTACCTGCTTGATGCCATGTTGTCGAAACAAGATGGCTGCAGCATTTATGATGCGCTCGCGCAAATCGGTTTTTTCGTTTACTTTCTCAGTGCACATATAGTTCTTTTATACTCCAAATCGAATGCAAAATTATTGGAAACTTTTAATGCAGCAAAAAGTTTCCAACACATTCCCACGCATTATAACATAGTTTGGCTAATAAGGATTACGATTTCACATTTCATAACATTTTACACTTATCGAATGCACACTATAGATTACAAAAAAGCCCTCCCAAAGGGAAGGCATTTTCTCCTATTAATATTGCACTCTGAGGTTTTAAGTCACAATCAAGCCACCAAACGCGTTATCCAAATCCACAAAGGAGCAGTGAGCACAAACATGAAGATACTAAAGGCCAATGTGGAGGTACCAGTGCGCACATACTGCTGATAGCGGCTACCAATGATGATGCCCGAGAAGGCAGGAGGAAGGGCACCTGCAAGCACCATCATCTGTAGCTTTGTAGGATCCATCTTGAAGATGAGACCTACAATAAGAAGTACAGCAGGCATCAAAAGGAGTTTAAAACAGGTATTGTAGATTACCTCCTTATCAAGCTGGAATTTCATACCCGAAAGTGTAAGACCTGCTGCAAACACGGCAACACCTGAATTGGCCTTGGCTATAAGTTCGAAGTTGGGGTCAAGGATTGCGGGGAACTTTATGCCACACAATACCAAAATAACTGCCAAGATAGGTGCCCAGCAGACGGGAGCCTTGAGCGCATCGAGTACAGGATTACCCTTCTTGAGAGTGGAGCCATTAGCAGTAGCGCTTCCTACCTGACCAGCATTGAGCAAGGCCATACCAATAGGGATGCTGATGGCATTGACCACAATAGAGACAATAGCTACAACAAGTCCCGTAGCTGCAGTGCTACCGTAAATAGGCTCGAGCACAGCAAAGCCAAGGAAACCAATTGTGGGAGAGCCTGTAATAAGGGCGCTCACAGCAGCCTCACTCTTGGTATGCTTGAAGATTTTGTAGGTAGAGAGATACGACAAGAGGAAAAGACCCACAAGGATGACCAGGCTGATAACGAGTAGCTTGCCATCGTCAAACAGCATGGTGCGGTCTGCCTTGACAATAGAGACGAATAAGGCTGCAGGAAGGGCGTAGGTGAGCACTAATTTGTTAAATATTTGTGCATTGGCAGCAGTAAACACACCGCGCTTACCTGCTGCATATCCCAATGCCATGATGACAAAAATGGGAAGAATGTCTTTTATAAGAATATCAAACATAATAGTAAGGACCTCCCCTAACCCCTCCCAAGGAGGGGAACTCTAAACTTTGCAGAGGAGTTAGAAGAGGTTAATTTAAGGGTTAGTTATTACGATATTTCCGAATCACCCCTCCTTGGGAGGGGCCGTGGTGAGGCTACTTTTCGGATTCAAGTTCCCGATATGTCCACTCTCAGTGCCTACTGCCGGGTCTATGACGCAGTTGATAAGCGAGGGTTGCTTCGAGGCGAGGGCCGTGGTGAGTGCATTACGCAGTTCGCCAGGCGTGGCGGCATTGTAGGCAACACCACCGAAGGCCTCTATCATCTTGTCGTAGCGTGCACCGGGGGTAAGCGATGTAGGCGACGGATCGGGGCCACCACTCAGATTGGGGTCGTTACCACGATAGATGCCGCCATTGTTGAAGATCACGATAGTGATGGGTAGGCGATAGCGACAGATGGTTTCTACCTCCATACCACTGAAGCCAAAGGCGCTATCGCCCTCGATGGCGAGTACCTGCTTGCCGCTTGTTACTGCCGCTCCGATGGCATAGCCCATACCGATACCCATGACACCCCAGGTACCGGTGTCGAGGCGTAGGCGAGGGTGATACATGTTGATCACATTGCGTGTATCGTCGAGCGTGTTGGCCCCTTCGTTCACGAGGTAGATATCCTTATAGCCTGCCATCACCTCTTTTATCGCGCGGAGAGCATTGAAGTAGTTCATGGGCGAAGACACAGTGGTGAGTTTCACCTGCATCTTGGCCATATTGACCTTCCGTGTGGCATCGATAGCATCATTCCACTCTTGAGGGCAATGGATGTTGAAGTTGTCCATCTTGGCAATCATCACCTCCAATGAGGAGACGATGTCGCCCACTATGGGGGCTGCGATGGGGCGGTTGCTATCCATTTCCTCGGGTTCGATGTCGAGTTGGATAAACTGTACTTCGGGGTTCCACTTCTTGCCTTTACCATGGGTGAGCAGCCAGTTGAGACGAGCACCGATGAGCATCACCACATCTGCCTGCCCAAGCACAAGGCTACGCGCCGAGGCTGCGCATTGAGGATGGTCGTCGGGGAGTAGCCCCTTGGCCATCGACATGGGAAGGAAGGGGATGCCCGTGCCCTCCACAAAAGTGCTCACCTGTTCCTCAGCCTGTGCGTAAGCGGCTCCCTTGCCGAGGATGATGAGCGGCTTCTTGGCCGAGGCGAGGAGTCTCAAGGCACGCTTCACGGCATTCGAGCAGGGATACTGTTTGGGAGCGGGGTCGATGGGTGTGAAGAGCGATGCGGCAGCCGTCTCGGCATCCATCGTGGTGCTGAGCATAGCGGTGGTGATGTCGAGGTACACACCACCTGGGCGACCCGACACGGCAGTACGAATAGCACGAGCCACGCCTACGGCAATGTCCTCGGGGCGATTGATACGGTAGACCGCCTTAGCAAAGGGCTTGGCAATATTCATCTGATCGAGGCCCTCATAGTCGCCCTGCTGCAGGTCGATGATGTTACGGTCGCTGGAGCCGCTAATCTGTATCATAGGGAAGCCATTGGTGGTAGCTGCCGCAAGGGCGGTAAGTCCGTTGAGGAAGCCTGGTGCCGACACCGTGAGGCAGATGCCCGGTTTCTGGGTGAGGTAACCGCTGATAGCAGCAGCATTGCCTGCCGACTGCTCGTGACGAAATCCGATATAGCGTATACCCACCTCCTGTGCATGGCGGGCGAGGTCGGTGATAGGGATACCCACTACACCATAAATAGTATCCACACCGTTACGCTTGAGGGCATCGACCATGAGGTGCATACCATCGGTAAGAGTGGCATTGGGGTTGTTAGTGATATAGTTCATGTATTTTTTGTTGAGAGGTGAGAGTTGAGAGTTCTCGGAGGACTCTGAGAGCTCCGAGAACTCTGATAATAAATCAAGCAGTCTTGCAGATGATTTGTTTCTTGCGCAATGCTGCAATCTCCTCGGCCGTGTAGCCGATTTCGCGGAGTACCTCGTCGGTGTGCTGACCCAATGCTGGGGCGGGCTTCACCTCGGGTTTGTAGCTTGAGAACTTGGGAGGGCAGCCGATGGTGAGGAATTTGCCACGACCAGGCTGGTCAACCTCAACGATAGTACCACACTTGCGCAAAGACTCATCTTCGGCAATCTCTTTCATCGTAAGCACAGGGCCGCAGGGTACACCTGCCTTGCCGAGCGTCTCTACAATCTCCATCTTCTCACGGGTGATGGTGTAGGCCTCTACGGCGGCATATATCTCCTCCTTGATCTTGTTACGCGCCTCGGGAGTATTGTACTTGGGGTCTGTGGCCCACTCGGGATGGCCGATGGCTGTGGCGGCAGCGGCAAAGGGCTTCTCCTCATTTTGCAGTACAATGTATACGAACGCACCAGGGTCGGTCTCCCATCCTTTGCAACGATAGCACCAGCCCATCACCTGTCCGCCCTCGACATTGCCACCACGAGGAACGGTGTTGCCGAAAGTGCCGTTAGGGTATTGGGGGAAGTGCTTAAGCACGCCTGTATGTTCGAGGATGAGTTGGTCGCGCAGCTTCACGCGGCAGAGGTTGATGACCGCATCCTGCATCGACTGCTCCACGAAGCAACCCTCACCAGTCTTCTCACGCTGCATCAGTGCAGCCAGGAGGCCGATAAGCAGGTGCATACCTGTATTGCTGTCACCCAAAGCTGCACCCGACTGGGTGGGCATATTGTAGTCTCCTTTCCACCATCCCGTCGTGGCTGCTGCACCGCCTGCACATTGAGCAACAGGCTCGAAGGCCTTGACTGAGGCGAAGGGCGAGTCGTCATTGAATCCCTTGATGGTGCCATAGATGACACGCGGATTTATCTTGTGTACCTCCTCCCATGAAAAGCCTAATTTGGCCACAGCTCCTGGGTGGAGGTTCTCAACGAAGATATCGGCAGTCTCAAGCAGTTTGGTCAAGATTTCCTTTCCTTCAGGAGTTTTCATATTCAACTCAATAGAGCGTTTATTGCAATTGAGTTGCAGGTAGTAGAGGCTATCCATATCAGGATAGTCGAGCAGTTCGGTACGAGTAGGGTCGCCGAGGCCCACACGTTCAATCTTTATCACATCGGCGCCAAGCCACGCCAACATCTGTGTGCACGAAGGCCCCGACTGTACTTGAGTCCAGTCAATGACCTTAATGCCTTGCAATGGTGCTGTCATATCAATAATCTCCTTATTGTTGTTAGTTAGACATAAATGATTTTACACTGTCTCAACAACAAGAGGGAATACGATATGTTTTTACCTTTCGTCCTTTTTTAAGCGATACAACAAGAATTAAGATTCTTCAGTATAGTGGTGAATGAAAGGCGTCTTCAATATGTTCTATCGTTTGGTGCCCGGGGTCGCCCGTGATGGTAATAATATCAAATCGTACGGGAAGATCAATGCGATGATACTTGACATAAGCATTAGCCGCATATATGGTCTTGTGTATCTTGGCATCAGTAACAGCTTCAACCGCATCGCCATAGCGGTCTGTCCGACGCGCTTTGACCTCTACAACAACCAGCACCCCAGACTTTTGTGCCACAATATCTAACTCCTTATGCCCTATTCGCCAATTACGATCGCGTATGACATATCCATGTGCCATAAGGTAGGCTGCGGCGCGATCTTCGCTAATTCTTCCAAACTCGTTATGCTGTGCCATAGACAACTATCAGTATGCTATCGCAAAAGTAGCTTAAAAAAGTATTCCGACAAATCATCTTATAGTGGTTTTTCTTTAAGATGCACATAGTTCCTAAAGATTTAAAAAAACAGATACGACAAATAAGAAAAAACTGTACCTTTGCGGTAATCGTAGAGATGTATACATTATCTCCCGACGACTAAAACATTCCTTACAACAATGAGCGAAGACAAATATATCCGTGTAAAAGGGGCGAGAGTAAACAACTTAAAGAATATCGCAATCGATATTCCCCGCAACAAATTGGTCGTTGTGACGGGTCTATCAGGTTCGGGAAAATCATCATTGGCCTTTGATACACTATATGCCGAGGGACAGCGCCGCTATGTAGAAAGCCTTTCATCGTATGCCCGTCAATTTCTCGGCCGCATGAAGAAACCTGAGTGCGATTTCATCAAAGGACTGCCCCCTGCCATTGCTATAGAGCAAAAGGTGAGCAGCCGTAACCCGCGTTCAACTGTAGGCACTTCGACAGAAATATACGAATACTTGCGCCTACTCTTCGCTCGAGTGGGCAAAACCTATTCACCCGTAACAGGGCAGTTGGTCAAGAAGCATGACACCGAAGATATCGTAAACTGCATGCGTTCATATAGTACAGGCACCCGTTTCACGGTATTGGCCCCAGTGGTTATTCGTGAAGGTCGTACCTTGCAGGAGCAGCTCACGGTGGCCATGCAGCAGGGATTTGCAAGAGTAGAGGTGAATGGCGATATCGTGCGTATAGAAGATTACTTGGCAAGTCCTCTTTCTCACGAAAGGGACAACGGAGATTCTATCGCTATTGTAATTGACCGTCTTTCTGCAGAGGATAGCAAGGAGACGATAAGTCGCCTTATAGATAGTACCGAAACAGCATTCTATGAAGGAGGCGGTACTTGCATGTTGCGTTTCTATCCTGCAGGGATCTTGCATACCTTCAGCAAGCAGTTTGAAGCCGATGGCATCACCTTCGAGGAGCCCACCGAACAGCTTTTCTCCTTCAACTCGCCCATGGGAGCCTGTCCCACATGTGGTGGGTTTGGCCGAGTCATAGGCATCGACGAGCAGTTGGTAATCCCCAATACCACATTAAGTGTGTATGATGGATGTGTAGTATGCTGGCGTGGCGACAAGATGAGTGCCTGGCGCGACGAATTTATCCAGATTGCTGCACGGGACAACTTCCCTATTTTTACCCCCTATTATGAACTTACCCAGGCACAGAAGGACTACCTGTGGCATGGCCCCAGAACAAAACCTTGCATTGACTCTTTCTTCAAAATGCTCGAGGAAAACCAATACAAGATACAATACCGGGTAATGCTGGCTCGCTATCGCGGAAAGACGCTATGCCCCACCTGCCGTGGCTCGCGTTTGAAGAAAGAGGCAGAGTATGTAAAGGTTGGTGGACGCAACATTTGTGAACTGGTAGACATGCCTGTGACCGAGCTGCACCATTTCTTTGCGGCGCTGACACTCGATGAGCACGATGCTGCCATTGCCAAGCGCTTGCTTGTCGAGATCAATAGCCGCCTGCAGTTTCTACTCGATGTGGGGTTGGGCTACCTTACACTCAACCGCTTGAGCAATACCCTCTCGGGCGGTGAGAGCCAGCGCATCAACCTTGTCACCTCGTTGGGTAGTCCGCTCGTGGGATCGCTCTATATTCTTGACGAGCCCTCCATAGGCCTTCATAGTAAAGATACTGACAAACTCATCCGCGTACTGCGTCAGTTGCAGGAGGCGGGCAATACAGTTGTTGTCGTGGAGCACGATGAAGATATCATACGCGCGGCAGACTACATCATCGATGTAGGTCCTCATGCTGGTCGCTTGGGAGGTCAGATTGTCTATCAGGGCGACATGCACGACCTGCAGCCTGGCACCGAAAGCCATACCGTGCGCTATCTCTTGGGCGAGGAGACTATCGCTGTACCTCGCACGCGCCGCCCGTGGAACAATTATATAGAGGTGCGCGGAGCACGCCATCATAATCTCAAGGGCATCGATGTGAAGTTCCCGCTCAATGTGATGACTGTTGTTACTGGCGTGAGTGGCTCGGGCAAGAGTTCGCTAGTGCGCGATGTGTTCTACAATGCGCTCAAGCGCGAGTATGACGAAGGCAGCGAACGCCCGGGCGAACATTTGGAGCTAAAAGGAGACATTCGCATGCTCAAGGCCGTGGAATTTGTAGATCAAAACCCCATAGGAAAATCAAGCCGCTCAAACCCTGTCACCTACCTCAAGGCATACGACGAGATACGCAAGCTCTTTGCCGAACAGCCCTTGGCCAAG
The DNA here is from genome assembly GCA_045612925.1 of Bacteroidaceae bacterium. Classification (GTDB taxonomy): domain Bacteria; phylum Bacteroidota; class Bacteroidia; order Bacteroidales; family Bacteroidaceae; genus UBA1189. The sequence continues at coordinate 14,774 of JAZKZX010000073.1, forward strand.
CAGCTGGGCTACACGGCAGGCTACTTCTCGTTCAATAGCGAGGGAGGCCGCTGCGAGGAGTGCAAGGGCGAGGGTACAATCACCGTGGAGATGCAGTTCATGGCCGATCTCGTACTCGAGTGTGAGGCTTGCCATGGCAAGCGCTTTAAGGCCGACACCCTGCTGGTGACCTATCATGACAAGAACATACATGATGTGTTGGAGATGACCGTCAACCAAGCAATGGAGTTCTTCACCGAGCACGGAGCCAAGAAGGTGGTAAAAAGGCTCAAGCCCCTACAAGATGTGGGGTTGGGCTATGTCAAGCTCGGGCAGAGCTCATCGACCCTCTCTGGTGGTGAAAACCAACGCGTAAAACTCGCCTATTACCTTTCGCTCGAGAAGTCCGATCCCACCCTATTCATCTTTGATGAGCCTACGACGGGACTCCACTTTCATGACATCAAGCAACTGATGCAATCGTTTGATGCACTTATCTCACGCGGACATACCATCGTAATCATCGAGCACAACATGGAGGTAATCAAGTGTGCCGACTATATCATCGACATCGGGCCCGAGGGCGGCGATCGGGGTGGACAGCTCGTAGCTTGCGGTACGCCCGAGGAAGTAGCGCAGTGTGCAGTCTCGTATACAGGTCAGTTCCTGCGAGAGAAATTGGATTGAGTGCTTGTTAGTGTGTCATCCAGACAGAGCGAAGCGGCGGAGCCTTTAGGTCGTTGGCCGAAGGGAAAAGCAAGGAACCCACAGAGTCTCACGAGAAATTTTACCAAATCCCTGTGCGAGATCTTACACTCCGTTCAAGATGACACTAACTCATTGCCACAAAAAAAGAGGTAACCATCGTTACCTCTTTTATAATGTTTGTTCTCGGGGGAGAGAATTACTTCTTCTTACCGTTGAACTCGTCAGAAATTGTCAATTTCTTACGGCCCTTTGCACGACGGGCAGCCAATACGCGACGACCATTTGCGGTAGCCATTCTCTCACGGAAACCGTGCTTGTTCTTTCTCTTTCTCAGAGAAGGTTGGAATGTTCTTTTCATTGCTTTGTACTATTTTATTTTGTTCTTCTTTTACACTATTCTGACGGCTCGCCACTCGTTAGGCTCCGTAATCGGGTTGCAAAAGTAGATACTTTTTTTCAATTCACCAAAAAAAGCGCTGATTTTGTGCAAAACATTTGGGTATTTTTCTGTTTTCTACTAATTTTGCACCCGAAAACAAGGAGAAAAGTAATATAAACTATAAATAAAAGATTAGAGAAAGTTATGATTAATGCTCAAGACATCAAGAAAGGTACCTGCATCCGCATGGATGGTAAGTTGTACTTCTGTATCGATTTCCTTCATGTAAAACCCGGTAAGGGAAACACCTTCATGCGTACTACCTTGAAGGATGTAGTAGACGGCTATGTATTGGAGCGTCGCTTCAACATCGGTGAGAAGCTCGAGGATGTACGCGTAGAGCGTCGTTCACACCAGTTCCTCTATCAGGAGGGCGATGACTACATCTTCATGAACAACGAGACCTTCGACCAGCACCCCATCGCCAAGGAGCTCATCACTGGCGTTGACTACCTCAAGGAGAGCATGGATGTAGAGGTTGTAGTAGATGCTTCTACCGAGACTGTGCTTTACGCCGAGCTTCCCACCAAGGTTGTGCTCCAGATCAGCTATACCGAGCCCGGCCTCAAGGGTGACACCGCCACCAACACACTCAAGCCCGCTACACTCGAGACAGGTGCCGAGATCCGCGTACCTCTCTTCATCAACGAGGGCGAGTTCGTTGAGGTTGACACTCGCGACGGCTCATATGTAGGTCGTGTGAAGATGTAATACACCGCAGAGCGTGCTCTGCTATTAAATGACAGGAGGACAATGGACGATGGATATTTCCGGAGTCGATTGTCCTTTCTTTATATATTGAAAATCCATGACAGATAAACTGGCTATTAATCGCTGGGCAGAAGAAGACCGCCCGCGCGAGAAAATGATGAACAAGGGAGCTCAAGCGCTGAGCAATGCCGAGCTGCTGGCCATCTTGATAGGATCGGGCAGCGGTGACGACTCTGCCGTAAGCCTCATGCAGAAGGTGTTGGCTGCCTATGGCAACAGTCTCGACCGCGTAGGCCGTCTCAGCATGGAGGAACTGTGCCACTTCAAGGGCATCGGTCCTGCCAAGGCCATTACCATCCTTGCAGCCTGTGAGCTGGGGCGTCGTCGTGCTGTGGAGCAGCCCGAGCGAAAGCAGGTGCGCTCGGCAGCACAGGTTTACGAATACTACTACCCCTACCTTTGTGATGCACCCGTCGAGGAGTGTCATGTGCTGCTGCTCAACCAGTCGGCTAGGATCATCGACTCGGTGCGCATCGGTACAGGAGGCCTCACCGAGACAGTGGTCGATGTGCGCCTCATCCTGCGGGAGGCTCTGCTCAAGCGAGCTACCAGCCTTATCCTCTGTCATAATCATCCATCGGGTAACCTTCGCCCCAGCGCCCACGATGACCACCTCACCCGACAGGTGCAGGAGGCTGCAAAACTCTTGAACCTCACGCTGGCCGACCATGTTATCTTCACTGACCACGGCTATTATAGCTATGCCGATGAGGGACGATTATAAAAAATATATTACTTTTGCAGCATAAATAGGATACTCATGTACGATATAGACTTAATCCGCAAGGACTTCCCCATCCTCGAGCGCACGGTGTATGGCAAGCCGCTCGTGTATCTCGACAATGGTGCCACCACGCAGAAGCCCCGCATGGTGGTCGATGCCATCACCGAGGAGTACTACTCGGTGAATGCCAATGTGCACCGCGGCGTGCACTTCCTCTCACAGGAGGCTACCAAGCTGCACGAGGCGTCGCGCGAGCGCGTGCGTCAGTTTATCAATGCCGCCTCGACGAACGAGATCATCTTCACCCGTGGCACCACCGAAGCCATCAACCTGCTGGCATCATCGTTTGGCGAGGCCTTCCTCCGTGAGGGCGACGAGGTCATCGTCTCCACCATGGAGCACCATAGCAACATCGTGCCCTGGCAACTGCTCGAGTGCCGCAAAGGTATCAAGCTACGCGTGATTCCCATCACCGACAAGGGCGAAATCTGTATGGATGAGTATGTGAAGCTCTTCAACGAGCGCACCCGCTTGGTGTCGGTAATGCATGTGTCGAATGTGCTGGGCACGGTCAACCCCATCCGTGAGATGATACGCATTGCCCACGAGCACGATGTACCCTTCGCGGTCGATGGTGCGCAGAGCGTGCCTCATATCAAGGTCGACGTGCAGGAGCTCGATGCCGACTTCTATGCCTTCAGTGCCCACAAGGTGTATGGCCCCACTGGCATTGGCGTGCTCTATGGCAAGGAGCGCTGGCTCGACCGCATGCCTCCCTACCAGGGCGGTGGCGAGATGATACAGACGGTATCGTTCGAGCGCACGACATTTAACGAACTCCCCTATAAGTTTGAGGCCGGCACGCCCGACTACATCGGCACTACAGCTTTTGCCCGTGCCCTCGACTATGTGTCGGCACTCGGCATGGACAACACTGCTGCTCATGAGAAGGCACTCACCGACTATGCTCTGCAACGCCTCCGCGAGATTCCCGAGATGCGCATCATCGGCGAGGCCGAGGAGCGCGGCGCCGTCATCTCCTTCAACGTGGGCGACATACACCCCTCCGACCTGGGCACCCTGCTCGACCGCCTCGGCATTGCCGTGCGCACCGGCCATCACTGCGCCCAACCCCTGATGCAGCGCATGGGCATCCCCGGCACCGTACGCGCCTCCTTCGCCCTATACAACACCATGGCCGAGGTCGACGCCCTCGTAGCCGCCGTGGATAGGGTGAGGAAGATGTTTTAATTAATACTGAAACGAAGTTCGACGACAATAATAAAGCATTGTGACCGAAACAGAGCCGCCCGATTTTAACGGACGGCTCTGGCTTTTTATTGAAAACCTTTGGCTGATTTATCGGTACACTACAGCCTATAGCGCGATTTACTTGCTTCACGATAGATTATCCTCGCGAGGAGAAATTTTTACTCTCGCGAGGGTAAAGTATTCTCTTCGCGAAGATAATATATTCTTCTCGCGAGGAGAATATTCATTGTTGCTCTACAATATGCGTAAAGGCTTTATCCAAAATCCTTTTTGTATAAAGAAAAAAGATGCCAATAATATAGATGTTGTCCTACAATACAAAAATCAATAATGTTGTCATCCTGAGCTCAGCGATGGATCCCGCGCAGGGACTTAGCATGAGACATTCGCGAGATGCTTCACTACGCTCAGCATCATGACAAGAGACGTCTTGGACAACTGCTATATCATCTCCTAAACGATAGCTTGGTCGAACCCAGGCTATAGCAAACTTTCATATTGTCTGGCACAACAACCTGTAAAGCCTTTAAAGTGGTGCTAAAGCACACTCCTTAGTAAACCTAAAGGTTGCTTTTCCCTACGGTCAGCGAACTTTGTTTCAGCCGTTGCAACCGACGCCAAACCGAGAGCTATCAAGCTTGCTTGAATAGCCGAGGTGCGAAGGAGGAAAACTGAAAGTTAAGCAGCGCTTTCATATCGCGCTGCCTACGCCTATTCTTCTCAGACTTTATAGGTTATTGCGAATGGATTGTTGAATCTTATACCGAAAATAAATCGTGATAGTGCAACTGCAAACTCCAAAGTTGATAAGCTAGAATATTTACTATTTATAGTTTATTTTACAATCACTTTTCGCGCATTATTAATAATAAAGTTTTCATCGGCAAAATTTAGATTTTACCAACAAGAGCCAGCACAGACTCTTAACTCATTAGAGTTCAGCAAACAATACACAACAATCAAGCAATATAACAAAGTAATAGACAGATAGAGTTTTTACGAAACAATAATATTTTTATCAAAATTCTTTTTTCTTATCAAAAAAACGCATACATTTGCGCGGAAATAGGCTAGAAATTTTTTATATCACAATTTATTCACGTATAAAATTAAGAAATATGTACGAATTTAATTATCATTTATTAGAACGCCTCGACGAGGTGACGGGAATCGCTCGTTCACGCATAGGATTGATGAGCGGAAAGAGTAAGGACTTTATGCGCCATGTCATACTAGAATCGCGCAACATTAAGATGGGCGACCTCATGGATGTGTGCGACGCACTGCGTATACCAGTAGGTAATTTCTTCTATCTTAAAGGGACGGAGGCAATAACGACGGCAACAGCAGTCTTCGATTATAAACCTGCGCAGTTTGATATGACCATCTTGGGCGAACTGCTGCGTGGTGAGAAGAGCCGCTACGAGGTTCCACTTTACAAGATTATGAACGCGGCAGGCAATGCTGACTGCCGCAACCGCAAGTGGACGAAGGATATGCGAAGAATTACCGCTCAAGGACTTGTAAAGTTATGTAACGGCATGTGTCTCGGTATGCACCGCATCATTGCATGCCCCATGAAGAGCGTTCCAGTTGCATTTACACAAAAACAACTAGAGGAACGCTGTGCTGAATTGTGCGCCTCGCGAATCTGTGCAGACGGTAAATATGGAGATAAATACAAACTCAAATATAGAGCAGAAGCAAGAGCTGCAAGGGAAGCCGCAAAAGAAAACACCGCCACATTGGAGAGCATTCAGCAGATGCTCGTGGAAATCAAACAAGAACAGCAGGAAATAAAACTGCAGCTTGAAGCCTTGCGGAGCAAGAACCATAGCATGTAGGAGCAAGAACATTGAATGCGACAAATTACAAAGGTTAAAGACTTAGGCTCGAAAATTTTTATTACAGCAATTAAAAATGTAAAACATGTACGAATTTAACTATTGGCTATTGGAACACCTCGATGAGATGACGGGTGTGGCACGCTTCAAAATCGGCCTGATGAGCGGCAAGAGTAAGGATTTTATGCGTCATGTATTGAACGAGTCGCACGATATTAAGATGTGTGACCTGATGGATATATGCAACACTTTTCATATACCTGTAGGATGTTTCTTCTATGTGAGTGGAACAGGGTCGGTGACACGACCTACGCCAGCCTTTGCTTATGAAGCTGCATCGTTTGACTCGGAATTCATCAACGAGCTACTCAAAGGAGAACGCGGAAGGTTTGGCGTACCAACCTATAAACTGATGAATGCCGCAGGATATGAGGATTGTCGCAATAGAAAATGGGCGAGCGACTTCACACGCATCACGGCATATACGCTGGTGAACTTGTGTAATGGCATGTGCATCAATATGCAACACTTCATTACCTGCCCTATGAAAAGTATACCTTCGTGCTTTACCGACAAACAGTTTGCCGACCGATGCGAAGCGCTGAAGCAGGCCGTCATACCCATGAATATGAAGTATAACTACCCCACACCGAAGGAACGAAACGAGGCCAAGCAGAGCAAAGAGGAGCAGATAAAACAGATGACCGATGCGATAGCCGAGATACAGAATACTCTGACTATAATGCAGCACATTATACAAGAGCAGCAGCAACGCATCAAACTTTTGGAAAAGGGGAACCGTCAGCTGTAAGAGGAAGAACTTTGCACCCCCATACGGAAAAAAGTTAGGAATGAAGGGGATTACGGGGAATTTGGAAGCATTCTCTTTGATGGATAGGTCGCGACGAGAAGCCAGTACTTCTTGACAAACCGCCAACAATCGGCGACAAATAACAAACACTTATTAGACAAAGCCCCAATAAAAAACTGTCGATATAGGAAACAATAGGAACTTTTCGACAAAAAGGCAACAATAGATATTGGCTCTTGTCGAAAATCAGTTTTCTAAAAATTCAGTATAGGAAATTTGACATTTTCTTAGCATAGGTATTTGATATTTGTCGCCGAATATAGGCTCACATATCTCATTATCTGCTAAGATAGTAGATAATTGTTGAGGTTTTATCGAGAAGTGTTGGGAATTTGTCGAGAAGTGTTGGGAATTTGTCGAAAACTTGAAAACAATAGTATAATGTAGTGAGAAATAGCCATAAGTATTAGAAAATCAACATCACGTTTTGCTATTTCATAGATTTAGGAGAAAGAACCAGAGATATCATCTCATAAGATAGGAAGTATACCGAGAAACTATCCTGGTGGATGTCTTAGGGGGTATGAAAAGGGGCCAAAAAGGAACTAATTCATAGATTTGGGGGACTGAATGAACGCTGTTTTACTTAAACTAATTCATAGTTTGAGGGGAAAATGAGAAAGGAGGCAAGAAATTCTTACCATGCAAAAAGCTCCGCGACAAAATTCAAACATTTTTCCTCGTGAAGCTCATGGATTTCTCTTTAGGCGACAAATCACAAAGATTAAAGACCTATAATCCTTCGAAAACAAATAAAAATAAGCAAACAAACAATAAGTGTTTGCAATTTGTCGCCAACGGAAATACATTAGGATTGTAGAGGAGTTAGACGCACCTTGAAGGCCTTGCAGATTGTTTGTTCTAATCCCTCATTCTTGCTTTATTTCCGCCCAATCCCCAAACCAAGCCAAAAGAACGCAGCCACGGGCGATTAGGAAAATGCAGGAAGTAAGCGGAAGACTGAGAACCAATGACACTCTGCCATAGGAACGGAAAAGTCTATACTTTCGATTTCGACGCTGTGTAAGCAAACCGAAGGATTTCCTACCAATATGTTATGATTTTTTTGTACGGGATTTCTGAGCGTTTCGTTTGGTGGAGCCTGTAAATAGTTCGTCTGCTCTCTCTTGATCATATATAATTCCAGACATTGAGGCGTGTTCTTTGTTGTTTCTTTTATACCCGAATGGGGGTAATGAGACTTTTAAAGTATTATTTTATACCCGAAGAGGTGTAAAACAGGATTATTTCATTATCTTTGTCCCCGAAAGGGTATAAAATGTTATACTATGGAACAGATGACATTGTCCAAATATGTGAAGGCTATGCGCAAGCAATATAACTTGACGCAGATGGACCTGTCCGAGAAGTCGGGTGTGGGCTTGCGCTTTGTGCGCGAACTGGAGCAAGGGAAACAGACGCTACGCCTCGATAAGGTGAATCAGATACTCAACCTCTTCGGAGCCGAAGTGGGCGCAGTGCCAATGACTAAAACGGATGAGTGATGAAGCAGGCTATGGTATGGTGCCGAGGCATAAAAGCTGGCACGTTGACGGAAGATGAGAGCGGATACACCTTTGTGTATGATACCAATTACTTGGCTTTGCCCAGTGCAGAGGCGGTGAGTCTAACTCTGCCATTGAGAGAGGAGCCTTACCGCGACAAGGTGTTGTTTCCCTTCTTTGATGGACTGATACCCGAAGGTTGGCTCCTCGACATAGCCGAGAAGAACTGGAAGATTGATGCTCGCGACCGCATGTCGCTACTGCTTGCCTGCTGCAAGGACTGTATAGGTGCAGTAGGCGTGGAACCCATAACGATAGAGGAGGAATGAGGTTATGGCAAGATGTCTATATTG
>JAZKZX010000074.1:0-18691 GCA_045612925.1 Bacteroidaceae bacterium
CAGAAGGTAGCTGAGAAGAAGGCTGCTGCTAAGTTGGCAGAGGCTGAAGCTGCTGCCGAGGCTACTGCTGAGGAAGCTCCCGCTGAGGAGGCTTAATCACAAGCTTCACCACAAGACTCACTCCCGTCCAGCATTGCTGAGCGGGAGTTCTTTTTTTTATTCACCCACTCTCCTACCTCATCTAACCTCTTCTTTCACCCACCCTATCCGCACCACACCGGTTTAACATCCCGTGGCTGCGTTCTTTTCATCTAGCTTGGGAATTGGGCGTGAAGAGGGCAAGGATGAGGTGGTAGAAAGGTTACATTGCTAAAGAACCAAGCCACCCCAGATGATTTGCTCGACCCGATGACGGCGCTACTCTCTCATCCGAGGTGGCTGGTGATTAAGTTCTTTCAATACCAATAGCAGTTTCCTATGATTTCCTCCACAGAGTATGGAGTGAAATCATAAGTGCCGTTTTCATTCTTGCTTATGGGATCGACTCTCCAGTAATCTTCTATTCCGAAGTTTTTGAATAGATATCCAATCATCAGATGCTTGCCTTCACGCTTATTGCAAAGATACGAGCTAAAATATGCCCAAATCAAGAATAATGCCATCTCAGTTTTATCTTCATCGATTCTGAACACATACGTGCTCAAATCTGAATTTAAAGCGAACAAGACAATATACTTTCCCCTTACCAGTAAATAACATCTAAAAGGATAAAGATTATCTGAACTGCAATGCGCATTGGGGTCTCTAAAATACAATATATTATTACACTTACCTCTTATATAATTAGCAAACAGTTCATCACATCTCGGATGACATTCTTCATATCTATCATCGTTGATGTTATATAGAGGATTCAATCCCCCATAACCAAAATAGGGATATCTCCAAACGACATAATCTGTCATTTTCTCATCACCATTTATTAACTTTAGGCATTTATCGAGTTGAATGTCTAATCTTGAATACTCGTTAAACTGGCAACCATTTATAGCCTCCTTTATCGAAGTTTTACTATCTTGCGTAAAATGAAATAACTTCCCTGGATTCTTTATTTGTTTGACCATTATGTCAATGCTATCAGAGAGATAGGGCAGTAAGATAACATGTCCCAATGTGTCATTGGCTCTTTTTACTGAGACATTAAATCCCTTCTTTGATTTTCCATAGAGCTCATCCAATTCGTACTCATCAATAGTGTAAGAACAGTTTTCTTTGATGATACTTATGACTTCATCTCTAAACGTCCTATTGATCTCGTTCAGATGCAGCGGATTAGGATAGGTTTTTATGTACGATTCTCTATAGACAGAAGGTATCAATACTAAGTCCTTGACCTTACTTTCATATTCATATTTCCATTCCCCCTCTTTTTGCAAGTCTATCAGGTTAAATGGTATATCCTTCAAACTCATTTTATAGGTTTGAGTATCTTCGTCAAAGGACTCCGTATCTATCTCTACAAACACTTTAAAGTTTATGTCCCTTACATATGCAATGTATTCGTTTATCTTCTCAAGTTTGTTTTTAGTCCATCCTTTCAACTGATGTGAGATAAAATCGTGGCACGCATTTTCTACAACTATAAGTAAACGTGGTAGTTCACCTTTTTCGAAGTAGAAGGTGTTATCATGACATAGTTTGATTCTATATGCCCCCTCCACCTTTGCCATGATTGATTTGTGCACTGCAAAGGCTTGTTTGGTATTCATAACATAGTTGCCATATTGTATCCTTCCATTCATAAAGATTAGCGCTTTCCCCATACAAGTGATAGAGGATGTTGCGTAAACAACTTTGTTCTTTTTCTTCTTTTTTGTTTGTTCCTGAAGGACTTTACTCGCTTTCAAGTGAGGTTGCTTGTCGTATACGCTCCTTTTGTAGTACTCAATCAGTTGTTCATCACACGTTCTTTTTATCTGTTCACAAAACTGTTCGCACTGCTCAGGAGTGGGCCATCCCATTACTTTAATATCATATATCAGACGATTCACGTCCTCCAAATCTTTCATTTTTCGACATGCATAGTATTGGGTGGGATTAAATTTCATGATATACTTATTACGTTATTGATACATTTCGTCTGCTAGTTCGCGTACTCGCTCGTTTCTATTGTGGGCTGACTCTTCGGAGACTCGAGTGATGGTCTCTTTTTCGTAGGAGATGATGAGGAGACGGTTTTGGTTCATGGCCTCTTCGTATTGTTTGGGGAGTTTACGATACATTCCTCGAGCGAGAACAATGATGATGCCGCATTGTCCTTGGAGGAGGAGTTTCAACACGTTGCGCTCCATCAGTGAGTGGAATCCGCTAACAATAGCGATGTCTCTTTGCTTGCAGACTTGCATTGCCCAATCGAGTGCAGGTAGAACAGAGAGTGTGGAAATCTTGCGCGAAGCAAGAAATCCCACTTTCTGCACATTGAGCAATGCTTTATTTCCGAAGTATGTGGGGGTGTTATTCATTCAATTCGTCTCCCATGCGATACTTAATGTCGTAATTGATGATAAAGTCTAACTCTTCTTCGGTGAAGCCGTAGTGCTTGGCCAAAACCTTATCGATTTCGATTATGACTGATTTCGATTTTCTAGCATAATATTGCTTTTGAGTTACAATTCCATGATTAGTGTTAACTTGCTTTATGATAGAATTACTTTCAAGATGATGGATATATTGTTCTCCTAAATATGCCAATTGTCTATTTGTTTCTTCTATTGATGTAGTATATCTAAAACCAAATATCTGATAATCCCCAAGGTTAAACATATCGTAATGAGAAGAATAATACCACCAAAATAGATCACTACTCAATATTGAGATAACTACATATTTTGACATCCCATTTATAGTTGCATGTTTTTCACTTGAATTACCTGTTCCAAAATCTTTGTCTAGAAAGACCTTCCAATATCGACCGCCTGCTGAACGATAAAAGAATGTATCATTTGTAATCTGGCGCGAATTGCTTTTGTTAATAGACAAAGGTTTTGAATCATAAAATTTATCTATGATTTGGCATTCCAATGGGGACTTAATCTTAAGGATACTATCTGTTTTATTAACAGAACTAGAACTTTGATTCGCATATTTAATTGTATCGAATAACCAACCTCTATGTTCTGCTTGCCATCTAATAATACCTGTAGTATATATATTGGGTAATGTCCCCTTACTGATTATTTCGATAATCAATCTTTGGTCTACTCCATTAAACAAATTGCTTGGTCGTTCATCGTATGAGGAAATCCAAATAGAGTTACACTTATCAGGTTTAATAATCTTCTGTAATGGTTGCATTCTTGTTGTATTAATAGAAGGCAATGGGACAATTAATCCTATTTTGGAGTTATGACAACCTATATAATAAGACCTCTCTGCAACAAACGCATGTAGATTTGAACAACTTAAAGTAGAATAACTTGATACTGATAGTTTATACGTGACTTTGCTATACTCTACATACGGTGGGTTACCAATTATCACATCAAATCCACCATTTCCTTTGATGATTTGATAGAACTCCGCAAGCCAATGGAAAGGTTGATGAGACTTGAGCCATTCTTCGTATGTCAGGTAATTGGCTGTGGCATGCATACGGTGGTTTAGTAAGTCGTTCAAAGAGAGCAATCGTTGTTTGAGATCCCACTTTGCTTGCTTGAAGGTTGCCATATCTTCGCCTTGATTCAATTGCACCGATTTGAATGTATCGTATGCCATTGAGACGAGCAACATTTCTTGTTCTACTTTCTCTCTAAATTCCTCATTAGCAAAAAGGTCGCCACCATATTTCAAATCGTTTTCAAGTTCCTTTTCCGTAGCATACCCGACCAAAGTGTTTCCACAACGGATATTGAAGTCAATATCGGGTAAGGGGTCGAGGCCAAGGTTATCGGCACGCTTGTCTACCTCTACTACGGCTACCATCTTGAGGAAGAGACGCAGCTTGGCAATCTCGGTGGCCTCTACCATAATATCCACTCCATAGAGGTTGCGGAGGATGATGCTCTTGAAGATGAAGTATTGTATGTTGCTACGATACTTATGAGAAATCTCCTCCAACTCAGCCTTAAACCACAATGGGTTTTGTGCATTGAACTCTTGCATACGCTCGATACATACCTCGTAGAGAGGTTCGAGGATGTTCATCGCAGCAAACAGGAACGCACCACTACCACACGTAGGGTCGAGGATGGTGACATTCTGCAAGGCTTTGTAGAAGTGGAGTACAAACAGGTGGTCATCGGCATTGCGCAGCAAGTCGTAGGCAAAGGAGCGTATGTCGAGGTTGTAGGTGATGAAGTCGTTGATTTGGGTAATCTCTCCACCTTGAATCTTTTGCAGAATGTTTTCGCAACGCTGCAGGCGTTCGATGGTCTCGCGCCATATTTCTGTAGGTAGTGCAAAGTGCTCCGCCGTTTTAGTGTTCCATGCTGCACGACGCTCCAAGAGATTGGATTGCGTGGTATCAATGCCAATGGCAATGTTTTCGGGAATCTGTTGCGCCCAGTCTTCCGTATATCCTTTCTTTACGGCATCGTAGATGTATCTGTTGCCACTCTCGCGAAGTGTTTTCCATACAAAACCATCGGAGACAAATGCTTGGGGCGATTTCTCTGCTGTCTTGTCTATCAAGAAGGGAATGATGCAATTCTTGCCGATATACTCCGTGATGTCCTCTTTCGTGTAGTAGGCCCCCATCTGTGCACGGTCGTTGATGTACTGCTCAAAGATGTAGCCCAGCACATCAGGATTGATGTCCTTTCCGCTTGCTGTAATGCGTGTATCGAGATGCCAACGCCAAGTGTCGAAGAAGTTGAACAGGCGAATAAAGGCTTCGTCGCTAATGTCGATGTTGGCATAGTCGCGTTCCAACTGGTGTTCGTCGAACATGCCACCATTCAGGTAGGGAATGCGTCCGTACTTGCGTTCAAACTCAGCATCGTGTATCGGTGCATTGAGTCCATCGTGGAAGAGCTCTGACAAGAATCCTCGATAGAACGATTGGAAGAAACGGTTTTCGCCCTGCTCTTTGCGCACCCACTTGAGTTTGGTTTGTAGGTAGTCGAAATCTCCATTGAGGAACCCCTTCTTCTGGATGAAGTAGCAAAACATCAGACGGTTGAGCATGACCGATGTGTACCATTGCTTATTACGGTTGTCTTTGGCTACGATGTGATCGTCTATGCCTGTGATGAAATCGGCAAATGCCTTGTGCTCCTTCTTGAATCCAGTATAGAAGTCCTTGGTAATCTTCTCTGAGTTGATGGCAAATGTTCCCTGTATGCGCTCCTTGACATCTACGATGGTTGTCACCTCGCCCAAGTCAAACGAGAGTGCGTCCACTTTAGAGAAGAGGAAGTCGGCCTTATCGGCAGTCTCGTACTCTACGGTGACTACGTCGCGCTTCTCGACCGTCTTGATAGGTGCCATCCATTGGTGATGTTCCGTGTTGGGGATATAGAATATGCAGATGTAGTCGTTGGCATTGCGACGCAGTTTGTAATCTATCTTTCGGCAAGCCGTAGTCGTAGGGATAGCATTGACAGGGCAAGTGATAATCTGAAATCCACTACGCTCGGCAATGGTAGTCATCTGATATACTGTGTCGTCAATGTCAAAGGGTTGTATGTCGGCTTGTCCATGAAAGCGGTTCCAACCCATCTCGGAGATAAAGAGACCCTTGAAATCGTTCTCTTTGATATATTGGTTAAATGTGTTTCTTCTCATATCGGGGTATTAGTTTAGGATTGGTACTTGATGCCCATTGAGCAGATAATGGATGGATCTTTGTAGATTCCTTTATCCTCTTCTATGCGGCAGAGGCTGAAGTTTTTGCGCATCTCGAGCACACACTCTACTATCTCATCACTGCCGGTTCTGTTTTTCAACATACGGCCAAGCGTAAATTTAGCACTTTCGAGCAATGGATAGTTGTAGATATCGTCGATGGCCAGTTTCAGAAGGTCTTTGTTCTCTTGCGAGAAGAAGAGATTAGGCGGATTCTGATAGTAGTTTTCGAGTAGGTTGCTTATTTTATAGCGCGTACTGAATCGGTTACCCAAGATGCCTCCAATGCTTGTAGTCTCGTTGCTGATGGTGTCTATGGCTTGAGATACAAGGTCGTGATGGTTATCGTGAGGCTCTATGCCCGGTGTGTTGGCATCGCAAGCCATAGCATTGAGGATACGTTTCTGCGACTGGCTGATGATGTTACCTTTATCGTCCAGCCAAGTGAGTACATCAAAGTCATTGTGGGTCTTGGCATAGGTGACCACGCCATTCTGGGCAAGTTCATCGGTGCTCTTCGTAGCATAGATAACATTGCTCAGTGAAGGAATAATCTCCTTCAGTCGTGGATTGGCATCAGTAGCATTCTTCCATATCTGATAGGCTTGTGACGAGAGGTCTACATCGCTATCGTCGTCATCATCGAGCGAACCACTCTTCTCGTTAAACATATCACGCAGGTTCTTTTCGTTACCTTCAAAGAAGACTTCATCGCTACCTACGATATTGGCATTCTCGTTGATGCGGTCATTGAGTCGGCCACGTAGGTTGATAATCTCCTCCACGCCATCGGCAGGGAAGAAGGAGTAGCAATAGATTTGCTCGGCCTCCTGACCGATACGGTCGACACGACCAGCACGTTGGATGAGTCGGATGATAGCCCAAGGCAAGTCAAAGTTTGTGATGACGTGTGAGTCCTGCAGGTTCTGACCCTCACTGAGCACATCGGTAGCAATCATTATACGATGTTGATCATCGAGCGAATAGTTCTTGTCGTTACTCTTCGGTGAGAAATGCTCAACCAAGTCTGTGGGGTTCTTGCTGCCACCCGTAGCGCAAGCAATATGCTTGAATCCTCGGCGCTGGAGTTGCTTGTATATGTAATTGGCTGTATCAGAGAATTGGGTAAAGACGATTACCTTATCATCCTTGTGAGTGACGTTGAGCAATGTCTCCAGTTCGTTGAGTTTGGGGTCAGTATCAGGATTCCAATCACCGCATAGGGCTATCATGCTGAGCAAGATATCACAGTCCTTGCGCAATTGCTGCTTGAGCGTACGTTTGAAGTATTTGGGATCAATCCAAGCACAATTGTTCTTGGCCGTGATGATATTGTAATACTCCTTGGCCTTACGCATATATACCTCCATCTCTTTGGGGAAGGTTATCAACTCCTCTTCTTCTATCACACGCTCAGGGTCGAGAGCATCGCCAAAGATATTCTCATTCATATCGGCATCTTCCATATACTCATCGGGGAAGGTGTTCTCATCTCCGATAGGTAAAGGCAGTTTGTTGTCGATGGCATAGATGAAGACGGCATTGCGCAGGATGTGCCTATATATTGTGAGCAAGAAGGCGAAGCCACTGCTATCGATACGCTTGAAGAAGGTACTCTTGCAGAATCCCATCATGCGCTGGCCGGCACGGGATAGATTCTCTACAATCTGCCTTTCGTGGGCTCTGATTCCCGTTGCTTTGAATTCGTCGTAGAAATGTATCAGACCGTATCGAGGAAGTTTCAGTTCCTCCATAAGGGCTATCATTTCGGCCGAGTAGAGGCGACTGTATTGGTCGCCTGGGACGGTCTTGAACTTAATGGCACGTGGTAGGCGTTCGGGGAAATATGAGCGGGTGCCATCGGGGAACTGCAGGTATTTGCGTTGCGATGTCTCATCGGTCTTGGCATAGTTTTCCTTGATGAATGTGCGGGTACGACGAACGAGGAATAGTTTCATCAGTTCATTCCAATCATCGGCATAAGGACTCTTTTCAAATGCCTTGATGGAGCGCATATGGATGTCGCTATGCTGGCGTTGGAACTCGCGTTCACCACCCAATGAACGGATATACTCCTCAGGACGAATGCCGAGGTCTTGGTCTTCGCTGATGAATAGACGAAGTTGGTTGCTGAGGTCGGCGAAGTCCTTGTTGTAGGGAGTTGCCGTGAGTAACAGTACTTTACTGTCTTGGTGCTCTATAAGGCTGCGTATGTTCTGGTATCGCTTTCCGTTTGAGTTGCGCAGGTTGTGACTTTCATCCACGATGATCAGTCTGTAGTATCTTGCCGACTCTATATCAATCGGTTTGGACATTGACATGATGTCGGCTTTCAAGTCATATTTTGCTACATACTTGCGCCACATGTCCTGCAGGTTGGCAGGGCAGATGATGAGCGTACTGCTGGCAAAGGTCATCTCGTAGATTTTGGCAATGGCACAGGCTGTGATGGTCTTACCCAAACCTACCACATCACCTATCATGGCTCCGTTGCGTTTGTCATTGTTGAGGTTCTTGGCAGCAATCTTTACGGCGGTCTGTTGGAAGTCAAACAACTCGCGCTTGAACTCTGGCGATAGGGTAAACTCCTTGATGCCATTGCGTGCATCTTGGCTCAAATGGTAGGCCGTCTTCAAGTAAATGTAATAGGGAGGAATATCCTCTTCGCCAGCCCAACTATCATCGATGATTTTGATGAGTTCTTCTGTTATATCGAGACAAAAGCGGTCGTTCCAACGGTCATCAAACCAGTTGGCTAACTTCTCGGCACAGTCACTATCGGCAAACTCGGCATTGAGTTCGCCTTGCTTAGTAAGTCCTGAATAGGTAAGGTTACTACTACCCATTATGGCCTGTATCTTGTTGAAGTTGTCGGACGGACGATGGGCCAAATAGAGCTTGGCGTGCAATGGTTCTTTTAGGTAGAGCTTTACACATACCTTTCCCTCCTTCATCTGAGTGGAAAGACGACGGAGTGTCCATTCATCCGTCTTGGTGGGCACGCCAAGCAGTAGTTGTTTTCTGAACTCCCGCGCTATTTGCATCTTGCACTGCATAGCATATTCAGCATCGGGCAGTGTGTCGTGCCTTGAATATAGACTGCGTATCAACTCCTCATCGGGGCGGTGCATACCGATGAGCAAGCGACAGATGCGCAACTTGCGGTCATCATTTTCATAGACATAGTCACCGGGAAGAGTATCAATGTGGTCAACTATCAAGTTCCATCCGCGAAGATTGAAATAACCGACACAGCAATCAATGCGCTTGACCCCAACATTGCTGATGATTCCTTGCAGACCGTCGGTAAACTTGACCTCGATATTGTCATATATCCGTGCCATAGCATTAGTGAGGCTTTGCCTCTGCTTAGTGCAGCCACGGACTTCTACGACTGCGATTGTTTGAGTATTATTTAGTTAATATATACACAAGAAAAGCGTGAAGCCCTGCACTGTTGCTTACTCGTTTCATGATTAGTGGTTCCTGGAATGACCTTATCCTATGAAACGAACAACATGCGAAAGCCCACGCTATATGCATATACTAACACCCTAACTGTGCCCAAAGTTGCCATTGGTGTAGGGGTACACCAATGGCTGTGACACAATGAGGGCTGTATAGATATACAACCAAGGGGCACTCACCGTTGCCTTGTTTTTGACAGGATATTTGAAATTTTTCCAGGATTTCTAATCGCCAAAACCAAAGCGTAGTAAACGCCTTTCAATATGTCTTGTCGCCCACACGACACATCTTCAGGGGATGGTGGCGTGAGTGACAGTGCGAAATTAGTACATTTTTTTGAGATTCGCGGCATGAATGCCGATTTTTCTCTCGGCAAGGCTTGTGTAGGGATAGGGATTAACTAAAAACTCCCGACCGTTGATGTGGGTCGGGAGGATGTAGGGGGTTGTGTGACAAGAAGTCGAAATATATTGAGAATGCTATCGACTACTGAAACATGGCATTCTCTGATATGACTTGCTTGGCGGGGATGTACTGTATTCCGTCCTTCTCTGAATACATCACGACGGTCTCGTTGCGCAATGCCTTCTCTTGCAGCATACGCTTTTCAGCCAGTTTAAGTCCGGCATCCAACTTAGCCATAAATTCTTTTACTTCCTTATCAGACATAGTGCTTCATTTTATTATAAATAACTTCTGATGCTATGGTTGTGTTCATCGCTTTACCGCCTTGTGCCACGAATGTACGCGGCGTACGGCTGTTGTCATATATCATCCATAAATCTACCTCATTGGCAAAGCGTTCAAACAAGTTCTTCAATCCTGCCACATAACGTCTTCTGATGACATCCACGGGTATGTTATGACCGCCCTTGCTCACTCGTTCGGCAACACGATTGATGGCTAACTCTGGCGACTCGAGCCAGAAGAATATGAGATGGACGAAATAGCCTTGATGTTGAGCACGACGCACCAAATTTACATACGACTTAGTGGCTAATGTGGTTTCAATGGAAAAGGTTTCATTGGCTTCGAGCAAATCGTCTATCCTCTGCAACATCAGTCTTCCCGCTTCAAATGCCACGCTCTCGGGATTGAAGGGCGATAGTCCTTTAGCAATCTCATCAGCATTGACAAATTCTCTACATTCTAAGATATCGGGCAAAACGGTATATGATGCCGTTGTTTTACCCGCACCATTACATCCTGCTATTATGTAGAGATTCTTGCTCATACAGTGCGAAGGTACTACATTTTTTTGAGATTCGCGGTATGAATGCCGATTTTTCTCTCGGCAAGGCTTGTGGGTTATAAAAATATTACCTACGTTTGTATAAACCTACTATTATGGAGAAGTACAACATCGAAAAGATTTGGATTACCGATGATGCGGTGTGATAGTCGCGACAAGTCAGGATTGCTCTTTTATCCCTACTCTCATCGTTGAGGGTAGGGAATTTTTTTAAGTTGATGCGAAAAAGCGTTTTGTCTGGAGTAATAAAATTTGATTTTTGGCCTGGCAAGGATGCCATGCAATTACATTTTTAGGGGTTGGCAGTTTTTTAATATGCAAGTTAGAGTGTGCTGGTAGTAGCTAATACTCTGTGCATTACAACACTATACTTGTACAATAATCCAAAAGTAAAAACATGCCAGGTGGCAAAAATGTAATTGAATAGAGGCTATGGTTCCTTATCCGTGCCAGGGCAAAAATAAAAATCGTTTACTCGGTGACTGTCCCCCTTTTTCGGGCAGACACATCGGTCTGCCCCAAGGATGGGACCTTTTCTTGCCCAAGACGAGAGCTCGTCTTGCCCTACAAAAAATCTCGTGTAGGCCTAGACGAGAAAAAATCTACAAAGGGATTTTTCGAAACGGACAGAGGCTTTTCGCCAATCGGATACAGTCAATAAATCTATTGAAAGGCTGCAATAAAATTATCGGACAAAGAGATTTTTCTCATTGCAGGCCTGCAATCTTTCCATTGCATGCATGTACGCCATGGGAGCTTTAGCGCCTATGCTGCTATTCTTGAGGAGTAAAGGAGTATAGGAGTGAAGGAGTAAAGACGAATGTTTCTTCCGCGGACTATTGTCTACACTCCTAAGCGCAGCGTAACTCCCTTACTCCTAAACTCCTGAAACAAGCTATGAGCTACTCAAAACGCATGGCCTTCGTGGGGTGGATGCGGGATATGAGTCCCGAGGGGATGAGGAGGACAAGGGCTGAGAGGATGAACATGACGATGTTGATCGTGATGATGAAGCCCCAGTTGAAGGTGATGGGCACGGTGTCGAGGTAGTAGTTCTTGGGGTCGAGGGTGATGAGTCCTGTGAACTTCTGCGCTGCACATAATCCTAAACCTATGACATTGCCCCAGAACATGCCCTTGCATACGATGAGCAGGGCAAAACGGAGGAAGATGCTGCGCACCGAGGCATTGCTGGCGCCCAAGGCCTTGAGCACGCCGATAAACTGGGTACGCTCGAGGATGAGTATGAGCAATCCGGAGATCATCGTGAAGGCTGCCACACCAATCATCAGGGAGAGGATGAGCCATACATTCATATCCAGGACATCGAGCCATGCAAACAGGCCGGGGTTGATGTCGATGACAGATTGTACGAAGTACTCCTCACCGTAGCAGTCTTCGGTGCGGTCGAGCAGAGAGCCCAACTCCCAGTTCATGGGCTCTACCTTTCCGAAGTTAGCAAGCATGATCTCTACGCCAGTGACCTGATCGGGCTCCCAGCGGTTGAGGGCCTGCACGGCCTTGAGGTCGGTGAGCACAAAGAGACGGTCGTACTCGGCAAAGCCTGTTTCATAGATGCCTGCCACGGTGTAGCGTCGAGCACGCAGCGTGCCTTGCAGGAAGTAGGAGTCGACCTTATCACCTACGGAGAGCTGCAACTTATCGGCAATCTCGCGAGAGATGACAATCTTATTTGATATGGTGCTGGCTGAAAACTGAGGTATCTCACCCTCCTTGAGATGATGCTCGAAGAATGAGAGGTCGTAGTCCTCTCCCACCCCTTTGAGCATGTATCCCATGAAGTCATTGTCGGTGCGGAACACACCCGGCTTGGACACATAGGGGTGCACATGGGCTATCTCGTCGAAGCGGCTTAATGTATTAAACAATGCCGAGTCTGCGGCGATGGGCTGCGCATCGAAGGATTGGCCGGCATCGTAGTTGCTAATATGCAGATGCGAGCCAAACCCTACGGCCTTGGCACGCACCTCATACTTGAAGCCAAAAGATATGGCTATGGTCACCAACATCACCGCCAAGCCCAAAGCGACGCCGGCTTGGGCTATGAGCACGGCAGGGCGCGACACCTTGCGGCTGCCTTGTTCGTTCTTATATAGGCGACGAGCGATGAATGATTCCATGTCTTTGGGGCTATGAGTAGTGATTTAGCGGCTCTGCCGCGGTTTTTTTAGGAGTATAGGAGTCGAGGAGTATAGACGATACTTTTGACTATGATAAATCTCTGCTCTCGCGTAATTGCGGTATTAACTGTGTTGATACCGCGATGCTCGGCATAGATTAAGCAAGCTTATCTCTGCTCTCGCGTAATTGCGGTATTGTCCAAACTCCTAAGCGGAGCGTAACTCCTAAACTTCTAAACTCCAGTAATGAGCTATGGGCTCCTTATTAAACAGTTCTACCAGGATAGGCTTCGAGCGCCTTTTGCAACACAACAAGTGCACGCTGAAGGTCATCCTTCTTGAGCACATAGGCGATACGCACCTCATTGCGGCCTGCTCCAGGAGTAGTATAGAATCCGCTGGCAGGAGCCATCATGACGGTCTCGCCTTCGTAGTCAAACTCGCTCAAGCACCATGCGCAGAACTTCTCGCTATCATCGACCGGCAGACGAGCTACAGTGTAGAAGGCTCCCATGGGGATGGGACTATATACACCGGGGATGCGGTTGAGCCCATCGATCAAACACTTACGACGCTCTACATATTCGTCATAAGTCTCGCGTGTGTATGCCTCGGGCTCGTCGAGCGATGCCTCGGCAGCAATCTGTCCGATAAGAGGAGGACTGAGGCGTGCCTGGCAGAACTTCATCACGGCCTGGCGCAGCTCCTTATTCTTGGTAATCAAGGCACCGATGCGGATACCACACTCGGAGTAGCGCTTCGACACTGAGTCGATGAGCACAACATTATCCTCGATGCCCTCGAGGTGACAAGCCGAGATATAGGGCGAGCCTGTGTAGATGAACTCGCGGTATACCTCATCGGAGAAGAGGTACAGGTCGTACTTCTTCACGAGGTCGCGTATCTGGTTCATCTCGCGGCGCGAATAGAGGTAGCCCGTGGGGTTGTTGGGGTTACATATCATGATGGCCTTGGTGCGCTCGTTGATGAGCTCTTCGAAACGCTCTACCTTAGGCAAGCAGAATCCCTCCTCGATAGTGGTAGGGATGGTGCGGATGACTGCACCTGCTGAGATGGCAAAGGCCTGATAGTTGGCATAGAAGGGGTCGGGCATGATAATCTCGTCACCGGGATTGAGGCAGGCCATGAAGGAGAACAACACCGCCTCGGAGCCACCGGTGGTGATGATGATATCGTCGGCAGTGAGGTTGATGTCGTACTTCTTGTAGTAGTCGACCAGCTTGGTACGATAGCTGAGGTAACCCTGCGAGGGGCTATACTCGAGCACCGTGCGGTCGATATTGCGGATAGCATCGAGAGCTGCCTTGGGTGTAGGGAGGTCGGGCTGACCGATGTTGAGATGATATACATGGATACCCCTCGCCTTGGCGCCATCGGCCAATGGCACCAATTTACGGATAGGCGAAGCGGGCATGAATGTGCCGCGTTGTGATATTTGTGGCATATATTATATATAATAATGTATAGGGGTTCGATGGTTTACCAAGTGTAGTTGAGACCCAACATCAGGTATTGCTTGAACTGGAAGTACTTCCAATTGGGACTGGGATCTACGAGGTCGTCGAAACGGGTGTGGAAGAAGAGCTTGGTAGAGATGTACTTGCTCACCTGGAAGTTCAAGGTGTTTTCCCAATCCATCTGCACATATTCATAGCGACCGGTAAAGTAGTAGAAACGGGTCTTGTAAGAGATGTCATCAGTGATCTTGTAGTCGAAGTTTATCTCAATCTTCGAACCGAGGTCGTGACGGGCATGCTTACCGGCTTCGATACCGTAGTTGCTTGCCAAGGCGTCGTCGAGCACATAGTTGAGCTTGTATGAGAGGGGACCCGGGAAGATTGATATGCTACCCTTGTCAAAGCTCTTCTTGAAGTCCATACCGACGGTGAACGAGAAGTCGGCAGGTGACAAGAAACGAGACTGAATATTGCCATCAGCATCGCGGTGGTTGAGCATCTGGGTGTTGCCTTGTGCCTCGATAGCGTAGTTCCAGTTGCGGATGGCCTTGAGGTTGAGCTTTGAGGTCAGACGCAAAAGGTCTTGGTTTGACTCGATATCTTCGCCCTGATTCTGATAGAAGCCCAAGCGAGCATCCAGCTTGTTGTCCCACTGTACCTTGCGCTTATTGTTATAATTGGCCTCGAGGGTAAGCATAGACAATACGTTGAGGTTGTTGATACCACCCTGATACCAGTTGGGAGAGAAGAATGACTCGGTGATCTGTGTAGAGAAGCTACCCTTGGTCATCCAGAAGTTGGGCTTCTGCACGACTACCTCTGTAGCGATCTGGGGCTGAACGGTCTCGATAGGAGCTGTCACAACTGCGGTGGGAGCATCGAACTTAACACTCTCAGACACCTTCTTCATGGTCTCATCAGAGAAGTTCTTGCTGGCCATGAGCTCGTCCTCGGTGAGCTGCACGAAGGTGGGAGCGGTGAGGTAGGTAGAGAGCAACACGCGATCAAGCTCGTTGAGCAGGCGCAAATCCTTGCCGCTGGCCATAGCAGCCAAGCGAAGGCTGTCTTCGAGTGTCTCAGCAGCACCATTATCAATGCTCAACGCGCGAGTCACTGATGACTTGTACAAGGTGAGCGGAGCAAACAGGCGGAAGTAGAGAGGGTTAACATGATTTGCATCGTTAGCACTGATGTTCTCGACCTCGGCAGCATACTTTGCTACCATCTCGTCCAACACGCGGTTGTACTTGTTTACAATGGCCGTATCAGAGAACACTGTCTGTACCAACTGGGCATCGACGAGCGACTGATCTGCAATCATCTCGGCAACGGCCTTTACCTGCTCGAGAGAGGCTGAGTCAACCTCTGCCAATGTCAAGGGGCGCAAAGCCATAGCAGTAGAGTCTACAGTTACCTCAACAACAGAATCGTTCATTACAGTCTGACTCAACGAATCAGTACTTACCTCCTGGGCCATCATCAAGCCCGAGCAGCACAAAAACAAGCTACCAAATAATGCTTTTCTTTTCATTTTATACCTATTTATTATGTGTTATTTCAAATTTAGCCGCGAAGTTACAAATTTTTACAATAGGAATAGGTGTCATCGTCCTTTTTTTATCACTTTAAGCAACTAAAACTTTATTTTATTCGTTAGATTTCCCAAAAATCATTAACTTTGCAGCTTGGAAAAAAACAACAATACTGTATATAAACTTTTCGTATCATGGCTGAGACAAAGTACATTTTCGTGACTGGAGGCGTAGCCTCTTCACTCGGCAAGGGAGTAATCTCTTCTTCTATCGGTAAACTGCTGCAAGCCCGCGGCTATAGTGTGACTATCCAGAAGTTCGACCCGTATATCAACATCAATCCCGGAACACTCAACCCCAACGAGCATGGCGAGTGCTATGTGACCGTTGACGGCCACGAGGCCGACCTCGACCTCGGACACTACGAGCGTTTCCTCGGTGTGAACATGACCAAGGCCAACAACATCACCACAGGCCGCATCTACAAGCGTGTCATCGACCGCGAGCGTCGTGGCGAGTATCATGGCAAGACCATTCAGGTGGTGCCTCATATCACCGACGAGATCAAGCGCAATGTGAAGTCATTGGGTACTACATCACAGTTTGACTTCATCATCACCGAGATTGGTGGTACCGTAGGCGACATCGAGTCACTTCCCTACATGGAGAGTGTGCGTCAGCTCAAGTTTGAGCTTGGTCGCAATGCCCTCTGCGTACACCTCACCTATGTACCCTACCTCGCTGCAGCCGGTGAGCTCAAGACCAAGCCCACACAGCACTCTGTGCAGAAGTTGCAGTCGCTCGGTATCCAGCCCGATGTACTCGTACTCCGCACCGAGCATGAGTTGCCCGAGGACTTGAAGAAGAAGACAGCCCTCTTCTGCAATGTAGACGAGAATGCCGTGTTCCAGTCAATCGATGCATCGACCATCTATGAGGTGCCCGTACTCCTTCAAAACCAGAGCATGGACGATATCATCCTCCGCAAGTTTGGCATCACACCTGGTCCCAAGCCCGCACTCGGCCCCTGGAAGGAGTTCCTCGACCTCCGCGCCAAGGCTACCGAAGAGGTACATATCGGTCTCGTAGGTAAGTACGACCTGCAGGATGCCTACAAGTCAATCTTCGAAGCATCATCACAAGCTTCTACATACAACAACCGCAAGCTCAAGATGCACTTCATCAACAGTGAGAATATCACCAAGGAGAATGTAGCCGAGCAGCTCGCAGGTATGAATGGTATCATCATCGGCCCCGGTGCAGGTCAGCGTGGTATCGAGGGTAAGAACATCGTAGCTCGCTACACTCGTGAGAACAACATCCCCACCTTCGGTATCTGCCTCGGTATGCAGTGCATGGTGGTAGAGTTTGCCCGCAATGTCCTCGGCCTTGCCGATGCCAACTCACGCGAGATGAACGAGACCACTCCGAACAATGTCATCGACATCATGGAGGAGCAGAAGGCTCACTTGTGCGACACCATGCGTATGGGTAACTTTGACTGCGCCCACATCGAAGGTAGCAAGCCCAAAGAAATCTATGGTGCCAACTGCATCCAGGAGCGTCATCACCACCGCTACGAGCTCAACGCGAAGTATCAGGAGCAGCTCGAAGCAGCAGGCATGAAGTGCACAGGTATCAACCCCGACACCAAGCTCGTAGAGGCCGTTGAGGTGGCTGAGCATCCTTGGTACATCGGTGTGCAGTACTATCCCCAGTACAACAGCACCGTGCTCAAGCCCCACCCCTTGTTCCTCTCGTTCATCAAGGCAGCGATTGAGAACAAGTAACAATTGGCAAAGGATAAGTGACAATTGACAATTTAGTAGGCGCAGATGCTCTCTGCGCTTACTATTAGTTATAATAGGTATAATAGAAAGCAACAAGTAAAACAGAAATGAACGAAAACAAAAGCACAGTAATCGGTTGGATTCTGATATTCGCCGTGATGGTCGGATTTATCTGGATGAACCAACCCTCAGAAGAGCAACTCGCTGAACAAGCACGACTCAAAGCCGTACAGGACTCTATTGCCCTGGTACAGGCACAGCAAGAGCTCGACCAATCTATGGCCGAGGCTCGCTACAACCAAATCCTCTTGCAAGACAGCACATCGGCTCTCTTCCTTGCCGCACAGGGCGAGGAGCAGACCTTCACCCTTGAGAACGAGGTGGTACGCCTCACCTTCTCAAACCGTGGTGCACGCGTCACATCGGCTGTCCTCAAGGATTACACCAACCAGGAGGGACTTCCCTTGGAGCTCTTCAATCAAGACGATGAGAACATCAACTTCATGCTCGACGGCAAGAACGAGAATATCGTCACCGAGAAGCTCTACTTCGAGCCCGTCGTAGTGACAGACAGCACCCTCGTATTCCGCATGCCCGTAAGCACCGGTCACCTCGACTTCAGCTACCGCCTGCTGCCCGAGAGCTATATGCTCAACTTCACCGTACAGGCACACGGCTTGCAGAACTTCTTCCCCTCATCGATGAAGACCATGAATGTAGATTGGGCTCAGCGTGTGCGCCAGCAAGAGAAGGGATACACCTTCGAGCAGCGCTACACTACCCTCACCTACCGCACCGAGAAGGAGACCGAGCACCTCAGCGAGGTGAAGCCTCAGACCAAGGAGCTGGCAGGGGTTGAGTGGATTGCCTTCAAGGACCAGTTCTTCAGCAGCATCTTCATTGCCGACCAGCTGTTCAAGACTGCCGAGATCAGTTCATCATCGATCAACGAGGGCAGTGGCTACCTCAAGGACATGCAGGCAGAGACTACCGTATACTTCGACCCCTCGGGCGAGAAGGCATCACAATTCCAGTTCTACTTCGGCCCCAACCAATACCAGACCCTCAAGGAGAGCAGCAAGCTCTCGACCAGTGGTAAGAACCTCCACCTCGACAAGCTCATCTACTTCGGATGGCCTATCGTGCGTTGGGTGAACCGCTTCTTCGTGGTATACCTCTTCGACTGGCTCAACTCATGGGGCATCAATATGGGTATCGTGCTCCTCCTGCTCACCCTCATCGTGAA
>JAZKZX010000075.1:0-21269 GCA_045612925.1 Bacteroidaceae bacterium
GGTGCCGCCCTCTTCCTTCTCTTCCTCATCGTACTCGTCTTCTACACCGAAGTCGATGAGCTCGAGGATGAGCTCGTCCATATCCACATCGTCCTTCTTGGCAAAGGTGAACATAGACTTGTGGGTGAAGATGAAGTCGAGTGAGCCTGAGGTGCCGAGGGTACCGCCAAACTTGGTGAACACGCTACGTACGTTGGCTACAGTACGGGTGGTGTTGTCAGTCAAGGTCTCTACATAGATGGCTACACCGTGAGGGCCGTAGCCTTCGTAGTTCATCTCCTTATAGTCCTTCTGATCCTTACCGCAGGCGTTCTTGATGGCACGCTCGATGTTGTCCTTCGGCATGTTCTCGTGACGCGCTGTGGCGATGATAGCACGGAGTGCTGAGTTGTTGTCGGGGTCGGGACCACCTGCCTTAACGGCAATGGCAATCTGCTTACCGATACGTGTAAATGTACGGGCCATGTTGCCCCATCTCTTCAATTTTCTCGCTTTGCGAAATTCAAACGCTCTTCCCATTGTGTTTTGTTTTTATTTTAGTTATTTGTTTTTTTAAGGTTATTAAGGGCTATTAAAGGCCATTAAAGCCGCGATGCCCGCAAGCCCCCTCTTCGGGAGGGGGTTGGGGGAGGCTTATTCTTATCTCAACTTAGCACCGAGCTGATTCTCGTATGAGGCGATGAGCTTGCTCATGATCTTGTCGATCTGCTTGTCGTTGAGGGTCTTCTCCTCGTCCTGGAGGATGAAGCTCACGGCGTAGCTCTTCTTGCCGGGCTCGAGGTTCTTGCCTTCATATACATCGAACAGTTCGACGGCCTTGAGCAGCTTGCGCTCACACTCGTAGGCGATGCGCTCGATGTCGGCAAACTGTACGTTCTTGTCGAGCAGGAGGGCGAGGTCGCGCTTCACTGAGGGGAACTTAGAGAGCTCGGTGTAGCTTACCTTCACCGACTTGATGGCCTGGAGGAGATTCTTCCAGTTGATGTCGGCATAGTATACTTCGTTGTCGATGTCGAAGGCCTTGGTGATCTTCTTGCTCACGATACCTACGGTAGCCAAGAGCTTGCCACCACGGGTGTGGTAGCTGAGGGCAGCCGAGTAGATGCCGTCGGTAAGGTTGCCCACCACGACGCTGCGCAGATTGAGGCCGAGGCGTGCGAAGATGTTCTCGACGTATGCCTTGAGCTCGTATACCGAAGCGTCTTCATCGGCATGCGCCCATGAGCCACTCACGCGCTTACCGGTGAGCCAGAGGCCAAGGTGGTAGTCCTCGCTATAGCATGCGAGCACCTTCTCGGCATCTTTTCTCTCCTTATTATAATAGTAGCAGTTGCCGTACTCGAAGAAGCGGAGGTCGGCACTCTTACGGTTGGCGTTGTGGGCGATGCTCTCAAGACCACCGAAGAGGAGGGTCTGACGCATCACGTTGAGGTCGTTGCTCAGGGGATTCATGAGGTTCACCAGGTTCTCAGACTTGAAGGTCTCGTTGCCATCGTAGTAGGCGGCCTTGGTGAGCGAGTTGTTGAGTATCTCATTGAAGCCACAACCTACGAGCTGCTCGGCTACGAGCTGCTGGAGGCGGTGTGAGCGGTCTTCCTTACCCTTGGTAGTGAGGCTCGACTTGAGCGCGGTGGGGATCTCTACATTGTTGTAGCCATAGATGCGGAGGATGTCCTCGACTACATCGCAGGGGCGCTGCACGTCGACACGGTAGGGAGGAATGTTGAGGGTGATGCCCTCTGCGTTCTCATCTACAATCTTCATCTCGAGGCTGGTGACGATGCTCTTCACGGTGTCGGCAGGGATCTCCTTACCGATGAGCGAGTTGACATAGTCGTACTTGAGCTCTACCTTGAAGTCCTCGATGGGAGCAGGATATACATCGCAGATATCCATAGCGATGGTACCACCAGCGAGCTCCTTGATGAGGAGGGCTGCCTGCTTGAGGGCGTAGATGGTGATATTGGGGTCGATACCACGCTCGAAACGGAACGAAGCATCGGTGTTCAAGCCATGACGGCGTGCGCTCTTACGGATAGAGGTGGGATTGAAGTATGCGCTCTCGATGAAGACATTCTTGGTAGCCTCGGTGGTACCAGACTCCAAACCTCCGAACACACCAGCCAAGCACATGGGCTCCTCGGCATTGCAGATCATGAGATCCTTGTCAGAGAGCTTGCGCTCTACCTCGTCGAGGGTGACGAAGGGTGTGCCCTCGGCAAGAGTCTGCACGATGACCTTACCGCCCTTGACCTTATCGGCATCGAAGCAGTGGAGGGGCTGGCCATAGGCGTGGAGGATATAGTTGGTGATGTCTACGATATTATTGATAGGACGGAGGCCGATGGTGCTGAGCTTGTCCTTCAACCACTCGGGGCTCTCCTTCACGGTGACGCCCTTGATGCTAACACCGGCATAGCGGGGACACAGAGCTGCATCCTTCACCTCGATAGCGATGGGGAGCTCATGGTTGTCGACCGCGAAAGCCTCGTCAGAGGGGCGACGGAGCGAGGTCTCATAGCCATTCTGCTTGAGGTAGGCATAGAGGTCGCGAGCTACACCGTAGTGTGAGCAGGCATCAGCACGGTTGGGGGTGATGTCGACCTCGAGCACATAGTCGCTCTTGATGTTATAGTAGTCCTTGGCAAGGGTGCCGGGCACTGCATCGGCGGGAAGCACGATGATGCCCTCGTGGCTGGTGCCTATACCAATCTCGTCTTCAGCACAGATCATACCGTTGGACTCTACGCCACGGAGCTTTGACTTCTTGATGGTGAAGCACTCGTCGCCATCGTAGAGCTTGGTGCCGAGGGTGGCTACTACCACCTTCTGTCCGGCAGCTACATTGGCAGCGCCACACACAATCTGTACGGGGTCGCCCGCACCGAGGTTGACGGTGGTCACATGCATGTGGTCTGAGTTGGGGTGAGGCTCACAGGTGAGCACCTCGCCGATAACGATACCCTCGAGGCCGCCCTTGATGGTCTGCACCTCCTCGACACTACCCGTCTCCAATCCTATAGAGGTGAGCGCTGCGGCTACCTCATCGGGGGTAAGGGTGAAATCGACATACTCTTTCAGCCAATTATAAGAAATATTCATAGCGTTGTATTTTGTAGTTTTTACATTCTAAACCAAATATCGCGCGAAATTACAAAATATATTCGCAATACTAAAGATTTAGATGAAGAAAATTGAAAATAAGCACATATTAGCCCTCAAAGCGGACACTTACCGCTCGAGAAAACGCTCGATGAGACGGGGCAGCGCATAGCGGTGCAGCTCGCTCAAGGGCACCTCGACGAAGCCTTCGGGACAGGGGAGATCGCCCTGCACCTCCAACTCGTGGAACGCTACATGGAGCACACGGTGGGAGAGCACATGCTTGACTCCCTCGACACTGCCCTTATGGGTGTAGGCAGGCAACAACGAGTGCCAACGGGCAAAGTCAGCGGTAGCGAAGAGCGCATCGCTGCTGACCGCGGAGAGGGTCTCAATCAGGGGAAACTCGTAGAGGTTGCGCCAGATATCGTCGGCCACACGCTTATGGAGCAATAGCGACTCGGCATTGTGTATATATAAATAGGTAAGATAGCGGGGTTGCACCTTGGTCTTGTGCGACTTGACAGGATACTCCCCTACCCGCCCCTGTGCCCATGCTACGCACTTGTGAGCCAACGGACATGCCATACAATCGGGGTTGCGAGGTACGCACTGCAGCGCTCCGAACTCCATCACTGCCTGGTTGTACTTGGCTGCATGCTCGGCAGGCAACAACGCCTGGGCCAACTCATTGACCTGCTGCTTGCCCAGCGAAGAGTCTATAGGGTCGGCAATGCCAAACACACGCGACCACACACGACACACATTGCCATCGACGGCGGCTTTAGGAATATCGAACGCGAAGGAGGCTATCGCTGCTGCCGTATAGTCGCCCACACCGCGGAGCGAACGGATGGCATCATAGGTAGTGGGAAAGCCACCCATAGCAACAATCTGCTGAGACGCATGGTGGAGGTTGCGGGCACGAGAATAGTAGCCCAAGCCCTGCCACATGCGCATGACATCGTCTTCGAGAGCTACAGCCAACGACTCTACCGTAGGGAAACGCTCAATGAAACGCACGAAATAGTCGAACCCCTGAGCGACACGAGTCTGCTGGAGGATGATCTCTGAAATCCAAATATAATAAGGATTGCGCGTAGAACGCCAGGGAAGATCGCGGTGATTATCGTCGTACCAAGCAAAAAGAAGAGCTACTATCTCGTCCATCAAGCAAAACATATTCTTAATTCGAGACAAAATTAGATAAAATCATGAGACAGAACAAACAAAGTGAGCGATTTACAAAAAAAATACGGCAATAAATTTTTTTAACAACGAGAAATGCGCTATATTTGCACTCCGAAATAAAAAGATACATTTGTATAATCAAAAAATATAAAGAAATGACTAAATCTGAAGTTGTTAACGAAATCTGCAAGAAGACAGGTGTTGACAAAGTCGAGGCACTGCAGTGCGTAGAGGCTTTTATGGAAGTGGTGAAAGAATCGTTGATCAAGGAAGAGAACGTATATCTCCGTGGTTTCGGTAGCTTCATCTTGAAGAAAAGAGCACAGAAAACCGCTCGTAACATCTCTAAGAACACTACCATCATCGTTCCTGAGCACAACATCCCCGCATTCAAGCCCGCAAAGACTTTTGCAGTTAATGTAAAGAAGTAATTGAGTATTAATCCATAAATTTATCCCACTATGCCAAACGGAAAGAAGCATAAGCGTCATAAAATGGCGACTCACAAGCGTAAAAAAAGACTGAGAAAGAATCGTCATAAGAGCAAGAAGTAAACTCTTACGCGAAACAAGAGAACATAACAGAGAACAAACTTCAAGATACACGAAAAGGCATTTTGAGTTTGTTCTTTGTTGCTTTATTGAAGATGTTATAAGAACATAAGAAAAGTGACCAGCGAATTATTCATCGATGTACAACCCAATGAGATTACCATAGCACTCACCGAAGACAAGGTGCTGGCGGAATTTCAGAAAGAGGGACGCGAAGCGTCATTCTCGGTGGGTAACATGTACTTGGGACGGGTGAAGAAAATCATGCCCGGACTCAATGCATGCTTTGTTGATGTGGGTTCGGCCAAGGAGGCTTTTCTTCACTATCAGGACTTGGGTAGCCACTATAACTGCTACCATAAGTATACGAAACAGGTAGTCAGCGACAGAAAAAAACTTGCACCCTACTCTAAGGCTTTCGGACAACCCGAACTGCCCAAAGAGGGTAGCATATCAAACATCCTGCAAAACGGACAGGAGATCATGGTACAGGTGGTCAAAGAGCCCATATCGACCAAAGGACCACGACTAACAGCCGAGCTCTCCTTCGCTGGACGTTTCCTCGTACTCATACCCTTCTCTGACAAGGTTAGCGTATCATCAAAAATCAAGTCGGCCGAAGAACGCGCCCGACTCAAACAACTCATACAGAGTATCAAGCCCAAGAACTTCGGAGTCATCGTACGCACTGTAGCAGAAGGCAAGCGTGTGGCTGAACTCGACGCTGAACTGAAGGCACTCGTGCACCAATGGGACGACGCTATACAAAGGGTACAAAAAGCTGAAAAACCACCCGTGCTCATACACGAAGAGAATAGCCGAGCCGTAGCTATGCTGCGCGACCTCTTCAACCCGTCGTACGAAGCTATCTATGTGAACGACGACACCGCATACCAAGAGATACGAAACTATGTATCGCTCATCGCACCTGAAAGAGCACATGTGGTAAAACACTACACGGGCACACTGCCCATCATGGACAACTTCGGCGTAACGAAACAAATAAAATCGTCGTTCGGACGCATCGTGCCCTATCGTGGCGGCGCATACATGGTCATCGAACACACCGAAGCACTGCATGTGGTGGATGTGAACAGCGGCAACCGCTCGAGAGGAAACACCAACCAGGAGGAGAATGCCATAGATGTGAACCTCGGAGCAGCAGACGAACTGGCACGACAACTACGCCTACGAGACATGGGCGGCATCATCGTGGTGGACTTTATCGATATGGACACCGCTGAAAATCGTCAAAAACTCTACGAGCGTATGTGTCAAAACATGTCGCGCGATCGTGCCAAACACAACATTTTGCCACTGAGCAAGTTCGGACTGATGCAAATCACCCGACAACGCGTACGCCCCGCTATGGATGTAGCCGTAGAGGAAAGTTGCCCTGTGTGCTTCGGAAAAGGCACCATCAAAGCATCAATACTGTTTACAGACACACTGGAAAACAAAATAGACTACCTGGTAAAGAAATTGAAGATTAGCCGGTTTAACCTGCATGTACACCCCTATGTAGCAGCATACATCAACCAGGGGCTTATCTCTATCAAAACAAGGTGGAAGATGAAGTATGGCTTCGGCATACACATCACTCCCAACCAAAGCACTCCGTTGCTTGCATACAAATTCTACGACCGCAAGGGCAACGAGATAGACATGAAAGAAGAGATAGAGATGAAATAACACTACAAATGGCGGACGAGGAGCACAATGACCTACGTCCGCCATTGTTTTTTTTCACCAACCCGCCGATAAAAATAGAAAAAATATCGCAATATATTTGTTTATTCAAAAATAAGCAGTACCTTTGCACTCGCAAACCACAAGGGTACCTTGGCCGAGTGGCTAGGCAACGGTCTGCAAAACCGTGTACGGCGGTTCGAATCCGCCAGGTACCTCGAAGAAAGTCATCAGTTCTTGATGACTTTTCTTTTTTTACACAATCCTATCGCCCACGTGAACAAATACAAATGTTAAGATGTCATACATAAAAGTTATGGCATGTTATTTGTTGGTAATATATTATAATAGGTGCGGAAGATGACATTTTATTATGTTATCTTTGCATCGAAGTAAACAAACAGGTAAGAAAACAAGAAGAATATGAACAGACAATATTCACAGAAGCTTTCAGATATACTCGAGTTCAGCCGCGAGGAGGCCGGACGACTCCGTTGCGATAGCATAGGCCCCGAGCACTTGCTGCTGGCACTGCTACGCGATGGCGATAACAATGCAACAACCGTATTGAGCAAGCTGCACATCGACCTACCCAGCCTCAAAGCTGAAATCGAAAACGATATCGAGCGTTGCAACACATTCAACGACACAGCACGCTCACTCGACCTCAACGCTACAGCCAACAAGGTGATGCGCCTATGCCTACTCGAGGCACGAGTGCTCAAGAGCGCTATCGCCGATGCCGAACATCTGCTCTTGGCTATACTCAAGGACGGGCACAACATGGCTGCCGACATTTTGTCACGAAATGAGGTAAACTATGACAAAGTGTTCGACCTGCTCTCAATCAAGTCGGATTCAAATAGCAACCCAAGCATGGGAGGCGACTTCTTCGAAGACGATGAGGAGGATGACGAATTCCCTGCGGAACGACCCAACAAAGCTGGGCAAACAGTATCGTCAAAAAGTCAACAGCAGAAATCGTCAAGCGACACACCCGTCATCGACAACTTCAGCGTAGACATGACACGAGCTGCTGCAGAAGGGAAGATGGATCCTGTCATCGGACGAGACAAGGAGATAGAGCGCCTGGCACAAATCTTGAGCCGACGCAAGAAGAACAACCCCGTACTTATCGGTGAGCCCGGCGTGGGTAAATCGGCTATCGTGGAGGGACTGGCACTGCGCATCGTGCAGAAGAAGGTGTCGCGCATCCTCTTCGACAAGCGCGTGGTAATGCTCGACATGGCTTCGGTAGTGGCGGGCACAAAGTATCGCGGCCAATTCGAGGAGCGCATACGCTCTATACTCAACGAGCTGCAGAAGCACCCCGAAATCATCCTCTTCATCGATGAGATACATACCATCGTGGGAGCAGGTTCGGCTGCCGGATCTATGGACGCTGCAAACATGCTCAAGCCTGCACTTGCCCGCGGCGAGATACAATGCATCGGTGCTACCACACTTGACGAGTACCGCAAGACCATCGAGAAGGATGGTGCATTGGAACGCCGATTCCAGAAGGTGGTGGTGGATGCCCCCGACGCCGAGGAGACGCTGCACATCTTGAGAAATATCAAGGACCGCTACGAGGATCACCACAATGTACAGTATACCGACGAGGCCATCAAGGCTTGCGTAAGCCTATCGGCACGCTACATCACCGACCGATGCTTCCCCGACAAGGCCATCGATGTACTCGACGAGGCTGGCTCGCGTGTGCACCTTACCAATATACAGGTGCCCGAGGAGATCGAGCAGCAAGAGGCTCGCATC
Organism: Bacteroidaceae bacterium; assembly: GCA_045612925.1. Classification (GTDB taxonomy): domain Bacteria; phylum Bacteroidota; class Bacteroidia; order Bacteroidales; family Bacteroidaceae; genus UBA1189. The sequence continues at coordinate 8,310 of JAZKZX010000075.1, forward strand.
GCGGATGCACAAGCACAGAAGAACCTCGCCGTCAAGAACCAAAACTACGAGCTGGCTGCCGAATACAGAGACCAGGAGCGTCGTCTCGAGCATGAGCTCAACGAGATGAAGCGCAACTGGGAAGCAAGCCTCAAGGATCATCGTCAGACCGTCGACGAGGAGAAGATAGCTGAGACGGTATCCATGATCACTGGAATACCCGTGCAACGCATGGCACAATCTGAAGGCATACGACTCAAAGGTATGCGCGAGGCATTGAACAACTGCGTTATCGCCCAGGAGAAGGCCATCAACAAATTGGTGAAGGCTATCCAGCGCAACCGTCTCGGATTGAAGGACCCCAACCGACCTATCGGAACATTCATGTTCCTCGGCCCCACTGGTGTAGGTAAGACGCTCTTGGCTAAAGAACTTGCACGCCATATGTTCGGTTCAACAGATGCCCTCATCCGTGTAGACATGAGCGAATTCATGGAGAAGCATACGGTATCGCGTCTCGTGGGTGCGCCTCCGGGATATGTAGGTTATGAAGAGGGCGGACAACTCACCGAGCGAGTGCGCCGTCGCCCCTACTCGATCATCTTGCTCGATGAGATTGAGAAGGCACATGCCGATGTCTTCAACCTCCTGCTTCAAGTGACCGACGAGGGACGACTAACCGATGGTAATGGCAGACTCATCGACTTTAGAAACACTGTTATCATCATGACCTCTAATGTGGGCTCACGACAGCTGAAGGACTTTGGTCGTGGTGTAGGCTTCTCGACCCAGATGGAGTTTGATGACAAGGAACATTCGCGCAGCGTGATACAAAAGGCACTCAACAAGACCTTCTCGCCCGAGTTCCTCAACCGTATCGACGAGATTGTCACCTTCGACACCCTCGATAGCACTGCACTGCGTACTATCGCCGACCTTGAAGTAGACAAACTCATACAACGACTCGGCGCTCTGAATATCCAGGTAAGTGTCGATGAGGAGGCACGCGACTACATCAGCCGTAAGGGATATGACCCGCAATATGGAGCCCGACCACTGAAACGTGCCGTACAGACCTACCTCGAAGATGAACTTTCAGAAATGCTTATCGAAGAGGGTATAGAAGGCGAACAACAGATACTTGTCACCTACGACAAAGAGGCCGATAAATTGAAGTACACAAGAGCATGATACAATGGCATCAGATAGAGAGTCAAGCGAGCCCCTACTGGGACTCGCTTGCACTCGTTTATCATACCTCGTTCCCCATCGATGAGCAACGCCCCATAGAGAACATCGCACACCTCATCGAGTTTGATGAGCGGTTTGTCGCATATGCCCTCACCGATATGACTGATACCTTCATCGGACTGCTCACGACATGGGAATTTGAAAAGTTTGTCTACATCGAACACTTTGCCATCACCCCTACCCTGCGCTCACAAGGCTATGGCACAGAGACTATAAAGATGCTTATTGCACGACTCAACAAACCCATCATTCTCGAAGCCGAGCCGCCTGCCGACGAACAAAGCATCCGTCGAATACGCTTCTATGAGCACTTAGGACTTACACTGTACGATTTTCCCTACACACAGCCTGCCTATACTCCAGAGAAATGCCCCGTAAGGCTTTGCCTTATGGGAACCATAGACGCCAACAAGGAGTCGATCGCCCTCGTGAGCAAAACACTACACAAAGAGGTGTATAGCGTAAAGGCATGAGAAATGGCAAGCAAGCAACCAACCATCAATCATTGACTACCTGCAAGACCTTATTCTTGAGAAGCTGGGGATAATCAGGGTGTGAAATAAAGAAGTTTTCTACCTCAAGGAGAGCTGCATCGCTATAGTGATGTCTCAATAATGCTCGTGCCCATTTCTTTGGAAAGAAGATGTCACCCGTGCGCTGTACCTCTTGCAAAACCTCCAAGCCTGGACGTACATACTTGACGGAATAACCCTCACGAGTGGGATGATTGAGATAAGTCAATGCCTTCTCGGCCCATGGCTCGACACGGCGATTTTCGGCATTAAGCAATTGGGCAAACACAGCGTCCATCGCCATAGTGTCAGGAGAGAGGGCTTGAGATACAAAATCAAATTCGCGTATGCGGTCGGGATTGGCAATGCGAGTACGCTGGGTATGCAAGATCTCCCTATGACTCTCAGGAAAATGTAAGGACAGTTCGTAGGACAGGTTTGTATAGTCGCGCTCGCTCAGCAAGGGATGGGATTGTCGCTTCCACACTCCGTACAAAAGTTCTAAGGTTTGAGGTGTACGAGCATGAGAGATAAGACAACGCATGAGCTGCAAACGACACGACACGATGGGATGATCCTCGGACACTTGCCATAGGTAAGACTCTATATCCGCTGTACCCACCTCGCGTAGCGGACCACCGAGATATCCGCATAGGGTCGATGCTACAAGTTCGTTGCGCTCATGAGGAAGTCCTGCGAGCAGCGCACCTAACCAGGCATCGGCCCCAAGCAAACGGGATTGGTAGTTCTCATGTAAAATCATCAATAAGGACTGACGAGCTGTATCATCATCCACATCATGCCAATGGGCAAGTAACCATGACATAGTTTCGGGAGTAGGAATAAAAAGTCCGTACCCGCGACCATCTATATTGGGGAGTATAGCACGAGTACCCTTAGGTATGGATAAAGCAACACGCTCTGTAGATAGGTTAACCTCTACCACCCTCTCACAATCATCCCCAACGAAGGAGATGGCAAAGCGTTGGGGCCATATCAATGAGCGCCCCCAAGGATCGTGCTGGACAATCTCAAGCGTATCCTCATGACTTAAGAATTGGATGTGAGGCATACCCTTTTCATTCACCCAAACATCGCTAAAAGATTTCAAATCTGCATCACACCGGGCATCAAGAATAGCTATCAGATCAGCCCATGTAGCATTACCGTAGGCAAATGTCGTCAAATACTCGTGTATACCCTCACGGAATGACTCCTCACCCATCATCTCTACTAATTTACTCATCATCACAGGGGCCTTATTGTAGATGATATTGCCATAGACGAGTCCGGCATTGCGCAAATTATCCAACTCTTGTCGTATAGCATTGGTGCCCAGGGTGCGATCTTCGCTCAATGATGTAGCGGTGTAATTCTTTATAAAGTTCAGCTTGTGATTTACTTCAGGAAACAATGGTTCCGTAATGCGTGCAGCAAAGTAGTTGGCAAATACCTCTTTGGTCCAAACATCATCAAACCAAGCCATCGTAACATAGTCACCAAACCACATGTGAGCAGTTTCGTGCGCTATGAGTTCGGCACGAGACAACTCCTCGTCCAATGTAGGATGCTCACCCAAGAACAACCGTGTATCATTGTATAGCGTAGCTCCAGTATGCTCCATACCACCATATTGAAAACCTGGCAATATAATCAAGCTATACTTAGCAAAGGGATAGGCAATGCCCGTGTACTCCTCGAGCCTATGGAGAGACGATACGACTTGCTCAAAGATAACCTCAAGCTGAGACACTTTATGCTCATCGACCTCTCGATGATATGCCGCTATCGTGCGATCCCCATCTTGATAATCGACCCGTTGTAACTCGCCCGTAACAAAAGAGAAAAGATAGGTACTCAGAGGCTCGGTCGGCTTGAAAGTGATATGCTTCCGTCCTTCGGAAACGTAGAGTGTATCAACCTCAGTATTCGATACAGCCTCCCATGATTGGGGCACCTCGAGCTGTAAAGTAAACTCGGCCTTTAAATTAGGTTGCTCAAAACAAGGGAACACCGTCCTTGCACGATCGGGGACAAGCAATGTATAGAGATACTCATCGTTGCGATTGAGCGATTGCTCACCCGCTGTGAAGATAATCTCTACACGATTCTCTCCTCTTCGCGTATTCTCACGAGGAATGATGATATGCTCGTGAGAAAAGATATAATCGCTAATCTTACCATTTACCCAAACTTGGTGTATCAGCTCTTCCCGTTCGCGGAAGTCAAGTATCACCTCCTGCCTCCGTGGCAAAGTGAAGCGTATACACACCTCGGCATCGATAGACTCGCTACTCTTTTCTGGAATGTCAAATCGTAGACCATACCTCAAATTGCCGATAGTATGCTTACGCCATTGAGCCAGCTCTATGGACACACCTTCATCGTAAATCTTATCGTTAGAAAGGTTTCTATAACAGCTTGACATCAACATTATCAATGCTAATACGATACTTTGGTAAAGAATTCTCATTTCAATCAAATTAGGATTATATGTACAAAATTACAAAAAAAACGCTTTGCTGAAAGGTTTTTCCATTACAAGCATATTTCAAAGATGTGTATTGCTTGGTTTTTCGCACTACTTACACTATCTTTGTAAGATGATAGAATGAAAACTATCAATCATGATTATAACACTAAACTGTTAACTATAAACAACACGAACTATGCGTATCGCAATATATGGAGCCGGGTCGCTCGGCACAATTTTGGGAGCATACATCAGCAAGGCTGGTGTGGAAATAGCACTCATCAATCGTAACAAGGCACACATAGAGGCCTTGCAGACACGCGGTGCTCAGGTGACGGGCACGGTGCAGTTCACACAGAAGGTCAAGGCATATACGCCTGACGAGATGAACGGCAAGTATGACATCGTGTTCCTCATGACCAAGCAACAACAGAATGCCGAGGTGGTAACCATGCTCAAGGAATACCTTGCCGAGGATGGCGTATTGGTGACCTTCCAGAATGGTCTGCCCGAGGTGCAGATAGCTGACATCGTGGGCGAAGAGCGCGTACTGGGTTGCACGGTGGCGTGGGGCGCCACGATGCAGGGGCCTGGCGTGTGCGAACTGACGAGCGAGCCTGATGCCCTGTCATTTGCGCTGGGAGCCCTAACAAAGAAGAGAAGTAAACACTTCGACAAGGTGAAGGAGCTGCTCGAACTGATGGGTACGGTAGAGGTGGAAGACAACTTTATAGGTACGCGATGGAGCAAACTGCTCATCAATGCAGCCTTCTCGGGCATGAGCGCCGTATTGGGATGTACCTTCGGTGAAGCTGCAGGACCGCGTGCATCGCGACATATAGTGCAAGCACTCATCAAGGAGTGCATCGATGTATGCCGCAAGGGTGACATACGCATCGAGCCAGTACAAGGCAAAGATATCGTGAAATTGCTCGACTATAGCAACCCCGTAAAAAAGGCCATTTCGTTCTTCATCATACCCATCGCCATACGCAAGCACGCCAAACTGAAGGCAAGCATGCTACAGGACATCGAGAAGGGCAAACTCACCGAGGTGGATGCCATCAATGGTGCCGTATCGGCATATGGGCGCAAGGTGGGATTCCCCACACCTGTCAATGATAAGGTGGTGGAGATCATACACAAGATAGAACGAGGCGAGCTAAAGCCTGGAGTGGAAAACCTGAAACTCTTCGACATGTAAGAGGAAGAATGCATATACACCAATAACTAAATAAAACTAACAATGACTAAGCAATTGCAACAAACACTGCGCGACTCTAATGTAGCGCGCTGGACGGCACTCGTGATCGTGTCGTTCACCATGATGTGGGGTTACTTCCTCACTGATGCCATGTCGCCCCTGATGACTATGCTCGAGGTGGAGATGGACTGGACAAGCTCTGACTTCGGTATCTTCAACTGGGCATACTGCTGGTTCAATGTGTTCCTCTTCATGCTCATCTTCGGAGGTATGATTCTCGACAAGCTGGGCGTGCGCATCACCGGTATTGCTACCTGCGCCCTGATGGTGATAGGTGCGTTCATCAAGTACTATGCCGTGGAGTACATCTCACCGGGTCCCGATGCGGGATATATCTTCGGCATACGCACTCAAGTGATGGTGGCAAGCCTTGGCTATGCTATCTTTGCTGTAGGTACCGAGAACTGCGGTATCACCGTAACGAAGGTAATCGCCAAGTGGTTCAAGAGCAAGGAGATGGCGCTCGCCATGGGTACACAGGTGGCAGTGGCTCGCTTGGGTACGGCAATGGCCATGATCGTGAGCCCCCTCATCGTGAAAAACTTTAGCATGTCGACTCCTCTACTCTTCGCCCTCGTGCTCATCGGCATCGGACTCGTGGCTTACTGCGTGTTCTGCGTGATGGATAGCAAGCTGGACAAGCAGCTCGTGGCTGAACAGAACGATGCTGAAGATGATACCTTCCATGTATCAGACCTCAAGCTCATCATCACCAATAAGGGTTTCTGGCTCATTGCACTCCTGTGCCTGATGTTCTATTCTGCCGTGTTCCCCTTCATGAAGTATGCAACCTCACTCATGGAGAATAAGTACGGCATGTCCAATGTATGGGCAGGATGGATCCCTGCACTCATCCCCATGGGCAACCTCATCATGACACCGCTCTTCGGCGGCATCTACGACCGCAAGGGTAAGGGAGCAACTATCATGATCATCGGATCGGCTATGCTCATCGGTGTGCATGTGCTCTTTGCATTGCCTGTGCTCAACTACTGGTGGTTTGCCGCCTTCATCGCTATCGTACTCGGAGTTGCCTTCTCACTGGTGCCTTCGGCCATGTGGCCTTCAGTGCCCAAGATCATCCCCGAAAAACTGCTCGGCGCAGCCTATGCACTCATCTTCTGGGTACAGAACATCGGCTTGGGCTTCGTGCCACTGCTCATCGGATGGCTGCTCAACGAGTACTGTATCGTGGGCGAGCGCGTGGTAGACGGACAGGTATTCAAGCAATATGACTATACCCTACCCATGTGCGTATTCGCTTGTTTCGGTATCATAGCCCTGCTTCTCGCCTTCGCACTCAAGAAGGAAGACAAGCGCAAGGGATACGGACTGGAGTTGCCGAACATTAAGTAACAAAGACAAAGGCGAAGACGGAAATCGCCATCCGGATGGTTGGTATTCTTTTCGTCTTCGCCTTCATAAAAAAAGAAATCCCTCATGACCATCACTCCCATCGCCCACTTCCATAGCGCCTTCCCCACAAAGTTTGGCATACCGCGCCAGAGCGGCATCGTCGACGAGTTGCGTGGGCGCATCGTATTCGAGCCTACCTACCGCAATGCCGATGCCTTGCGCGGACTCGAGGGCTTCGATTACCTATGGATACTATGGGAGTTCTCGGCCAACCGAAGTGCCCAAGAGCGAGGTGCTACGGCATGGCAGCCCACAGTGCGTCCACCACTGCTCGGGGGAAACACGCAGATGGGCGTATTTGCCACACGCTCACCCTACCGTCCCAATCCCATAGGACTATCGTCGGTAAAGATAGAATACATAGAAATATCTGACAAAGAGGGCCCCATAATCTATGTATTAGGCGCCGACCTCATGGATGGCACTCCCATCTACGACATCAAGCCCTATGTGGCCTATGCTGATAGCCATCCCGATGTGCGAAGCGGATTCGTGGACGAACGACGCTGGCAGGAGCTCACCGTAGACTTCCCGCAAGAGCTACAATCACACTTCGCCCCCGAAAGCCTCGCCGCACTCACCCGAGTGCTCGCCCTCGACCCACGGCCACAGTATCAGGACAACCCTGAGAAGGTATATGGCATGCCCTACGAAGAGTATGACATACGCTTCCGTGTGAACAATGGAATACTCACAGTACTGGAAATAAAACAAATAGACAATCGTGACTAATGAAAAGATTATTGTCTGAATTATAAAATACTAAACCCATGATTACCTTTCCCCACGCCAAAATCAATATTGGTCTGCAAGTTACTGAACGCCGTCCCGACGGATATCACAACCTCGACACCATATTCTACCCTATCCCCATCAACGATGCCCTGGAGGTTATCGTGGCAGAAGGGGCCGACTATGATTGTCGCCTGCACATTAGCGGCATCGACATAGAGGGCGACACTGACAACAATCTCGTAGTGCGTGCCTATCGACTGCTTGCTGCCGACTATACCCTACCTCCCGTAGATATACATTTACACAAACATATCCCTACCGGTGCTGGATTGGGTGGCGGATCTGCTGACGCAGGATTCATGTTACGCCTGCTTAATGAGATGTTTGAACTGGGTATCGGAACCCAACAACTGGAAGAGTATGCCACACGATTAGGAGCAGACTGCCCCTTCTTCATTACCGGAACACCCGTATATGCCACTGGCATAGGCAATGAGTTTCACCCCATAGACCTCAACCTCGAAGGATGGCATCTCGTGGTGGTAAAGCCTGATGTGTTCGTGTCGACCAAAGAGGCCTACTCAATGGTATGCCCCGAGAAGCCGGAGATCACTCTGGACAAGAAGATAGACATGCCCATCGCCAAGTGGAAGGAGTGCATCACCAACGACTTCGAGAAGGGTATCTTTGCCCGCCACCCAGAGCTGGACGACATTAAGAAGAAACTATACGCCTTGGGGGCCAAGTATGCGGCAATGAGTGGCTCGGGATCGGCACTCTTCGGTCTGTTTGAAACACCCGTCGAGGAGGTGGAGAAACACTTCCCCAACTGCTTCTGCGAACAACAGAAACTCCCCGATTCACATCGAGGAGCCTCCAAATAACACAAACACAAAATAAAACACGACAAAACTACTATGCAATTCTTTATTGGCTGTTGCTTTTCTTAATTGCATAGTTACAACACTCCCCATTTACTTTTTGTTCGCATGGGTATAAAAAAAGATAGGATGCCATCGTGGCACCCTATCTTCTTTTATCTGCGTATAAAGCGCAACTATCAAGCTGCAACTGCAGAACCAATCAAGAACACACCTGCAAGAGCTACGATAGCGTAAAGCTCGGGGAATACGGCGAAGATCAAAGTCTTAGAGAACACGTCGTGACCCTGACCAATAGCTGCCATACCATTGGCACATACCTGACCCTGACGAATAGCAGAGAACAAGCCTACGAGACCGAGAGCAAAACCACCACCGAAGACAGCAGCAGCCTGAAGTGAGGTGATATCGGCTGTGAGAATACCGAAGCTGTTGAGCAAGAAGTAACCTGCAAAGCCATACAGGCCCTGTGTACCAGGAAGAGCGGTGAGCACGAGGAAGTTACCGAACTTGTCAACCTTCTTCAACGCACCAAGACCTGCGTTACCAGCAATTGTTACACCATAAGCAGAACCAATACCCGCAAGGGCAATCATCAAACCAATGCCTACATAGGCAATCAAAAGATTTGCATCCATAATTGTAATTTTTAAAAAGTTATTATTAATTTTTGTGTTTACTTTTTCTTTTCTATCCACAGACTACACGGAGACACCAAACTTAAAAATCTGAGAGAGCTGTGTAATCTGTAGTTGGTTGTTATTTATTTCTTAAAAGGTTTGTAAGCCTGTCCGCCACCTTCGTAGCCAGAATTCTTGAAGAACTCCACGAAAGTCAAGCGCATGGGATGCACCATAGAGCCGAGGATGTTCATGAAGATATTCAAACCATGACCGATGACAAAGATGATAGCCGTAACGATGAAACCCAATACGGGGACATCGGGGCTCATACCAACTGCTAAACTGTTGAACACGCTAGCCAAGATACCACCCGAAAGACCGAGGGCAAAAAGACGAACATAAGAGAGCACGTCACCCAACAAGCCTGTCACCATATTGTAGGCATCCCAAAGGCCAAGACCAATGTTAAGGAAGATATTCTGACCAGGGCTATTGTAGAGCAATACCATGCAGCCTGCCACAATCATGAGCACCATAAACCAGGTAGCACCCATAGAGCCTGTGAGCACGCCTACGGCAACACCCACGAGGAGCAATATCCAACCAATAGTACTCACAGCATACTTGAAACCAAGCTGGATGGTGAGATTCACGGCCTTGAGCACCATACCGAAGAGTATCTGCACGCAACCGATGATGAGCGAGAGGTAGAACATTGCTTGATTGTCCTGGAAGAGCAGTTCCTTCATCTTCTGGAAGAAGGGAAGATCGATGTCATAGAGGCTGAAACCAAAGGCTGTACCCGTGAGCGTGCCACACACTACAGTCGATAGACCGAAGAGGAACACCAACGAACTCTTGAACTCGGGGTTGATGAGCTGGAAGAGCTTGGTGAATATGGGCAACGCCAACATGATCAAGGCTCCATATCCCATATCTCCGAGGCAAAGGCCAAAGAAGAGCATAAAGAAGGGAGCAAAGAACATGGTGAGATCAAGTTCGCCATACTTGGGGAGCATATACAACTTGGTCAGCGGCTCAAAGAGTCGGAAGAACCTATTGTTGCTCAGCTGGATGGGAATATCGTCCTCCTGTGTGGGGTCGTCAATCTGATAGTAATGACCTGTCTTGTCAAGGCTCTCACGCACGGCACCAAGCGACTTCTCGGGTACCCAACCCTGAAGGAGCATCAGCTTGTTGTCAGCTACACTATCGGCACTAAGGGCCACCTTGGCAAAATCGATGTCGGCCTGTAGAGCCTCGTGAGCACCCTTGAAAGCTGCAAGGTGAGCAGCAGCAAAGGAGGCAATGTCGGCATCAAGTGAAGCGACCTTGGTAGAGAGCTCTGACATCTCATTTCGCAATGTGTCGAGCGACACCAGCGGCAAGCGACACAGCTCGGCCTCAATACTGATCTCGGTACCAGGAGCAGTGACGGTGATGAAGTATACCTTTGACTTATCATCATTGATGACAATAGCATTGAACTCGCTCTCCCACTCCTCCTTATATAGACGATCGGCACAAGCAAAGAAGTTGATGTCATAGCCAGCATTGATGAGACGCTCTACCGACTGGGGATCAAAGTTACCCCAAGGAGCCAACGCCTGCTCGTCCTTGGCAAGAAGCTGAAGACGGGCCTCTGCGGCAGCCTTATCAGTAAGGAGCTGATCGTACTGTTCCAACAAATCTGAAGGCTCGGAGTTTTCTGAGAACTCAGGGTTTTCTGATTTATTAGCCACCTTATCTAAAGCCTCGATGGCACCTGCATAGCGTGAGAGCAAGCGCATCTGCTCCTGCACCTCTGCATTGTCGAGAGCGCCTTGCTGCTTCTGCACCACATGTAGCACACCCAGTTCGCCCATGCGATCGAGAAACTCCTGGTACTCCTTATAGAAGACCAAGAAGGTGAGTTTTTTCATTCTTGTTATCATAGCGTCTCCTCCATCTCGTTAAGTGCCTCTACGGGGTCACCCACCGGCTCGGCACGTTTTTCCAACAGCGTCTTCAGAATCTTCTGTGACGATTTGGAGAGGTTCTCCTCGTCCTCCATGAAGCGCTTAATCTTACGTACAGCATCTTGATATCCGGGTATCTGCACCTTCTCAAAAAGGTTCACCTTTTGGGTGGTCTTCTTACGAGCATGTTCAAGCAGGTTGAGCTTGGCCTCCATAAACTCACTAGCAAGGGCAGTCTTGGCTAACCCCTGAAGGAGGTTGATGCCATCATAGTACCACTTGGGAGCACCAAAGAGGCTGAAGGGCTTGATATCGAAATCGACATCGCCTAACACGGGTACGCGTACACCGGCAATCTTCTTTACATCAAGATGCACATCTCTGACACCGATGAGCGAAGCATCGAATTCGTTCCAAAGAGCAAACATGTACTCGTAGGCCTGAATCTGCTCTTCGAGCTGGGCTTCAAGCCGACGTACATCCTCCTTGCACTTCTTCACCTCCATGCGCAAGGCGCTCTCCTTATTCTTGATGATAGGGAGCGTACGCTGGCGCACCTTGAGCTGCTTCTCAATCTGTTGCAGTGATGTCTTGTTATATTGAAATTTTATAGCCACGGAAAATTATATTATAATTTAATTATGAATTTTGAATTATGAATACAAGGTCCCATTATACACATATTTATATAATATATACATCATGGTATCAGAATTCATAATCCAGAATTGAGAAAATCAAAGATTTTCTTTCGGCCAATACTGCTCTACCAACTCACGCTTGATGTTAACCTCCTCGGGCTGGAAGTACTTGCCAAACAAGCCCCAAGTAACATCGAGCATCTCGGTAGTGTTGAGGTTCACGTCGATAGCCAATAGCTGGTTTGAGTAGTCCTTGGCGAAGTCGAGTGTACGCTCATCGTAGTCGGTGAGGTCAAAACCGTTCTCCATCTTGGTCTTTGCATTAGCGGCATCGGCGTAGAGACGCACGGCAGCGTTCATCACCTGCGGGTGGTCCTTACGGGTCTTCTTACCTGACACGAGCTGCTTCAGACGTGAGAGTGAGCGGAAGGGATCAACGATAACCTTACCGATATCGCTATCACGACGGAGGAAGAGCTGACCCTCGGTGATGTAACCGGTATTATCGGGTACAGCGTGTGTGATATCGCCACCCGAAAGTGTAGTCACCGCGATGATGGTGATCGAACCACCTGAAGGGAACTGCACGGCCTTCTCGTAGATTTTAGCCAAGTCTGAGTAGAGCGAACCGGGCATAGAGTCCTTAGAGGGAATCTGGTCCATACGGTTCGACACGATAGCCAAGGCATCGGCATACGAGGTCATATCAGAAAGGAGCACGAGCACCTTCTCATTCTTCTCTACTGCGAAGTACTCAGCTGCGGTCAATGCCATATCGGGAATCAACAAACGCTCTACAGGGGGATTCTCTGTAGTGTTGATGAAGCTGATGATACGGTCGAGCGCACCGGCGTTAGAGAACACGTTCTTGAAGTAGAGGTAGTCGTCGTTGGTCATACCCATGGCACCGAGGATGATCTTGTCGGTCTCGGCGCGGAGAGCCACGTTGGCCATCACCTGGTTGAAGGGCTGGTCGGGGTCAGCGAAGAAGGGAATCTTCTGACCTGACACGAGGGTATTGTTCAAGTCGATACCTGCGATACCGGTAGCGATGAGTTCAGAGGGCTGCTTACGACGTACGGGGTTCACTGAAGGACCACCAATCTCAACCTCCTTACCCTCGATCTGAGGACCGCCATCGATAGCGTTACCATAGGCGTCGAAGAAACGGCCGGCCAACTGGTCGCTCACCTTGAGCGAAGGAGCCTTGCCGAGGAACACCACTTC
>JAZKZX010000076.1:0-3405 GCA_045612925.1 Bacteroidaceae bacterium
GAGGTGGGAAAACTGATAAGGTATATCTTCTCGCTTATCGTCCGTGCATAAGGGTGGTTGACTCGCAGCGTCACCATCGTGCCATCCACCATGACCTTCGCCTCGTAGTGGGTGGGCGTACCGTTCTCAGCCTCTTCGATGACGAAGTCCTTCAGCTCGAGGGTATAGGGCAAGCGCCTCTCCTCGCCCTCCATGGTATAGGCATCGTTCGAGGGATAACGCTGCACAGGGGCACGCAACTGTTCACGGTCGGGTGCTCCCCAGAACCCTGCCCCGAGGGCCAGGAGCAAACCGATATGTGTCAGGCAGAAACGCCATCGTATGCCTCGTTTGTTGCGCCAGCCACGCAGGATGACCAGCAGCAGATGACTCTGCACGAACAGCAGCGACACTACCGTAGGCCATGCCGTCGACGAAGGCTTGAGTTGCAGACCGAGGGTGATACCTATCGCCACCACCATGCCGAGCGACAGCCATGTAGCCTCGCGCGAGAGCATGAAACGTGCACAGCCACTACCTGCCCTGCCGCGATACATCATCGTCAGCATCACCATCCACAACGCCATCACCAAGATATTGAGCGGAAAGCGGAACAGGCCCACCGGGAAGCTCCCCCAGCACACCTCAACAAGGAAAGACAAAGCCACCACCGCGCCCACCATGCAGACGCCTCCGAGGTGCTGAAATCCCTTATGTCTTGTCAATGTCTCCATAACTCTACTATTCCGTCTTATTGAGGAGCAATCCATCTTTTGCATTCATGGGCGAGATCACCTCCTTGCCCGTCTTCTCCTCCAACTCCATACGCGCATTGCGAGCAATCTCACCACCTTGGCGAGCAACCTGCTGATGTTCGCTGAAGGTCTCTGGATTACGGCTCTCCGATATTTCTTTGGTCGACAACTCGGCCAACATATTAAGCACCAACTCCTTGTTGGTCATGTTATCCCGTAGATTCTCTTTCTTTAACCCCTTGAACTGCTTATATTCGCGAGCCGTCATGTCCGACCATGTCTGATAGATGATGTCGGTGAGCGTAGCAAACTGCATGCCCTCCTGCAACCCATGCCGTTTCCATTCGTCGGTGAGTTCCTTGCGTATCTCGATAGATTTCAGTCGTTGGTTTATCCAGTTGTCCGAATACCCCAATCGCTTATAGTCCATCAATGCCTGGTTGATAGAGAGCTCGGGGTCTTGCATCTGGTCGAGTCTCTCGGCCGCCACACGCGCCATCCATAGCTTGAAGGGTTCCGCTTTGGACGATGGAATGGATTGGATGATGCGAAACATGCCCTCGGTATCAGCGGCCAATGTCAAACGCTTCTTTCCCGTTTCTGTAAGCATTGCTACCTGGGGACAATTTGTCCCCACGAACGAACCTAATTCGGGATCGCGCTTCCTCATCTTCTTCAGGTAGTCCGTAGGATTGGCGCTATCGGTCAATACCGCCACGACATCCACGACAGAGAAAAACCATTTCTCCTGCTTGTCGTCCCATACGGTGCGCACTCGCTTCTCCTCGAATAGCTTTATGGCATTGTGCTGCGTCATAGTTGTATTTCCTAAATCCTTTGTAAAGGTAATGGTTTTATTCGACAACTACAAACTAATGCTTCGTTTTCGTACAAATCAACCTTCTGCTACTCCCCCACCCAGCGATAGTAGTGGCTGCTCTTGGGTACCAACTCAAGCTTGCCCTGCTCCACGTAAGCCTTGAGTTTGCGATAGGCCGTGCTCACCGCAAAGTGCCCGATGCGGGCCAATTCGCGCACATGGATGTCCTCGTGAGTAGTGAAATATTCGCGCAGCGCCTCCTCGAGTTCAGCCTCGGTGAGCGGCTTGCGGCGCACTCCCTCCACGCGAAACTTCACATCGGCCAGGCGCGAAGCCAGGTTCTTGTCTGGACGGAAGCGGATGCCGCTGATGCGTACCTCCTTGCCCGTGGGCGGTGTCGTACCCTTGTGGCTGCTCAGTTCCATATTCAGCGTGCCCAGCCCTGCCAGATCCACGCGATAGCCATGGGCAAGAGCCTCCACGATGCGTTCGCTCATAGCATCCCACACCAGTTTTACATCCGTCTCCGTAGCCGTGGAAGCATCGCAGATATCCTTGGCAAGCGAGGCCACATCCACCTTCATCGGGTGCGACACGGTGAGCGCCATACCCTCCGCTTCGGTGCCTGCCCCACACATCAGTTTACGACTCGTAGCCTTGCAAGCCACCTCAATCCCATACATACGCTTGTGCGCTGCTGTCTTATACTTCTTTGTCTTCATATCGTTATATAATTAGTTTCAAAATTAGAACCTTCTATTATTGTCATTCTGAACGAAGTGAAGAATCTCGCAGAGTGCTCTGGCAAAGTCCTAGTGCGAGATCCTTCCTGTCGTCAGGATGACACGAGACGTAAGGTCTTCTGCAAAATTGTTACCTATATTCTATTTCTCTTTCTAATATCCAACCTTACTCATACTACCCTAATTCTCAGCACTTTTATTCAATCGCCAATTCTTATCCTCGCGAGGAGAATATATTACTCTCGCGAGAGGAATAGTTTATCCCCGTGAGGGTAATAGTTTCTCTTCGCGAGGGTAAGGTATTTTGCTACCATATAACAAAGATAATGGTTTATGATTTCTCTTGCAATGGTTGGAGCGAGAAAATGAAATCTGACCAACAATATAGAAGAACAAAACAAAGTTTTTATTGAACTTTATTTATAATTCAGAATAAAGTTGTATCTTCGCACTATCGCTCGCGCCGACAGGGTTCGTGGGTGGGCGATGACATATTGAAGAAAGACGTTTACAACGTCTTGTTTTTGACCTATCAGAACGTAGGAAATTTTGAAATTGGAGTCGAAAACGAGATAAAGGTAGATGTCTGCGTGGTATGTATATATACCCGCTCTGTACACCATCCCCTTGAACGGGGAGGTGTATGGAGTTGTTAGAAATATATACATCATCGGCGCGGGATCTACGTTGCTTGTTACTCCAATGGGTTTTCCTACGACCTTGATAGGTGGCAAGTGACGGTCGGCTCCCGCGTTTTTCTTTTATATGGTAAGAAAATTTGACAACATAGTCCGCATGTGGGAGTCGGCGGGCTACAGTGTTGTATGCCATGTCCGCACAGACAAATTCTTCGGATAAGAAAACGAAGAAGAGTAAGACAATAGGCCAAGTGTTTACTCCACAATATATTGTGGAAGAAATGTTGGACTATTCGGAGTATTACGGTCCTTCTATTATTGAGAAGCACATTGTAGTTTCCTAATTTAGGTTGTCAGTTTTTTTGTTTATTCCTACACGAGGTTTACACGATTTTGTCTTATTCCTATACTGGGTTGACTGGTTAAATCCTTAATCCTATAATTACTTTACAATCGTCGAGTTTGATGCT
>JAZKZX010000077.1:0-2736 GCA_045612925.1 Bacteroidaceae bacterium
TGGAGAGAGCGTGCCAAGGAACTCTTCGAGAAGGAGGACGAGGAGAGCGCGGTGGACTTCGATGCCGAGAAGTACCAGAAGGACGAGGCAAACAACGCCATCAACGAGACTTGGTTGCCCATCTCGACAAGGTATTACCTCTTCCTCTCGGGCACGCCGTTCCGCGCCATCAACAATGGTGAGTTCATCGAGGAACAGATATTCAACTGGACCTACAGTGACGAGCAGCGTGCCAAGGCCGAGTGGAAAGGAAGCGGCAATCCCTACCTGTCACTGCCCCGCATGGTGATGCTAACCTACCGCATGCCCGATGAGATACAGGATGTGGCGCGGCAGGGCGAGTTTGATGAGTTTGACCTCAATGTGTTCTTTGCTGCCGAGGGCAAGGGCGACAGTGCCCGCTTCAAGTATGAGAACGAGGTGCAGAAGTGGCTCGACCTCATCCGTGGAGGTTACCTGCCAGCCAGTGTCGACGACCTGAAGTTGGGACAGGACAAGCGGCCTCCGATGCCGTATAGTGATACGCGTCTGCTCAGCGTGTTGTCGCATACGCTATGGTTTCTGCCCAATGTGGCTTCGTGCTTTGCCATGGCCAACCTCTTGAAGCAGCGACAAAACAGGTTCTATCACGACTATAAGGTAACGGTATGTGCTGGCACAGGAGCGGGCATCGGCCTCGATGCCTTGTGGCCCGTACAGGCCGCGATGGGTGACCCGCTGGAGACGAAGACCATTACGCTCACCTGTGGTAAGTTGACGACAGGCGTGACGGTGAAGCCCTGGACAGGTATCTTCATGCTGCGCAACCTGAAGAGCCCCGAGACCTACTTCCAAGCGGCATTCCGTGTGCAGAGTCCGTGGGAGGTGAAGAATGAGGAGGGCAATCGCACCATCATGAAGAATGAGTGCTATGTGTTTGACTTTGCCCTCGACCGTGCCCTGCGTCAGATATCGGACTATAGTTGTCGCCTCGACATCAACGAATCGAACCCCGAAGCCAAGGTGGGCGAGTTTATCAAGTTTCTCCCCGTACTGGCCTACGACGGCAGTTCGATGAAGGAGGTGGATGCGCAGGATATCCTCGACATAGCCTTGGCTGGTACATCGGCCACGCTGCTCGCCAAGCGATGGGAGTCGGCACTACTGGTCAATGTAGACAACGACACGCTGAAGCGACTGCTCGATAGTCCCGAGGCGATGAGGGCGTTGATGAACATCGAGGGATTCCGCAACCTGAACAATGACCTGACGACCATCATCAACAAGTCGGAGGCGGTGAAGAAGGCCAAGAAGGAGAACCCCAAGCCTACGGACAAGGAGAAGAAGGAGATATCGGCCGAAGAGAAGGAGATGAAGAGCAAGCGCAAACAGATACAGGAGAAGCTCATCAAATTTGCCACACGCATCCCCGTGTTCATGTACCTGACCGACTACCGCGAGCGTTGCTTGAAGGATGTCATCACGCAACACGAGCCGGGACTGTTCAAGAAGGTGACGGGATTGAGCGTGGAGGACTTCAATATGCTGTGCTCGCTGGGCGTGTTCAACGCTCCGCTGATGAACGATGCCATCTTCAAGTTTAAGCGCTACGAAGATGCCAGCCTCACCTATACCGGCCTTAACAAGCACGCCAACGATGAGGTGGGCGGATGGGATACCACGATACGCAAGACGGAGTATGAGAAACTGTTCTACAACCAGCAGGCCTCGATGAGCGACATTGACTCTGCAGTGTATTCAAAGGTGGTGGAGCCCGTGGCACCTCGCAGTGAGGCCCAGAAGCAGGCTAACAGGGAGGAGTTTGCCCGAGTGAGAGAGTACAACACGCAACCCATAGCCACACCGCGAGCGGCAGAGCCTATCGTGACATCGCAAGCGGCTAAGCTGACTGCCTCACAGGTCGAGCAGAATAGCGAAGCCGAGGCTGCCTTGAAAGCCAAACTGGCTACGCTCGATGTGAACAGCCGCGTATTGCATCCAAAGTTTGGCACAGGCGTAGTCGTAGGCAAGACCGACAAGTTCATCCATGTCAAGTTCACCCTCGGTGAAAAGAAGTTCGTCTTCCCCGATGCCTTTCTGATGGGATTTCTGGAGGTGAGGTAAAAAGACTCCAAGAATTAGTGATTTAGAATATACTCGTTTTATAAGCCTCCAAGGGACAACAATAATGCTCCTTGGAGGCTTTCTTTCCGCCCAATCCCCAAGCCAGACGAAAAGAACGCAGCCATGGGCGATTAGTAACTTTCAAAAAGTAAGCGGAGAGTAGAGAACCGACGACAAACCGAGAGCAATCAAGCTCGCTTGGATTGCCGAGGTGCGAAGGAGGAAAAGCTCGCGAAGCAGGATTAACCGACAACACTTTGCCACGAGAACGGAGAAGTCTAAACTTCCGATTTCGATACCGCGTAAGCAAACTATGGGATTTGTCTGCCAATCTGCTACAAAATTTCTGTACGAGATTTCTTCCCGTTTCGTTGGTTGTGGTGCTCAAAAAGCGCTGTTTGTGGATGTTATGCTGCGTGGTTGTGCAACTTGTCGGATAGTTTTCTTGTTAATTGTTTGGCGGGTAGAGAAATATTGTCTACCTTCGCGCCACAATCATCGGGGTTGACTGGATTTGACAGCGGGCCGAGATGGTATGTAAGCATGCAGTGCGTTGCTTGGTTAGCACTTTAATATCAATCATGCGAAAGATTAATTGGCGAAAACACTTACGCTCTCGCTGCCTAATCGAAG
>JAZKZX010000078.1:0-10117 GCA_045612925.1 Bacteroidaceae bacterium
GGTTTGGGCTACAAGAACGACATCGTTTCAGTGAAGAAGGGCTATGGCCGTAACTATCTGATTCCCCAAGGCAAGGCTGTGATCGCTTCTGAGAGCGCTCGCAAGGTATTGGCTGAGAACTTGAAGCAGCGTGCTCACAAGCTCGCTAAGATCAAGGCTGATGCTGAAGAGTTGGCTGCAAAGCTCGCTCCCGTTGCATTGACCATCGCTACTAAGGTTAGCGCTACTGGTACAATCTTCGGTGCTGTTACCAACATCCAGATTGCTGAGGCTTTGGCTAAGCTTGGTTTCGAGATCGACCGCAAGACTATCGTTGTTAAGGAGACTGTTAAGGAAGTTGGTTCTTACACCGCTACTATTAAGCTCCACAAGGAGGTATCTGTAGAGATTCCTTTCGAGGTAGTTGCTGAAGAGGCTTAATCAATAAATCTCTTATATGTGAAGGGCTGAATCCACGGATTCAGCCCTTTCTTTTTTATAGCTATGCTATACCCTCATCATCCCTTCTTCCCTGTGTGGGTGAAGAGGGTGGGCTTTACGGGAAGGTTCTTCTCCTGTGCCATGCGCGAGGGGGTAGGGTAGTCGAGTTTCTCGAAGTCTGCAATGGCAGCGCGGATGTCGCCCAGGAGCATGTCGGCCATGTCTCGGCTGAAGCCTTGGCGCACTACGATACGCATCACTACACTATCCTCAATATTCTTCGGCATGGTGTAGGCAGGTACCATCCAACCGCTCTGTTTCAACTTATCTTGCAGGTCGAAGAGTGTCCACTTGGACTTCTTGGCATATTCCTCCTTCATGTACCAGATGAAGAGTGGGTTCACGATGTCGGTGCTGTAGTTCTTGAACGGTGCCATCTTGCCAATCTCCGTGTGCAGGTAGCGAGCGATGTCCATGGAGTTCTGCTGTACCTGACGGTAGCCTTCGAATCCAAGACGGATAAACTGGTAGTACTGACCCAATACCTGTGCTCCGGGGCGCGAAAAGTTGAGCCCCACCTGTGTGATGTCTGCACCGAGGTAGTTCACCGAGAACGACATTTTGCCAGGGAGATACTTCTTGTCTTTCCAGATCACCCAGCCAAGGCCAGGATATACGAGGCCATACTTATGGCCCGAAGTACTGATTGAGAGCACCCACTTGAGGCGGAAGTCCCACTTCTTCTCGGGCTGCAGGAAGGGCAGGATGAAACCACCCGAAGCAGCATCCACATGGATGGGGATATCGTAGCCCGTGCGTGCATTGTACTCGTCGAGGGCGGCATCGAGCGCCTCCACATCGTCGTTCAATCCTGTCCAGGTCACACCCTGTATGGGCACCACGCAAATGGTGTTCTCATCACACATCGCTATCACCTGCTTGGGATCGAGCGTGATTTGCTCCAGTGTCAAGGGTACGGTGCGCATCTCGATCTGCCACAGGTCGGCAAACTTCTCCCATACGACCTGATAGCCGGTCGAGATGATAAAGTTGGGCTTGTCCGTCGGCTTTCCTTGTGCCTGGCGGCGCTCCTTCCAGCGCAGCCAGGCGGCCACGCCACCCAGCATGCAGGCCTCCGATGAGCCTATGGCAAGGGCACCCGTCTTCCACTGCGCCTTCTCGGGCGAGTTCCACAGACTCGCCATGATGTTGATACACTTGGCACACATCACCGCTACGCGAGGATACTCCGTCTCGTCAATGTAGTTGAGGCTGATGGCCTCGTTCATTAGGCGTGTGGCGTAGGGGTCCATATAGGTGGTGACAAAGGTGGCGAGGTTGAGGCGCGGCTGCGTCTGCGCAAAGGTCTCGTCCTTCACCATCTGGTAGGCGATATCGGGTCGCGTGCCATGCTGGGGGATTTTGTCGGCGGGCGAAGGCTGTAACATCTCCTTCGAGCCGAATACATCGGTACTAAAATCTGTTCGTTCCATAATTTATGCTTTAAGGGTTAGTAAGTTCAATCAGTAACAAAGCCTTTTATGGAATGTTTCGGTATGAAAGAGAGAATAAACAAACTTTAGGAATCCGAGTCCTACTCATCACTCTCTGCCATGGCCTCCTCCAAACTGATGCCGAGTGCTCGGGCTACACCTTCGCCATAGCGGGGATCGGCACGGTAGCAGTTGCGCACGTGGCGTTGCTTGATGAAGAGTTCGGCATCGCCCATGGCACGCGCCGTATTGGCAAAGGGGAGTTCCTGCTCCTCGGGAGGCATGAGGCGGAACAGATTGCCCGGCTGGGTGTAATAGTCATCATCGTAATCCCACTCGTTGTAGTTGTAGGCATCGCCATGTAGAGGAAGCGGAGGTTCCTTGGTGTGGGGCGACTCCTTCCATTCACCCCAGCTGTTGGGCTCGTAGCCTTTGGTGGAGCCGTAGTTGCCATCGACACGCATGGCACCGTCGCGATGGTAGGCATGGAAGGGGCAACGCGGTCGGTTTACGGGTATCTGCTCCAGGTTCACGCCCAAGCGGTAACGCTGAGCATCGCCATAGGAGAAGAGTCGGCCCTGCAGCATCTTGTCGGGCGAGAAACCTATGCCCTCGACCACGTTGATGGGGTTGAAGGCGGCCTGCTCCACCTCGGCAAAGTAGTTCTCGGGGTTGCGGTTGAGTTCCAAGATACCCACATCGTGCAAGGGGAAGTCGCCATGGGGCCACACCTTGGTGAGGTCGAAGGGATTGATGTCGTAGTTCATGGCCTGCTCCTCGGTCATCAGTTGCACCTGGAAGAGCCAGCGGGGATAGTCGCCACGCTCGATGCTCTCGTAGAGGTCGCGCTGATGCGACTCACGGTCCTTGGCGATGATGGCCTCGGCCTCCTCGTCGGTGAGGTTCTTGATGCCTTGTAGGGTGCGCAGGTGGAACTTCACCCAGGTGCGCTTATTATCCTTATTATAGAAGCTATAGGTGTGACTACCGAAACCATGCATATGACGATATGACAAGGGGATGCCACGCGGACTCATGGTGATGGTCACCTGATGCAATGCCTCGGGAAGGAGGGTCCAGAAGTCCCAGTTGTTTGATGCGCTTCGCATACCCGTGCGAGGATCGCGCTTGATGGCGTGGTTGAGGTCGGGGAACTTCAGTGGGTCGCGCAAGAAGAATACGGGGGTATTGTTGCCCACGAGGTCCCAGTTGCCCTCCTCGGTGTAGAACTTCATGGCAAAGCCACGGATGTCGCGTTCGGCATCGGCAGCACCGCGCTCGCCAGCCACCGTAGAGAAGCGCACGAAACATTCAGTCTGCTTGCCCACCTCGCTGAAGATGGCCGCACGGGTATACTGCGTGATGTCGTGCATCACGGTAAAGGTTCCGTAGGCTCCCGCTCCCTTGGCGTGCATGCGGCGTTCGGGGATGACCTCGCGGTCGAAGTGGGCGAGTTTCTCTATCAGCCAGGGGTCTTGTAGGAGGATGGGGCCGCGCTGGCCTGCGGTCTGCGAGTTCTGGTTGTCGGCCACTGGACGTCCGTTGGCTGAGGTTAATCGATTCTTTTCCATTGTATGAAAGATAAGGATTTAATAAATCTATTTACTTCCCTTTAACACCAATGGCAGTGTATTGTTTGTTTGGGGTGAAGTCAAGTGGGGGTATAGGGCTTCTTTTAATGAGGCAAGAGACTTTAATCAGTGTTAACCCGTATGGAAAAAGCTAAACTTTGTTAAAATAGACCTGCTTTTGTGGTGTTGTTTTTTAGAAAAGATTAACTTTGTTAACCAAATGAGGATAGCTCCGATCAGTGAAAGGAGAGATTTTCATGGTATGATATAATGTATTATTAACTAAAAGAAAGAATTATGAAGAATGTAAAAAGAGTGATTGCGTGTGTTGCTGTCATGTTGGGAATGTCAACCATTGGTTTTGCACAGAGTGGTCTTTCTGTACGCGTAGGTGGTAGCTTTCCTGTAGGTACATTTGCGCAGGGTGGTGCAGATGATATGGCATTGACGATGCCTGCATCCGAGTTGGGAGCTGCAGCTACCGGTGTTAATGGTGGAGTGAAGTATCAACTTAATATCTTGGGTGATCTCGGTGTGTTTGCTTCGGCCGACCTCTTCTATAATGGACTGAAGAAGGAGGTTGTGGAGACAATGAAGGGCGATAATGAGAATGTCGAGTTGCCTTCATATATGAATATCCCCTTGATGGCCGGTGTCAACTATACATTGCTTAAATTTGCTGGTGCTTCTCTTTGGGCAGAGGCTGGTGCAGGTGTCAACCTTCGCAATATCACAGCGAGCTCAGCTTCGGCAGCTGTCGGCACACTTATCTCAGGCAGTACCGAGTCGAATTACGATTTCTCTACCTCTGTAGCATGGCAGGTTGGTGTGGGTGTGTCGCTGAGTAAACTATCGCTTGGTGTACACTACTACGGATTTGGTGCTTCAGAAATCAGTGGAGAGACAACGACATCTGCAGACTTGGGCGGCATCTTAGGTGGTGTGACCAAGCCTATGGAGTTCACTGCAGGTAAGCTCAATCCTACAATGTTAGTGGCTCGAGTAAGCTACACCTTCTAACATAAGGAAGGTTGTCAATAATAGAGAGGCATGTCCGCGAGGGCATGCCTCTTTCTTTTTAAGGAATCGTATGAACCATGTAAACAACCATGCAATCTTCGTTGTTATACCCCTCAGAATCCAAAATCTAACAACTATGGCGAATATAGGTAAAGCAACGAAGCTGAGTGTGGCCACACTCGCTATCATGAATGTGACGGCTGTGGTGTCACTGCGCGGACTCCCTGCCGAGGCCGAGTATGGCTTGAGCTCGGCATTCTATTATCTCTTTGCGGCTATCGTGTTTCTCATCCCTACGGCACTCGTGGCGGCCGAGTTGGCGGCGATGTTCTCCGACAAGCAGGGCGGTGTGTTCCGCTGGGTGGGCGAGGCCTTCGGTAAGCGAATAGGCTTCCTTGCCATCTGGCTGCAGTGGGTCGAGAGCACCATCTGGTACCCCACGGTCCTTACTTTCGGTGCGGTGTCGCTGGCCTTCATTGGTATGAACGGTGCGCACGATATGGCATTGGCCTCCAACCGCATCTACACGCTTGTGGTCGTACTGGCCATCTATTGGATTGCCACCTTCATCTCGCTCAAAGGTATGTCGTGGGTGGGCAAGGTGTCCAAGATTGGTGGTCTTGTGGGAACCATCATCCCTGCAGGCTTGCTGGTGGTGTTGGCTATCGTATACTTGGTCAGTGGAGGCCATTCACAACTCGACTTTCATGGTAGCTTCTTTCCCGACCTGACCAACTTTGACAATCTCGTGCTGGCATCGAGCATCTTCCTCTTCTATGCCGGTATGGAGATGGGCGGCATCCATGTGAAGGATGTGGAGAATCCCTCGGTAAACTATCCCAAGGCTGTATTCATCGGTTCGTTCGTCACCGTACTCATCTTCATCCTGGGTACCTACTCGCTGGGTATCATCATCCCCAAGAGCGAGATCAACCTCACGCAGAGCCTCCTTGTGGGTTTCGATCGCTACTTTGCCTATATCCGTGCTTCGTGGCTATCTCCCATCATCGCTGTTGCCCTCGCCTTTGGTGTATTGGCGGGCGTGCTCACCTGGGTAGCAGGTCCCTCGAAGGGTATCTTCGCCGTAGGTCGTGCGGGTTATCTGCCTCCCTTCTTCCAGAAGACCAATGAGAATGGTGTGCAGCGCAATATCCTGCTCATCCAGGGCGCCCTTGTCACTCTGCTCGGCTTGCTCTTCGTGGTGATGCCCTCGGTGCAGAGCTTCTATCAGATCCTCTCTCAGCTCACCGTATTGCTCTACCTTATCATGTACCTGCTCATGTTTGCCGCTGCCATCTATCTGCGCTATGCGATGAAGAAGGCCAACCGTCCCTTCCGCATTGGAAGCAAAGGCAATGGACTGATGTGGCTCGTGGGTGGAGTAGGCTTCCTTGGTTCTTTGCTGGCCTTCATACTGAGCTTTATCCCTCCCGGACAGATTGCCGTAGGTAGCAAGACTATGTGGTATGCTGTGCTTGTCATCGGATGCATCGTGGTCGTAGTAGCCCCGCTCATCATCTACGCCCTGCGCAAGCCCTCGTGGAAGGACCCTTCGACCACCTTCGAACCCTTCCATTGGGAAGGTGGAGGTGCAAAATCCTGATTTCATTCTTGCTTAATTTATTGACTGCTGGGCAACATACGCGTGTATGCTGCCCAGCAGCTGCGTGTATGGTGGCGAGCATATGCGTGTATGGTGGGCTTCGGCAAATAGAATGCGTGTTGATTTTTTTGATTTATCGAGTATCCAATAGGGATTGTAGGCCGATAAAAGCCTTAAATTCTATGGGGGTTGATTGATTAGTCCATATTGCATTTTGTGGCGGAAACAACATCTAAAGCCTCTTTCAGTGGCAAAAGGATCTGTGTTGGGGGTTAAAAGAGTTAAAATGCTTGTTTGTACTTTAGTCTTGCGGTAACTTTGTGGTCGATTAGGAACAACAATAACAATAATAATCAAAATACACGATGAAACGAATTCTTTCAATCTTGCTGACCGCGGTATTGTGCTCCACATTCGCATCGGCACAAACTTTCAAGACAGGCAATGACCGTTTCGCCATCAAGGTACAACCCTTCTTTGGAACCTACCTTGACAAGAATAATCATCACTTCGAGAAGCTTGGTCTTGTGAATTTGAGTGGTATGAATTTGGGTATTGAGTTCCCCTCTGACCAACAACGTCCTTGGCAGCAGTATCTCAATAATTCTACTTTGGGTATTGGATTATCAGTCATTGATTGGAATAGCAAGTACATGGGTAAGGCTATTGCCATGTATCCGTATCTTCTTATCCCTGCCGTACGCACCGAGCAATTCCACTTCAATGTCAAGGTAGCCGGTGGCTTGGGCTATGTCAACGAGACATGGTATACCCAGGAGATGAAGGATCCAGATAGATACTTTGATGACACAGCTATGACCAACAATGTCTTTGGTTGTCATCTTAATGCTTACTTGAGCGCGGGTGTCAATGCTAATTACTATGTTAATCGCAATGTAGCACTTCATGGTGAGTTTGGCTATTTTCATATGAGCAATGGTCGTACATGCATGCCCAATCTCGGTGCTAACATTCTCTATGGTGGTGTGGGTGTGATTGCGACCTTCAATAATCCTGTTGTGGAGAAGGAACCTATACAATTCCCTGACCTTCCCTACAAGTGGGCGCTCAACATCACAGGTGCTGCAGGTGCACACAGAGCATGGATGGAGTATCCCCGCTACCTCATCTCTTCGTTCCATGCAGGTGCAGTGTATAGCGTCAACAACTGGTATGGCGTAGGTGCAGGTGTGGATGTCTTCTACAATGGCGCTATTGATAAGAATACAGGTCGTAGCCTTTATCGTCAAGATAGAGACTATACCTTCTCGGACAAGGTTCGCGCAGGTGTTGCCTTGAACAATGAGTTCCGTCTGGGCATCGTGACCGCTATCGTTGACTGGGGTGTATACCTCTACAACCCTTCGCGCAACTATTATGACTGTAATCACCCTGTATGGGGCTATGGTCCTCGTCCCCTGTTCTATGATAATGAAGATGCTGGTACCGATGAGGCCTTCCACTACATCCGTTTCGGTATGAAGTACCGTGTGTGGGATAACCTCTACTTGCAGGCCTCTGCCAAGACTCACCTCCACATTTGCGAGTATGTAGAGTTTGGTGTAGGTTATCAGATACCCTTCCTCAAGAAGAGCAATCGAAAGGGCGACAGTCGTATCTTCCATCACACCAAGGACTGGTGGAAATAACCCTCATAGGACTCGGTACGGCAGCGAGGGTAGTTTTTCCCGATAAGGTTAGCAGACAATAATAATCAACACATACAGTGCGACGCATTTCTTTATTCTTTACGATGGTGCTTTTGGCTACCACGTTAGCCATGGCACAAGATAGTCAGAGAACTGGCTTCATGGGCGGCAATCAGTTTGCCATCAAGGTGGAGCCTTTCCATGGATCGTACACCAGTCATTCTTCTCACTTCGAGAAGTTCAGACCCTTCTCTCCCAAGGGTATCAACTTTGGCCTCGAACTCCCTTCATTACAGCAGCGCCCTTGGCAACAGTATTTGGGCAATCCCACCTGGGGTATAGGTCTTTCGGTTATCGACTTTGGTCATGCAAGAATGGGTGAGGCCGTAGCGATGTATCCCTATCTGCTTATCCCTGCCGTGCGCAGCAAATACCTCGACATCAACTTCAAGGTTGCTGGTGGTCTTGGGTTCGTGACGGAGCATTGGTATACTGGTAATGTGGATCCCGACAACTATGTGTACTATTCTGCCGATGTGAACACCATCTTCGGCTGTTATCTCAACGCATACCTCAGTGCTGCACTCAATATCAGTGTTCCCATTACAAAGAATGTGGCCCTCAACGGTGAGGCTGGCTACTTCCACATGAGCAACGGACGTACTTGTATGCCCAATATCGGTGCCGACGTGCTCTTTGCTGGTGTGGGTGTCATTACTACTTTCAATGCGCAGAACAAGAAGGAACCCATCATGTTCCCCGATCTCCCCTACAAGTGGACGCTCAACATTAGCGGTGCGGCAGGCGCACACAGAGCATGGATGTATTACCCGCTCTACCTCATCTCTTCGTTCCACACTGGTGCCGTGTATAGCGTCAACAACTGGTATGGCGTAGGTCTCGGTATGGATGTGTTCTATAATGGAGCAGTGGATAGCGGTACAGGTCGTGGCTTGTATTGCAATGGCGTGCTGAATGGCCTTGGTGGTGTGGATTGTAACACCTGTGATGGAGAATATTCCTTCAAGGATAAGGTGCGTGCAGGTATTGCGCTCAACAATGAGTTTCGCTTCGGTGTCGTGACAGCCATGGTCGATTGGGGAGTATACTTCTATAATCCTTCGCGTCATCTTTATCAGGAGTGGCATACAGAAAACTATGACAAAGGTGGTGTCCAGGAGAAGCGTCCCTTGTTCTATAAGGCGATTGGTGGTGCCGGCAACGAGGAGGCTTTCCACTACATCCGCTTCGGTATGAAGTATCGCGTTTGGGACAACCTCTACCTGCAGACTTCTGCCAAGGTTCACATGCACATCTGTGAGTATCTTGAGTTTGGTGTAGGCTATCAGATTCCCTTCCTCAAGAAGAGCAATCGTAAGAATGGTGAGAGTGCTATCTTCCACCATACCAAGAATTGGTGGAAGTAAATCGTTGCACATACATATAGATAATCAATCGATAAAGAATATGGAAAGAACAATTCTACATAAATCCTTCGTTGCCATGTTGGCACCCCTATTGTCCATCTCTTTGGTCGCTTGCCAACCAGATGAGATTTTAGAAGCGAAAATCACATGTGGGGAAGAGCCTCACACACATGCTGTAGACCTTGGTCTGTCTGTGAAATGGGCTTGTTGTAACATCGGGGCAAATTTCCCCGAGGACTATGGCAACTATTATGCTTGGGGAGAACTGGAGACAAAAGAATCATGTGAATGGGCTAACTATAAGTGGCACGACAATGGTACTGGTGGTATGACCAAGTATAACGACGAGGATGGCATGAAGGAGTTGACCGCTGAGGATGATGTTGCCCAAGTGAAATTAGGTGAAGGCTGGCGTATGCCTACTCCAGCAGAGATGCAAGAACTCAAGGAACGTTGCAAGTGGGAGTGGGTTACCGTCAATGGTGTTCCTGGCTACAAGGTTAGCGGCAATGGTAATAGCATCTTCCTTCCTGCTGCAGGCTCACAATATGTAAAGCAAATTACTAGTCAAGAAACACAGGGTTGCTACCTGTCTTCTTCGTTGTACAGTGAGGATTGCGGCCTCGCGGTTTGTTTGGGATTCACCCAAAAGCATCGCTACATGATCAATAGTGAGCGTTGTGATGCTCATACCATACGTCCTGTAAAGGAGTAATGTACGACTAATAGAAACACAGCAGCGAGCCCATAGGATTCGCTGCTGTTGTTGTATGGCACTGTCTTGCACTGTCCCCTTGTCTTGTCCTAGAAAAAGTTGACACAAAAAAGTCAACAAATGAATAATAAATCAGAAAAAGAAGTTCAAAGGCATCGTCCTTGTAAGGCACTTCGCCTTCAGTATCATGATGAAGCTATCCGTCTTTACTATGAAGAA
>JAZKZX010000079.1:0-45473 GCA_045612925.1 Bacteroidaceae bacterium
GGCGAGGGCAACCTCCTGGCACTGGCCGTAGAGGCAGCACGCGTACGTGCAACCCTTGGAGAGATTTCATACGCTTGCGAGAAGATCGTAGGCCGATACAAAGCAGTAATCAGAACTATTTCAGGCGTGTATTCATCAGAAAGCAAGAAAGACGCAGACTTCGAGCGCGCATGCGCCCTCACCGAGGAGTTTGCCAAGAAGGAGGGTCGCCGCCCCCGTATCATGGTGGCCAAGATGGGTCAGGACGGTCACGACCGCGGAGCCAAGGTGGTAGCAACCGGCTATGCCGACTGCGGCTTCGACGTCGACATGGGTCCCTTGTTCCAGACACCTGCCGAGGCCGCTCGTCAGGCCGTAGAGAACGACGTGAACGTGCTCGGTGTATCATCACTCGCAGCAGGTCACAAGACTCTCGTGCCCCAGGTGATCGAGGAACTGGCCAAGCTCGGCCGCGAGGACATCATGGTCATCGCCGGTGGTGTCATCCCCGCACAGGACTACGACTTCCTCTACCGTGCTGGCGTAGCTGCCATCTTTGGTCCTGGTACCAACGTGGCGCAGTCGGCCTGCAAGATTGTGGAATTGTTGCTTGAAGAGTAATCTTATAATATGTAATTATGAAAATGGGGAGGCTATGGGTCTCCCCATTTCTTTAAAAAGAATACCTTTACGGCTAAAGTCGTTTAGGTGCTTGTACTCACTGAGAAATTTCAAAGTAAAACTTTGTATTTCGCTCGTTTATTCGTACCTTTGCGGCCTAAAATAGGTGTTGCAGTGATGCTGTGTCTATTTTTGGATTGAACAATACGAAAAAACGATCATAATTATAGCTATGAATTTGGATATCCTTACGGCAGTTTCGCCCATCGACGGTCGCTATAGAAGCAAGACCGCACAGTTAGCCGAGTATTTCTCTGAGTATGCGCTCATCCGCTACCGCGTACGTGTGGAAATCGAGTATTTCATCATGCTTTGTGAGCTTCCCTTGCCTCAGTTGCAGGGTGTTGACAAGGCTTTATTCCCTTACTTGCGTGGCATCTACCAGCAGTTCTCTGAGACTGATGCTGCTCGCGTGAAGGAGATTGAGAGCGTTACCAATCACGATGTGAAGGCGGTGGAGTACTTCATCAAGGAGCAGTTTGATAAGGAGTCCGCCTTGATCCCCTTCAAGGAGTTCGTACACTTCGGACTCACCTCACAGGACATTAATAATACTTCAGTGCCCCTCTCAGTGAAGGAGGCATTGAATGATGTATACTATCCTCTCATCGAGCAGCTCATCGGCCAGCTCAATACTTATGCCGACGAGTGGGATGCTATTCCCATGCTCGCCAAGACTCATGGTCAGCCCGCTTCGCCCACACGCCTCGGTAAGGAGGTGCGCGTGTTTGCATACCGCTTGGAGCAGCAGTTGGCAGTACTTAAGGCTTGCCCCCTGACCGCTAAGTTTGGTGGTGCTACGGGTAACTACAACGCTCACCATGTGGCATACCCCCAGCACGACTGGAAGGCAGTAGGTAACCGTTTCGTAAGCGAGTACCTCGGTCTCGAGCGTGAGCAGTATACCACACAGATTTCTAACTATGACTTCTTGGCAGGTGTTTTCGATGCCCTCAAGCGCATCAACACCATCATGATTGATATGAATCGCGACTTCTGGCAGTACATCTCTATGGAGTACTTTAAGCAGAAGATCAAGGCGGGCGAAGTAGGCTCAAGTGCTATGCCCCACAAGGTGAACCCCATCGACTTCGAGAATGCCGAGGGTAACCTGGGTATCGCTAACGCCATCCTCGAACATTTGGCAAGCAAGCTTCCTATCAGCCGCCTGCAACGCGACCTTACCGACTCAACCGTATTGCGTAATGTGGGTGTTCCCTTTGGTCATATCGCCATCGCTATCCAGAGCTCACTCAAGGGTCTCGGTAAGCTCCTCCTCAACGAGACTGCTATCCGTCGAGACCTCGAGGGTAGCTGGAATGTCGCTGCTGAAGCTATTCAGACCATCCTCCGCCGTGAGGCTTACCCCAATCCCTACGAGGCGCTCAAGGCACTCACACGCACCAACGCTGCGGTGACAGCTGAGTCAATGCAGGAGTTCATCGATGGTCTTGATGTAAGCGATGCTGTGAAGGCTGAGCTTAAGCAAATTACTCCTTGGAACTACACGGGAGTGTAAGGGACCTGGATTTTGAATTATGAATTTTTAGACAAATTGAGAACTAAGTTTTAGGTACTTTGTTTAAGAATTCATAATTCACATTTTAGAATTAAAGATTGCATCTTTTAAGGCCGTGAGGCTGTAAACAATAAAATAACCCTAATAGTAATGAGTACAGACAATGTAAACAGATTCGAGGGATTCGAGTCAGAAAGAGGCGGTGAACGCAGATCGTTCAACCGCGAAAACAGTTGGAACAACGAAGGTCACCAGGGCGGTCAGCGTCCGCGTTTCGTGAGAAATGCTGATGGCAGCACTCGTCCACAGCGTCCCCGTTTCAACCGCGAGGAGGGTGGTGCACCTCGTTATGCAAAGGTAGAACGCACACAGCGCAGTTCGTTTAACCCTAATTTTGAGAATAACCGACCTAGATTTAATCGTGAGGGAGGCTTCAAGAGTGAACGTAACCATGAGGGTGGCTACAACCGCGAACGCTCATTCGGTGGCGAGCGTAGCTATAATAGCTATGGTAACGATCGTGGCTACAACAGTGAGCGCACCTATAGCCGTGGAAACTCTTATAACAGTGACTTTAACCGTGATTTCAACCGTGCCGACAAACCCTACAGTCGCCGTCCCGAGCAGGGCGACGCATGGAACTCTGATGCGGAGAACACCTTCCGCCCCAGTTACAACCGCGAAGGTGTCGAAGGTTATGGTCAGCGTCCCCGCTTCAATCGTGAAGGAGGTTACAATCGCGAGGGTGGCTATGGACAGCGTCCTGCCGGTGGTGGTTTCAAGAAGGGTGGCTTCGGAGACAATAAGTATAGCAAGAAGAAGCAGATTCAGTATCGTGAGGAGATGAAGGATCCCAACGAGCCTATCCGCTTGAACAAGTACCTCGCTAATGCTGGCGTATGCTCACGCCGCGAGGCTGACGACTTCATCACTGCGGGTGTAGTGACCGTAAACGGACAGGTGGTGACCGAGCTTGGTACCAAGGTGAAGTTGGGCGATGAGGTGCGTTTCCACGACCAGACCATCAGCATCGAGCGCAAAATTTACATCCTGCTCAACAAACCGAAGGATTATGTGACTACCGTAGAGGATCCTCAAGACCGCAAGACCGTGATGGATCTCGTGAAGGGTGCTTGCAAGGAGCGTATCTACCCCGTAGGTCGTCTCGACCGCAATACGACCGGTGTGCTCCTTCTCACCAACGATGGCGAGATGGCTTCTAAGCTCACTCATCCCCGTTTCCTCAAGAAGAAGATCTACCATGTACGTCTCGACAAGAACCTTACCGCTGCGGATATGCAGCAGTTGGCTACGGGCATCCAACTTGAGGATGGTGAGATCCATGCTGATGAGGTAAGCTACACCCACGAGACCGACAAGACCCTCGTAGGCGTAGAGATTCATAGCGGTCGCAATCGTATCGTGCGCCGTATGTTCGAGGCATTGGGATACCATGTGCTCCGTCTCGACCGTGTACAGTTTGCTGGACTTACCAAAAAGAACCTTCGCCGTGGCGACTGGCGCTTCCTCACCGAGAAAGAGGTCAACATGTTGCGCATGGGAGCGTTTGAATAATTGACAATTAAAAAAATAAGATATGAACACAATCATCAGAACACGCATCGTTGACCTGTTGCAGCGTACTGACTTTGGCGCTATGGTCAATGTTAAAGGATGGGTGCGCACTCGTCGTGGTAGCAAGCAGGTGAACTTCATTGCGCTCAACGATGGCTCTACCATCAAGAATATACAGATTGTAGTAGACCTCGAGAACTTCGACGAGGAGATGCTCAAGAAGATTACTACTGGTGCTTGCATCAGCGTAAACGGTGAACTCGTGCAGTCAGTAGGCGCTGGCCAGGCTGCAGAGATTCAGGCACGCGAGATCGAAGTATTGGGTGAGTGCGACAATACCTACCCCTTGCAGAAGAAGGGCCACTCTATGGAGTTCCTCCGCGAGATTGCTCACCTGCGTCCCCGTACCAACACCTTTGGTGCTGTATACCGCATCCGTCACAACATGGCAATTGCCATCCACCAGTTCTTCCACGAGCGTGGCTTCTACTACTTCCACACTCCCATCATCACCGCTTCGGACTGTGAGGGCGCTGGTCAGATGTTCCAGGTAACTACCATGAACCTCTACGATCTGAAGAAGGACGAGAACGGTAGCATCAACTACGATAACGACTTCTTCGGCAAGCAGGCTTCGCTCACCGTATCAGGTCAGCTCGAGGGAGAGCTCGCAGCAACTGCGCTGGGTGCTATCTACACCTTCGGTCCTACCTTCCGTGCCGAGAACTCCAACACTCCGCGTCACCTCGCCGAGTTCTGGATGATCGAGCCCGAGGTTGCCTTCAACGACATCTTCGACAATATGCAGCTCGCCGAGGACTTCATCAAGCACTGCGTGCGTTGGGCACTCGAGCACTGCTACGACGACGTGAAGTTCCTCAACGACATGTTCGACAAGGAACTCATCGCCCGCCTCGAAGGTGTTATCAAGGAGGACTTCGTACGCCTCCCCTACACTCAGGGTATCGAGATTCTCGAGGCAGCTGTGGCCAATGGCCATAAGTTTGAGTTCCCCATCTTCTGGGGTGCCGACCTCGCTTCAGAGCACGAGCGTTACCTCGTAGAGGAGCACTTCAAGCGTCCCGTCATCCTCACCGACTATCCCAAGGAAATCAAGGCTTTCTATATGAAACAGAACGAAGATGGCAAGACCGTACGCGCCATGGACGTACTTTTCCCCAAGATTGGCGAGATTATCGGTGGATCAGAGCGTGAGGCCGACTACAACAAGTTGCTCACTCGCGTAGAGGAGCTCGGTATCCCCATGAAGGACATGTGGTGGTATCTCGACACACGCAAGTACGGTACATGCCCTCACTCAGGCTTCGGCCTCGGCTTCGAGCGTCTGTTGCTCTTCGTGACTGGTATGACCAACATTCGTGATGTCATCCCCTTCCCCCGCACTCCTAACAACGCAAACTTCTAATCGTTGCGTTGAATGTATATAAACTCATCGAGGAGCTACCTATCGTAGCTCCTCGATGGCGTTCATATAGTTGCGCAGATTGCCACTCTTCATGATTTTCTTGTATGGCTTACGCCCGATGATTGGCTCGGTATACTCCCAGAAGGTGCGTAGCTTGCTATGTAGCTGGGCATCGCCCTTGACGATGCGGGCGTACTGCTCGGTTAGTTTTTGATGCAAGGCGCGCAAGCATCGGATATGCTCCTCGTGATTCCACTCCTTACCTTCAGCATACTCTTTAGCAAGCGAGGGGCATGACAGCAGTCCGCGACCAAGCATGAGGCCGGCTAGGCGAGGGTAGCGCTCCTCCATGTCGTGCAATTGGTTCAGCGTGGTCAGGTCTCCATTGTATAGGATAGGGTGGTGGCACTCCTCATAGAAGCGGGTGAAGGCGTTGTAGTCAATCTCTCCCTTGTATTGTTGCACCCCAGTGCGTGGATGCAGGGTGATGTGGGTGAGGGGAGTGTCGTTGAGAATTGCCAATATGGGCTCCCATTCGCTGGCATCGTCCCAGCCGAGTCGCATTTTTACGGAAAAATCTATTTGCGGGTGCTTTTTGATGGCTTGGGCCACCTCTTCTACGATGTCGGCATGTGCGAGAATACCTGAACCGCGGCCATGTTTGGCTTGCAGAGGGAAGGGACAACCCATATTAAGGTCTATCTCGTGATAACCGAGTGCTTCTATCTCGGAGACGAGGAAGGAGAACTCCTTTAAATTCTTGAAGATGATTTGGGGTACTACAGGTACTCCTTCGTTGTTTTTGGGGTCGATGTCGCGACGATCTTTTGAACGGATATCTCCGGCCTCTACGCGTACGAAGGGGGTATAATAGCACTCGATGCCGCCAATCAGTTGATGGTGGATGCGACGGTACACATCATCTGTATGGCCCTGTAGTGGGGCGAAGTGGATAGGAATCATAGAATGCAAAATTGCGAAAAAGTAGCAAGAAAAAGAAATTTTTGGTGATTTTTATTCTTCAGACTCCGTTTCGTGCCGTTTCATTCACTAAAAAAGCGTACTTTTGCACCATGAACGCAACACGACATATCGCTATTGATGAGTTCGACTACCCACTGCCCGATGAGCGCATAGCCAAGTTCCCCTTGGCACAGCGCGATAGCTCCAAGTTGCTGCTTTATCGTGAGGGTGAGGTGAGTGAGGACTCCTTCGCTTCGCTTCCCGAGCACTTGCCTGCGGGAGCACTCATGGTGTTCAACAATACCCGGGTGATACAGGCCCGCCTGCATTTCCACAAGGAGACGGGTGCGCAGATTGAGGTGTTCTGCCTCGAACCGCTCGTGCCCAATGAGTATGTGCAGATGTTCGCGCAGACCGAGCGCTGCAGTTGGCTATGCCTTGTGGGCAACCTCAAGAAGTGGAAAGAGGGGGCGTTGAACAAGGAAATCATGGTACATGGCCATACGCTGACACTTACCGCTACACGAGGTGAAGCCGTAGGTACAGGCCATCGCATCGACTTTGCGTGGAATGATCATACTGTGACCTTTGCCGAGGTGTTGGAGGCTGTAGGCGAACTGCCTATCCCGCCCTACTTGAACCGCAAGACTGAGGAGAGCGACAAGCAGACCTACCAAACCGTATATTCAAAGATCAAGGGCTCGGTGGCTGCGCCTACCGCAGGACTGCACTTCACCGAGAGCGTGTTGCAAACCATTGACGCCAAGGGTATTGAACGCGATGAGGTGACATTGCATGTGGGCGCTGGTACCTTCAAACCGGTGAAGAGTGCAGAGATTGGAGACCACGAGATGCACTCTGAATATATCGTGGTAGAACGCAAGACGATAGAGAAACTTATCGCTCATGGTGGCGAAGCCATTGCGGTGGGTACCACCTCGGTGCGCACACTGGAGAGCCTATATTATATAGGTGTGCTCATCAGCCAGTGCCCCGACGCAACAGAAGAGCAGTTGCGCGTGACACAATGGATGCCTTATGAGGAGGAGTATAATCGACTTACTACGCTTGAGGCGCTACAGTACATTCTCGACTATCTTGACCGCAATGGTTTGTCTGCACTGCATACCAATACGCAGATAATGATTGCTCCGGGCTATACCTTCCATATCGTGAAGCGCATCGTTACTAATTTTCACCAACCCAAGAGTACTCTATTGCTGCTTGTGTCGGCATTTGTCAAAGGCAATTGGCGCAAGATATACGACTATGCCCTTGGTCACGACTTCCGTTTCTTGAGTTATGGCGATAGTTCATTGCTAATCCCCTAATCTCCCTTAATTGACTTTAATAGCCCTTATCTCTATCAGCTATGAAAGATAACAATCAAGAACTCCTTCCCCTTGTTGATGAAGAGGGACGCGTAATAGGCAGCGCCACCCGTGGTCAGTGTCATGACGGTAGCAAGTTGCTCCATCCTGTAGTACACCTGCATGTCTTTGACTCCGCAGGTTGCCTCTACTTACAGCAACGCCCGTTGTGGAAGGATATACAGCCCGGCAAGTGGGATACGGCAGTAGGCGGGCATGTTGACTATGGTGAGGATATCTTCTCAGCTCTGCAGCGTGAGGTACGCGAGGAACTGGGTATTGAAGACTTTGTGCCCGAGTTTCTCTTGCGCTACATCTTTGAGTCGGAGCGTGATCGTGAACTTGTACATGTATACCGCACTACCTACGATGGCGATATTTGCCCCACTGCCGAACTTGATGGTGGCCGTTTTTGGACTCTCGAAGAGATTCGTGAGGCAATGGGTAAGGGTGTGCTCACGCCAAATTTTGAGAGTGAGATAAAAAGGGTTCTAGATTCTCAATTCTAAATCCTTATAATTCATAATTCAACATTCAGAATTCTAAAATATGAAAATAGGAGATAAAGTGCGCTTCCTTTTCGAGACGGGAGGCGGTATAGTAAAGGGATTTCAAGGTAAAGACATCGCATTGGTAGAAGACGAGAATGGCTTCAGCATCCCCATGCTCATCCGTGAGTGTGTGGTGATCGATACCAATGAGTATAATTTTGAGAAGAAGACAGTAGCGCCGAAGAAGGAGGAGCAGAAAAAGCCTACAAAGAATACGGTTGCTTCGCTTCGTCACGATGATGAAGATGAGGATTTCGAACCACAGGTAACTTACCGTCCCATGGAGCGTCGCGAAGGTGAAAAACTCAATGTCGCCCTCGCCTTTGTACCTGTTGATATCAAGCAGATTAGTACGACTATCTTTGAAGCGTACATCGTCAATGATAGCAACTACTACATCTCATTTCTATATGCTTCACCCTCGGCTGGTGGCATGAAGTTGCGTTCGCAGGGCATTATTGAGCCCAATACGAAACTCTTTATCGAGGAGTTCGGCCGTGAACAATTGGGTGAAATGGAGCGTGTCAATTTGCAACTCTTTGCCTTCAAGGAGGAGAAGAACTACATGAAGAAACCTGCCGTAGATGTGGAGCTTCGTATAGATACGGTGAAATTCTATAAACTCCACACCTTCAGCACCGATAGCCCCTTCTTCGAGGAGCCCGCTCTCGTGTACGATATTGTACGCGACGACCGTCCTGTGCGTCAAGTGTTTGTAGAGGCTGACGAACTTAAGGAGGCGCTACTTAAGAAGAAGAACGAGGATAGCCGTCCCAATCGTACTCCCCAGCCTGCCCGCAAGCAGAAGGCTGACAATACCATTGAGGTGGACCTGCACATTCACGAATTGCTCGACAATACCAATGGCATGAGCAACAGTGATATGCTCAACTATCAGCTCGATGTGTTCCGCAAGACGATGGACGAGTATCGTGGCAAGAAGAACCAGCGCCTTGTATTTATTCACGGCAAGGGCGAAGGGGTGTTACGAAATGCCTTGCTCAAGGAACTGAAGAGCAAGTATGGCTCCTGCATCAGCCAAGATGCATCGTTCCGTGAGTATGGGTTTGGCGCTCTGCTGGTCATCATCAAGTGAACGCATGGCCATATCCCTTGGTTCTCAAGTGTGAATCTCTCTATAATGAATTGCGTATACCCCTTGGCATTGGCTGAGGAGTATGCGCAAACATCTTGTTTTTCAGTGTCTTAATTCTACCGGGACCTTTGTGTTCCCCTTGGCAGAATGCTTTTGTTGTACCAAGCATCTCTCTCCATATATAGGGGCTTTCTTTGTTTTCTCTTATCTTTCTCTATTGTTTGCCGCCCAGCATACGCGTGTCCGGTGCCCTGCATACACGTGTCTGCTGCCCAGCAGATGCGCGTATGCTGAGCGGCAGATAGTAAGTTTGTTATGTTGCCAAGGGGTGGTAAAAGGGGGTGGCAGAGTATATATTGCAGAATATTAGTGGATTGTGTTCGTGGATTGCGGCCAATGCCAAGTGGTACGCGCACTTCCTTATGGAGTGCCTACATAGCTTTTGTTAGGGCGAATACGCTGACGCGAACGCCAGGCACGGTGAGTAGGGCAGATATGCAGGCGTGTAGTGTGGCTCCTGTGGTTGCTACATCATCGACAAGGAGGATGTGTTTGCCTTTCAGTGTGGTGTCATCTTTTACTCGGAATATTCCTTCGGCATTCTTCCAACGATCCATCCTTCCCTTAGCAGTCTGTGTGTCAGTATTTACGATGCGTTCTATGCTACTGGTGCACATGTCAATGCTTGTCACCTCACTGATGCCTTTGGAAATATAATCGCACTGATTGTAACCACGCTTCCGGTATCGTTCCTTTGATAAAGGGACGGGTATGATGAGGTCGATACCGTCAAAGAATCCGCTTGCTTTCAGCTCTGTTGCTGCTATACGCCCTAAGTAGGTGCCTACTTCGGGGTGATCTTTATATTTGAGATGGTGTATAAGTGTGCTATATTTCCCCTCCTTATAATAATAGAAATAGGCCGTAGCGCGTAGCACTTCGGGCCATTCCATGAAGTGCTGCATCAGTAGGTTGTCGGGTTCTCGCTCGTAGTGGGTACGAGGTAGCTCTAATAAACAATGGATACATAGGTGTTGCTCGCTATGCATGAGCCGACGTTTGCATACCTTGCAATAACGCGGGAAGAGCAACTCTTTGAGGTCATTAATCCATTTCATAGTCATCTGCCACAGTACCCAAGCAGGTTCTTATTGCTGAAAATTCAAAGCCTCGCCCAGTGGCAAATCGTATGAGTTTGCCGTTTACCTCATAGTCATTCTTGCCGTGTGTACTTCTGCGTTTAGATTTGATGAGCTCTCGTAGTATGCTTAGGTATTCCTGCTCGTCGATAGCCTCCATGGCGACGCTAATTGTTTCATTGTCAATTCCCTTCATGCGTAACCCTTGAGCGATCTTGATGCGTCCCCACTTGTTGAATCGGTACTTGTCGCGCACGAAGGCCTCGGCATAGCGCCTGTCGTTCACATAGTCTTCTTCGACGAGATGGCGCAGTATCCGTGTCTTCTCTTCCTCTGGCAAGTCATATTTGGCCAACTTGCTCTCCATGTCACTCAAGCACTGCTCGCTCACCGAGCATTTCGCGGCCAGTTTGCATAATATCTCGTCTGCAGTCACCATGCTTACTCTTTACTTTTTGTTGCTTTGATCATTCTGTCATTCCCATAGATGTCCTTACGCAGTGTCACCTCTTCATATCCGTAATTTTCAAACAGTTCTATGGTCTCCTTTCCGAGCGCTTGGTTTATTTCCACATAGATGTGTCCGCCAGGGAGTAGTGCGTTGGTCTGCCCTATCTCGGCGATGGCCCGATAGAAGCATAGTGCATCATCGTCGGGTACGAAGAGTGCCGTGTGTGGCTCCCACTCAATAACATGTTTTTCCATGTCGGCAGCCTCGCTCTGCTTAATGTAAGGCGGGTTGCTCACCAGTATATTATAGGAGTGGGGAAGGGGAGTGGTGAGGTCGAGCATATCGTGATGAAAAAACTGCACTGAGGTGTTGTTCTTTTTGCTATTTTCTCTTGCTATGGCCAATGCTTCGTGCGAGATGTCGCATGCTTCAACTATAGCTTGTGGTATCCGCTTGCATAGACTGATGGCTATGCAGCCACTACCTGTGCCAAGGTCCAGTATACGAGCGTCTTGAG
Source organism: Bacteroidaceae bacterium (assembly GCA_045612925.1). GTDB lineage: Bacteria > Bacteroidota > Bacteroidia > Bacteroidales > Bacteroidaceae > UBA1189. The sequence continues at coordinate 11,268 of JAZKZX010000079.1, forward strand.
TATCGTGGTCTTGTACGATCCACTCCACCAATTCTGCCGTTTCGGGGCGAGGAATCAATATGCCTGGCTTCACCACGAAGTCCATGCCGCAGAAGGGCGCTTTGCCCTCGATATATTGCAGAGGTTCGCCCTGTTGTAAGCGGTAGATGATAGTGCTCAGTCGTGCCTCTTGTTCGGCGGTCAGTATCACCTCTTCTTTCATATAGTAGGCAGCGGTGCTGTAGCCCAAGAGATCGCAACAGATAGCGCGAATGATGGCGTTCTTCTCTTTATTATTGGGGTACATTTCTGCCAAACTAAGCCCAATTCCTTGTATGAGTTTTTTCATGACCTTTTGCCTTTTGTGGTTTGCAATTTTGTGCAAAATTAGGCATTTATTTGCAAAGTCAACTTTCTATTTTCGATGATTGTTATATTTTTGTTAAATTTATTGTACGTATCATTTCTTTAATTTATATTTGTCCGTTGAAAGGAATATTATGGACTAATACCATAAAAGAAACAGATACATGGACGAAAGAATGCTTAACATTGCATCGCACTTCGCAATCGAAGGCGAGATTGAGATCATCAAGCCCCTTGGTGAAGGTTTTATCAACGATACATTCGTGGTAAAGACCAAGGGAAGTACTCCTAACTACATCCTTCAGCGTAAGAATCACGCTATGTTCCCCGATGTGCCCGGTATGATGGACAACATCGTGAAGGTGACCACACACCTCAAGGAGAAGATTGCTGCTGCTGGTGGTGACCCCCGTCGCGAGGCGCTCACTCAGACTCCTACTACTGATGGTAAGTACTACTGGCAGGATGCCGATGGTAACTACTGGGCTGTATGTGAGTTTATCGAAGGCTCGGTAACTTATGACCGTGCTGATACTCCCGAGCTCGCTTACAAGGGCGGTCAGGGTATCGGTCGCTTCCAGGCTCAGTTGGCCGACTTTACTACTCCCCTCGTTGAGACCATCAAGGGATTCCACAACATCCGTTGGCGTTTCCAGCAGTGGGATGAGACTATTGCTAAGGATCCCATGGGTCGCGTAGCAGAGCTCAAGGAGGAAATCTCTTGGATTGAGAGCCGCCGCGAGAAGATGCTCGATTTCTGGAAGATGGTAGAGGAAGGCGTGCTCCCCATGCGTGTGACACACAACGATACCAAGCTCAGCAACATTCTCTTCGATCAGAATGGCAATGTGCTTTGCGTTATCGACCTCGATACCTGTATGAGCAGCACTTCGCTCAACGATGTGGGTGATGCGCTCCGTTCGTATACCAATACTGGTGCAGAGGACGATCAGGACCTCAATCGCGTATCTATGGATATCAACATGTTCGAAGGTTATATCAAGGGTTACCTCTCAGAGCGTAAGGCTTCGATGACTCAGAGCGAGATCGACTGGCTTGCCTTCTCGGGTATCTACATCACCTACGAGCAGGTGCTCCGTTTCTTGATGGACTACATCGATGGTGACAACTACTACAAGGTTCGTTACGATGGTCACAACCTCGTGCGTACACATGCTCAGTATAAGCTCCTCACCAGCATGGAAGAGCAGTACGAGCGTATGCAGCAGATTGTGCGCGAGGCAGCCAATGCTTAATATATACTATATATATAGGTATAGGAAACTTGAAAAACATAACTAATAGAGAAAACAATTAATCAAATTTTTATTATTAACTTTTATCAAAATCTCAAAAACATGAAGAAAAACTTACGTTTGTTGTTCTTGGGTCTTGCTACCGCTACCTTTACTTGCGGTTTTGCCCAGGAGGACATGACTTCTTCTTTGAAGAATGCTGACATGGAGCAGGGTCTCAAAGGTTGGGTGTTTGAAGTAGAAGACTACGAAACAACCAATGCTAATGGGACTAAGGTGACCACTCGCGACTTCTTTGGTAAGAATACCAAGAATCCTACTTCGCAGATTGGTTTCCATGGTATGAACAAAGGTGTGCTCGAGGAGTGGCATAGCGATCACTCTAAGCCTCTCGGCGATGGCTATGTGATGCAGAGAATCAAGGGCCTTCCCAATGGTACTTATGTGTTTGGTGCTTATGCTGCCGCAGCAAAGCAGTACAATGTTGTTAAGAAAGACGGCAAGGTAGTGAAGGAGTGGGAAAACCGCGACTCTATCCAGGGTGTTACCTTGTTTGCCAACGACAATACAGTACGCGTGGCTGCTAACAACCCCGACTTGGCTGGCTCATACAAGTGGGCTCACTCATCTAAGTTCAATGTAGCGACAACAGTTACCGATGGTACTTTGTTCGTGGGTATCAAGGTAGAGAACACCAATGCCAACTATGTGGTATGGGACAATGCTACACTCTACTTCTTTGAAAACAAGTCAGAGGCTGAGGCTCTCGATGCTATGGCTCAGATTGACATGAAAAATGCTATTGCCATTGCTGACACATTGGTTGTAGGCATCAAAATGAACGTTGATACTTTGGCAGACCTCGAAGATGCTATTGCTGTTGCTAAGGATGCTGATACCGACGCTTCTACTTTGTGGCAGGATTGCGAGGACCTCTTCTATCAGATTGGTTTGGCTCATCGCTCTATCAACGATTACAAGAATTTGAAGAACGATATCGAGTTTGCCGAGGGTGTTGATACCGGTAAGTGGACTGCTGATGGTATCGGCCTCTATCGTGCAGATTTCCTTGATGCTATCGCTGCGGCTAAGGATGCTTATGATAATGCTTATGATGATCGTGCTGCATTGAATAAGGTTCGTAAAGCTCTTGCTCGTGAGACTGGTTGGATGCGTGTAGACTCATTCAATGTAGCTCGTAAGGCTTTGCAGGATTTCTATAACACTCCTAACTTGTTTACTGGTGCTCCCGGTATGTTCTCTAAGGCTCAGTACAATCAGTTGAAGGCTCTTGATACCGAGTTGGCTGATACCTTGAACAAGGTACAGAAGGCTAAGAAGGACGACCAGCGTCCTCAAGACTTGTATCCTTACATTGCTCGTGTATATGCAGCTATTGAGAATGTAAAGAGCAAGCCCATCCCCGAGGGTTATACCGAGATGCCTCTTGAGTTCAAGACTCCTTCTGGCGAAGAGTGGCTTGAAGGCTCTGAATGGTACGATGAGAATTTGAGAATCAGACAGTATGTTTCTCCCTTGTATCGTTTCCAGAACAAAATTGAAACCTTCCGCATCACCGTGAAACATGCGAAGAATAATCAGATATTCTTCTGCCTTTCAGAGTTGGAATTCACTGATGGTGATGGCAATAAGATTGAGTTGACCGAGGAGAATGTGACCTCTAATGCTGACCACAATGCTCTGAATGAAAAGCCTGATGGTGGTGGTATCGCTGCTCTCTTCGACGGTAATACAAATACTTATTTCCACTCAGATTGGGGTGAGAAGATTAAAGAAACTCACTACCTTGAGATCAAGCTTCCCAATGGTGGTTACGATATGTTCAGCTTCAAGATTCAGTCTCGTGACAATACCAATGGTTGGGACCAGAGTCACACTTTCCCCGGTAGTGTAATATTCAATACTCCTACTCCTGAGCGTAGCGCTATGGAGACTGTGCTTAATGAGGCTAAGGCTTTGAAACCTTATATGGGTAACGATCCTGGTTTCTATACAGGTACTGAGGCTGCTGCTGAGTTTGCTGCACTTGCTGCTGCTATGACTGCTGCTGAGGACTTGATCGTAAACAATGGTACTGAGGCTGATGCTGTCAAGATTAAGAATCAGTTGACTCAGGCAGTCAACAACTATAAGTTGGCTGTTGATGGTGTGAATTTGACATACAATGTTCCCGAGGCTGGCAAGGTATATCGTATTATCTCTGCACTTCCTGGCTACTATGAGAAGCAGCAGGTAGAGAAGGCTTTGACCGTTCGTGGTGACTCAGCTCTCTTCTGGGAGGATGTATGTGCTGATAGCTTGGGTCAGGAGTTCATGTTCGAGCCCATCTTGGACGCTGATGAATTCCCCCTCGTAGAACAAATCGTTACAGGTAAAGATGAGTCTGGTGCTGATATTATCGAACCTCGTTACTGCTATACCTTGAAGAATGGTAAGGGTAATATCCTCGAAATCGATAGCTTGGGTACAAGTAAACCCGTAAAACTCAGCGTTGTAGAAGAATCTACCGATACTGTACGTCTGAAGTGGCTTGGTGTAGGTCAGTGGAACCTCATCCTCAAGGGCTCTGGCTCTACTCAGCTCCACACCAACGGACATGGCGAAGGTGCTGGTAAGGGTAACAACATCGTTGGTTGGAATGGTGATTTCAACTCAGCTTCTGCATGGTACATCCGTGAGATGCCCGAATTGCCTCTCACCGTACTCGTTGAGGGCGCCCAGTTTAAGTCTGAGTGCATCCACTTCGCAGCTTCTGATTCTATCACATTGACAGCTGATGTTGATTGCGCATTCGACGGCTTGGCATTGTACGACCTCTTCGGTGCTCCTATCCGATTTGAGAAGAAGGTTGAGGGCGCTACTGCTGTCATCACTCCTGAGAGAAAGGCTATTGCTTGCTCATTTGCATTTAACAACAATGAGGGTGTATCATCAGTAGAGTTCAATGCATTTGTAGACGTAGTTGTAGAGGAGGTTGTTGATCCTATGACCCGTTTGGAGGAGAAGCTTGAGACTGTAGTTGCTATTGCTCCTGAGCAGGGTAAGGCTGTAGCTCAGTACGATGATATCACTGAGTATACCGCTGCTGTAGAGGCTGCTGAGGCTATGGTTGAGAATGGTTCTGAGGCAGAGGTTCTCGAGGACGCTGTGAAGGAAATGATCGCACAGCTCGACTCAGCTGTGGCTCACCTCAAGAATCCTCACATGCCTGAGGTTGGCAAGTACTACTTCATCGTGAGCGGATTCAATGGTTGGGAAGAGAGAGTGGGTTACAATGTAGCTCTCTATGCTAACGCAAACTCTGAGGTTCACTGGGCACAGGAGAACGAGCTCGACTCTGCTCGTTGCTGGTCATTCGAAGTTCCCACTGTACAGGAATTGACTGATGCTGTTCAGGATTCTGCTAAGATTGCTAAGTGCATCACCGTAAATGATAAGGATACTACCGTTAATGTATACTTCATCAAGAACTATGCTACAGGTAAGTACTTCGGTGATAAGACTGGTGCTGCAATCTCTTTGGTAACCAAGAGGGAGGCTATTCCTTACAGAATCGTAATGCACAATGCTGGTACTCAGGTAGGTATTGACAACGTCGTTTCAGAAAGCCGTCTCCATGCAAATGGTCACGGTAGTGGTTCTGGCCGCTTCGGTGAGGCTATCTACTATGGTGGTGGTGCTAATGGTGCTTCTTCATGGCGTATCGTTGAGGTAGAAGACCTTGACTTCATCATGAACACTGACATCGAGGTTATCGAAGTTGAGCCTGCACAGGTAGTTAAGGGTATCTACGACCTCTTCGGTCGTCGTCTCGATGCTGCTACTGCTCCTGGTATTTACATCATTGATGGTGTGAAGAGAGTGATTAAGTAATCATTTCTTGATATATTAATAAACAGGACCGTCCTCTTGGGCGGCCCTGTTTTTTTCGGTCATACTTCATGTATGTATTGCCAATGATGTGTCGATGTGCTAAGTGGGTAATCACTTGGCAACTCAGATCAAAAACTTTCGACTATAGTACCTCAGTTGAGAATAGCTCTATACTAAGAAGAAAGGTGACAATAGCTATAGCTACTGTCACCCTTTTGGCTTTTATCGATAGGGTAATCGGTTTCGGATATTAGGAATTAGTCGAGTCCTTCAATCTGTCCGTCTATCAGGTCGATGTGCAATGCAGCGGGCTCCTTAGGCAAGCCAGGCATGCGCATGATATCTCCACTTACCACTACAAGCATCTCGGCACCGGCATTGATGACGATGTCTTGTACATTGAAACCGAAGCCTTCGGGGGCACCATACTTCTTGGCGTCGGTAGAGAAAGAGTACTGTGTCTTGGCTATACAGATGGGGAAGTGGGTATAGCCGAGTTCAGTAATCATGGCAAGTTTCTTCTTGGCTGCGGCGGTCAAGGTTACTGAGGCTGCGCCATAGAGGTTCTTGGCTACCTTGTTGATCTTCTCTTCTACGCTGTCTTCGTCGTTGTAAGCAAACTGGAGCTCTGTAGAGGGATTCTCGTTGATGGTATCCACTACGAGTTGTGCCAACTGTGCAGCGCCTTCGCCACCTAGGGCATAGGCATTGTTGACCTCGCAACCGATGCCGAGCTCTGCGCAGTGCTGGCGTACATAATTGATCTCTTCGTCAGTATCACCATTGTAACGGTTGAAGGCAACTACGACACTTTGTCCGAATGACTTGAGATTGCGTAGATGCTTGTCGAGGTTGCTCATACCTGCCTTCAAGGCTTCAAGGTTGGGCTCTGATACTTGATCTTGAGGAACACCGCCATGCATCTTCAATGCACGTGCAGTAGCTACAAGGACGGTGAGTTTGGGGTTAAGACCTGCCTTGCGGCACTTGATGTCGTAGAACTTCTCTGCTCCGAGATCGGCTCCGAATCCAGCTTCTGTGATGACATAGTCTGCATAGGTCATGGCCAATTTGGTTGCCATTACAGAGTTGCAGCCGTGAGCAATATTAGCAAAGGGACCTCCGTGTACAATAGCAGGGGTGTTTTCGGTTGTTTGTACGAGGTTGGGAGAAATAGCATCCTTAAGGAGTACGGTGATGGCACCAGCTACGCCGAGATCTTTTACCGTGAAGGGTTTACCCTCGTAGGTGAAGCCGAGGAGAATGTTTTCAATGCGGCGACGCAAATCGTTCTCGTCCTTGGCAAGGCAGAGGATAGCCATGATTTCAGAAGCGGGAGTGATATCAAAACCTGTCTCTTGAGCAAAGCCATTGGTCTTGGGACCAAGTCCGGTAACTACATAGCGTAGTGTACGGTCGTTCACATCAAGCACGCGGCGCCATAGCACCTCCTTGAGGCCAATGCCTTTGTCGCGGTTTTGGTACATATAGTTGTCGAGCAAGGCGGCAATCATGTTGTTGGCCGAAGTGATGGCATGGAAATCGCCTGTGAAGTGGAGATTGATCTTGTCCATAGGCAATACTTGTGTGTAACCTCCTCCTGCAGCACCGCCTTTCATGCCAAAGCAAGGACCAAGTGAAGGCTCGCGCAAAGCTACGATAGCCTTCTTACCAATCTTGTTGAGACCCAATGCGAGACCGATAGATACGGTAGTCTTACCAATGCCAGCCTTTGTAGGGGTGATGGCGGTTACGAGAATCAGATTGCTCTGTTTTACCTTGTTGTCGTCAATAAGATGCTCGTCAACCTTGGCCATGTGACGGCCATAGGGGTTTACACTCTCGGCAGGAATGCCGGCTTGCTGTGCTATCTGCTCGATATTTACCAACGGGGTGTTGCGAGCGATTTCGATGTCTGTCTTCATCTGCTATCTTTAAATAAATGTTGTATCTTAAAAATAAGCTACAAAAATAGTGTAAACTGATTGAAGAGCCAAATTTATCAGCGTGTTTAGTTTATTTAGCAGTTTTTTGTAATTAAAAGAGAGGATTTTTGTGTTTATTTCATAAGTTATCCGTAACTTTGCACGCTAAATGAGGAATAGTATCCATTATATAATGAAGAGGCTGTTTGTACTTTTGTTTCCGTTGTGTCTGTTGACAGGTTGCACCCAGTATGCCAAGGTGCAGAAGTCAATGAACTTCGACTATAAGTATGAGTTGGCCAAGTCTTACTATATGGAGGGGGAGTACAGTCAGGCAAGTTCTTTGCTCGAAGATGTGTTGGCTTTTACAAAAGGGACGGCATTTGCAGAGGAGTCGCTCTACATGTTGTCGATGTGTTACTTCCAGATGAAGGATTATGTGACGGCTTCACATTACTTTACGACCTACTTTAATACCTATCCTCGTGGAGTATATGCTGAGACTGCGCGCTTTATGTCGGCGCGTGCCTTGTTTCTTGATACTCCAGACCCTCGTCTAGACCAATCGAGCACCATCAAGGCTATTGGTGAGATACAGGTATTTATGGAATACTATCCCTACTCAAAATATCATCAGAAGGCGAGCGAAATGCTTTTTGAATTGCACGATCGCTTGGTGGAGAAGGAATTTCGCTCGGCACAACTCTACTATGATTTGGGGAATTATATGGGCAATAACTATCAGGCCTGTATCATTACGGCACAGAATGCGTTGAACGACTATCCCTATACGAAGCTTCGCGAAGAACTTTCGATGCTTGTGCTCCGTGCACGCTATAGCATGGCCAAGGAGAGTGTACAGGAGAAGATGATAGACCGTTATCGCGATACGGTAGACGAGTATTATGCTTTCAAGAATGAGTTCCCTGAGAGCAAGTATATGAAGGAGGCGGATAAGATATATCGTGAGACGCAGAAGGCACTGAAGAATAAATAACAATAATATATATATAGACTTATGGACTACAAAAAGACTAATGCTCCTACCAACACGGTTACTCGTGACATGCAGGACTTCAGAGACAAAACGGGTAATGTGTACGAATCAATTGCCATCATGGGTAAGCGTGCCAACCAAATCTCTGTAGAGATTAAGGAAGAGTTGAAGAAGAAGCTTGATGAGTTCAGTTCATCAACAGACAACCTCGAGGAGGTATTCGAGAATCGCGAGCAGATTGAAATCTCACGCTACTACGAGCGTTTGCCCAAACCTACACTTATCGCTGCGCAAGAGTTTGCTGAGGATCAGGTGTATTTCCGCAATCCGCTGAAGGAGAACAGAACAGAGGAGTTTTAAGGAGAGAGTAGCGACCGATGTCGTTACCTCGTAATTATTCCCTCCATGATGGTGTCATCCTGAACGAACGTAAAGGATCTCGCATCGCATGTTGCGGGGTTTTTTGCTTGCGTTCAGAATGGCACTATTTCTTTGAGAACATTGCAGTAAGAACGGATACATAACTCTATTTATCATGAAATTTTACATTCATCATCTGTATCAGTTGTTGGCTATTGTAGCCCTCATCATTTGTATGTGTACTTCCTCCCTCATCACCTTCGTATATCAAGATGCGTCATCGGTGTCAATGAGTAATTTTGTATTGCATAGCGTATCGATGCAGCAAGTAGAGGCTACCTCTTCGGCGGCTTCATGTGCTTTGGGTATTCTGCTTGTCGTGTCAGCTCTGGTAAGTGTCTTTACGATGTTTGTTTGTTTGTTTCAGAACTTTGCTTTGCAGAAGCGCAGCACTATATTCAATACTTGCGTCTTGGCTGGTTACTATATTGTGTTGCTCGTGTTTGTACTTGTTTTGCGAGGTGATACGATGATGGTAGACCTCGGATGGCAAGTGTGTTTACCCTTGGTTTCGCTTATCCTCATGGTGATGAGTCTCTCGTCTATTCGTAATACAGAGGCCAAGATGCTGGCGCGTGCCAATAATTTCCGTCTGCGCGATTAAGAACTTTATAAAAATAAAGAATTATGACATTCGGTGTGTTTAATTTGCAAGAGTTTGTCAGTGCATTCATCATCCTCTTTGCAGTGATTGATGCAGTTGGGTCTACGCCCATTATTATTTCATTGCGTGAGAGCGGTAAGACGGTCAAGGCAATGAAGGCAACTTGGATGTCTACGCTCTTACTTGTAGCCTTCTTCTATGTGGGAGATGTGATGTTGCAGCTATTTCATGTAGACATTGCTTCGTTTGCTGTGGCGGGTTCTATCGTAATTTTCTTGATGGCTATTGAGATGCTCCTCGATGTGGAGATTTTCAAGTTTAAGGGGCCGAGCAATGAGGCTACTCTCGTGCCACTCGTGTTTCCCCTAATTGCTGGTGCCGGTTCATTTACCACATTGCTTTCGTTGCGTGCCGAGTATGCGGATATTAATATCTTGCTTGCTTTGTTGGCAAATATGGGCTTTGTATACTTCGTGTTGACGATGACCGATAAGGTGCAGTATTGGATGGGTAAGGGTGGTGTATATGTTGTGCGCAAGTTCTTTGGCGTTATCCTTATCGCTGTCGCAGTGCGCCTGTTTACTGACAATATTGCCGAACTGATTATTGATATTAGTGCGAAAACGGCACAGTAATCCTATAAATATTAAAAACAATGAGGGCGTATTCGGATATGCCCTCATTGTTTTTATTTTATGTGGTGTAGGTTAGTGCCCTATTCTTCAAGGGTGCTCAATATCTCATAGCGGCCACTATCGGCTGCAACGATAAAGTAGCCCTCAATCTCTGGGTGATGTTCGCAATAAGCCATGGCAGAGTCTACACCCAATACCATGAAGGCTGTGGCTAAGGCATCGGCACGCATGCAGTTGTCTGCAATGACCGTAGCAGAGAGCAGCGAGTGGCGTACAGGATATCCAGTGCGTGGGTCAATAGTGTGGGCGTATTTCACTCCATCTTTATAATAGAAGTTACGATAGTTGCCTGAGGTTGCAATGGCGCAGTCAGAAAGGCGAAGTACAGTCTGTAGCTCTTGGCTTATGGAGAGGGAGTCGTCAATGGGTTTGGTAATGCCTATACCCCATGGGTTACCGTTCTTGTTGTGTCCCTTTACGACCACTTCGCCTCCAATCTCAACCATATAGTTCTTCACTCCGCAACTGTCGAGCACATGAGCTACGCGATCGCTTCCGTAACCTTTGGCGATAGCACTAAAGTCGAGCATGATGCGTGGGTCTGTCTTTACGACTTGTCCGTCGTGAAGAAGCGCAATGTTGTCAAAGCCTATAAGTGCTCGTAGACTATCAATGGTAGAGTCGCTTATGTCAGAGCCTTCCTTAAACCCAAAACCCCAGGCATTGACTAGAGGGGCAACTGTGGGGTCGAAGGCACCGTGGCTATCCCGGTGTATCTGCTTGGCGGTGCTGAATACCTCAATGAAGAGCTTGTCTACACAAACACTATCATTGTTGTTGATATGGGTGATGATAGAACGCTTGTTGAAGGGCGATAGCGAGTTGTCCACCGCTTGCATGGCTGCAACGATTAGGGGTTGAAGGTCGGCATTATGCTCATAGGTTACATTGTAGAGGGTGCCGAATATTTTGCCCTTTTGGGTGCGATAGGTCGGCTTGTTTTCGCCAATGATGATGATGCTTCCTATGATGAGAAACAGTAGAAAGATGATATTTCCGCGTTTTTTCATTGTTATATTTTATATATATGGTGTAAAAACTTGTCATCCTGAGCGCAGCGAAGAATCTTCACCACGTTCAGGATGACAATGTGAGGTTGTTTTATTAGTATGCAAACAAGGGGTAATTTTTCATCTTCTCGTTCACACGAGCACGAACGCTTGCGATTACCTCTTCGTTATCAACATTAGAGAGTACGGTCTCAATCATTTCGGCAATCTCGCTCATGAGGTCCTCCTTGGCACCACGGGTGGTGATGGCGGGAGTGCCGAGACGGATACCAGAGGTCTGGAATGCAGAGCGGCTGTCGAAGGGTACCATGTTCTTGTTGACTGTGATGTCTGCCGATACAAGTGCCTTCTCGGCTACCTTACCGGTTAGGTCGGGATACTTCTCGCGGAGGTCAACGAGCATGCTGTGGTTGTCGGTGCCACCTGACACGATGGTGAATCCGCGTGCGATGAGTGCTTCGGCCAATGCCTTGGCATTCTTTTGTACCTGTGCTTGATACTCTTTGTACTCGGGTTGGAGTGCCTCGCCGAAAGCAACTGCCTTGGCTGCGATGACATGTTCGAGCGGACCACCCTGAATACCGGGGAATACAGCCGAGTCGAGCAATGCTGACATCATCTTCACCTCTCCCTTCGGAGTAGTCTTACCCCAAGGGTTGGGAAAATCCTTACCCATCATGATGACACCACCACGAGGACCACGGAGGGTCTTGTGAGTGGTAGAAGTTACAATGTGTGCATACTTTACGGGGTTGTCAAGCAGACCAGCTGCAATGAGACCTGCAGGGTGAGCCATGTCAATCATGAGGATAGCGCCTACCTTGTCTGCGATTTCGCGCATACGCTTGTAGTCCCACTCGCGTGAGTATGCTGAACCGCCACCTACGATGAGCTTGGGCTGCTCACGAAGAGCTACCTCCTCCATCTGGTCATAGTCTACACGACCGGTCTCCTTGTTCAGATTATACTCGCAAGGAGTGTAGAGGATACCCGATGTGTTCACGAGCGAGCCGTGTGAGAGGTGTCCGCCATGTGCGAGGTTAAGACCCATAAACTTGTCGCCGGGATTGAGGCAAGCGAGGAATACGGCAGCATTAGCTTGTGCTCCTGAATGGGGTTGTACATTGGCCCATTCGGCGCCGAAGAGCTCTTTAAGGCGCTCGATAGCCAGTTGTTCGCTCTTGTCCACCACTTCGCAGCCACCATAGTAGCGGCGGCCGGGGTAGCCTTCTGCATATTTGTTGGTCATGCATGAGCCCATGGCCTGCATCACTTGGTCACTTACGAAGTTCTCTGATGCAATAAGCTCAATACCTTTGAGCTGTCTCTGATGTTCTTCTTCAATTAAGTTGAATACTAAATCGTCTCTTTTCATATTACCTTATTATTAATACCTATTATTAACCCTTTATCATATAGGGGTTGCAAATGTATACAAAATTGCTGAAAAGTAAAACGAAAAGGATAATAAATTCTGATTTTATGCAAAATAAGGACAAAAAGGTTGGAGGGGTATGAATAAATGGCTACCTTCGCAAATAGAATAATGGTTAATGGCATGTCTATGTCTACAGAAATAGTTTATATCCTTTGCCCTTTCATCGCAGCTTTGATGGCTGCCGTTTGGGCCTTTCCGAAGATTCTGCATATATCGTTAAGTAAAAATATCGTAGATAATCCAGATTCGCGCAAGCTACAGCGCGTACCAGTGCCTGTGCTTGGAGGCATGGTCGTGATGGCTGGTATCCTTGTTGCGCTCGGTGTGGCAGGACTTTTTATTGATTGTACAAACCTATATGTTGCAGTGGTTGCTATGTGTATCATGCTATGTATAGGTACGATGGACGATATCATAAGTTTGCCTTCTACTACGCGATTTTTCCTTGAAATCCTTGTGGCTCTGATGATTATATATACCAGTGGCTATAGCTTGAACGATCTTCATGGTTTGTGGGGTGTTTATGCTTTATCACCTTGGGTGAGTGTCCCTTTAACAGTGGTGACCATTGTTGGGGTCATAAATTCTATCAATCTTATTGATGGAGTGGATGGTTATAGCAGTGGATATTGCATGATGGCATGCTCAATGTTTGGTGTGTTCTTTTACTTGTTAGGTGATAAGCCTATGACCATGTTGGCAGCATCTTGTACGGCTTCGCTAATTCCATTCTTCTTGCACAATGTGTTTGGTCGCAAGAGTAAAATGTTTATTGGTGATGGAGGTACGCTTTTGATGGGTTGCGTGATGAGTGTGTTTGTTCTCAATATACTGAAGTCCGGTTCATGTTGTGATAATCATGAAGACACGGGATTTGGATTAGTGCCTTTTAGTCTTGCTGTACTCAGCGTTCCTGTGTTTGATACTGTTCGTGTCATGACTATGCGTATAATACGCCGAATCCCACCTTTCCATGCTGATAAAACTCACTTGCATCATATGTTCATTGAGTTGGGATTCTCACACATTGGGACCACAGTAAGTATCCTCGTATTCAACTGCTTTGTCGTTTTAGGTTGGTATGTTAGCTTTAAGTGTGGCGCAGATGTAGATATGCAATTATATGTTGTGATAGCGCTCTCGCTTTTTGTTACAGTAGGTTTCTACTATGGTATGCGTCTGTGTTATTGGAAGGGTTGGTGGCCCTATCGCATGATGCAGCGTCTGGGTAAGAGTACTCATGTAGAGCGCCAAGGCATCTATCTTTGGTTGCAAAAAATCTTGGATAGAGATGCTATTGTAGGTACAGAGCAAGCCAAAGAATAATAAAACAATGAAAAATAAGAGAGGGGGTGAATACTCACCCCCTCTCTTATTTTATTCGGGCATTAGGCACGCTCAATGTAGGCTATTGCTTCGCCTTTGTTTACGGTGCTTCCCTGAGGTGCTGCCACCTCGGCAAGTCGGCCTGCAAAGCCTGCATACACTGGTTCCATCTGTCCCCAGCGTGTGGTGATGTGACACATGAGTTCGCCCTCCTTGTAGTTGCGTCCTACATTGGGAGCTGACGAGGGGCCTTCGACAGAGATTTCCCATACCACCTGCCCATTCTCGGGGGCGCATATAGCATCAGCTTTGGCATGCTTGAGTGCTTGCAATTGTTCGGGAGTGACGCCAGTGCCACCGAGTGCCGTATCCTTAGCTTTTTGTAGTTCAGTCTCGAAGCGTTGCTTGGCCACACCTGAGCGGTAGTCGCGATATTGTCGGTCGTGCATGGCAAACTCGAACAATTCTTCGTCGTCCTTGCCAGTATCCCAACCCTGTTCCTTCATCTCCTTGCGGTAGGTATCGAGGGCGTCGGGGTAGTAGCTCTGCGGGTCGGCATCGGTAAATTCGCGTCCCTGGCTCTTGGCCAATTCGATAATCTCGGGGGCGAGTTTTCCGGGTAGGCGGCCACACTTGCCGAGGATCATATCCCACGCGTTGTTGTCAATCATTGAGAAGCGCTCCTCACCCTTGATAAGTTGCATGAGGTTCATCAATGCTATATTCTTGACATATTGGCTATAGGGAGTCACGAGTGGCGGATATCCGAGTTTTGGCCATACATATTCTACTTCATCAAAGAGCATGATGACGAGGTCGTCAAGGCTGAGAGGCTCTTTGCCCTGTCCCTTGAGGATAAGGTTGATGCCTGCATGAACACCCTTAAGGTCGGCCATCATTGATCCCATCATGCCACCGGGGAGTCCGCACTTGAGAAGGAGCGACGACATATGCTTATTGGTGGGGTCCATGAAATAGCCGAGGAAGTCGTCCATAAACTCCTGTGTCATGCTGCGCGCCTTCATGTAGGCATTCATGTTGATGTCGGGTACTTGGAATCCTGCATCCTTGAGCATTGCCTGCACCGAGATGATGTCCGGGTGTACCTTACCCCACGATAGTGGCTCTATGGCAGTGTCGATGATGTCTGCACCATTCTCGCAGACCTCAAGGATAGAAGCCATCGAGAGTCCGGGGCCCGAGTGTCCGTGGTATTGCACGATCACTTCGGGGTGACGTGTCTTGATGTTCTTCACCAGTCGTCCCAGCATCTTGGGGCGTCCTATGCCAGCCATATCCTTGAGCGCTATCTCCTTGGCTCCAGCGGCGATAAGCGTCTCGGCCAAGTCGGTATAGTACTCTACGGTGTGCACGGGCGAGTGAGTGATACAGAGTGCCGCTTGTGGTATCATGCCCGCCTCAAGAGCATATTTGATAGAGGGGATGATATTGCGCGGGTCATTGAGCCCGCAGAATATACGGGTGATATCCGTGCCTTGTGCCTTCTTTACCTTGTACATCAGTCGGCGCACATCGGCTGGCACGGGAAACATGCGAAGACCATTCAATGCGCGGTCCAGCATGTGGGTCTGTATGCCTGCCTCGTTGAATGTTTTGGTAAAGGTGCGTACTGCCGTATTCGGATTCTCGCCATAGAGCAGGTTCACCTGTTCGAAGGCTCCTCCATTGGTCTCTACGCGTGCAAAGCATCCCATCTCAACGATGACGGGAGCGATGCGGGCGAGTTGGTCAGCACGAGGTTGATATTTGCCTGATGACTGGAACATGTCGCGGTACAGCAAGCTGAATTTGATTTCCTTTTTCATGGCTCTTTGGAGTGTTTTCGATTCTTAAAGTGGTATTGACAACTGCCTGTCGCAGATGTCAGCCACAAATGTAGGAAAAGAATTTTGAAAAAGAAATGAAAAGGGCAAAGATGTTTGCAAAATCCCGTTTTTTGTCCCTGTGCAGCGCCTTATCGCTGTTTTACCCATAGCAATTTGCCCGTATCGTAGCCACGCTGATGTAGGTCGCTCAATATTTTGCCCTT
This sequence comes from Bacteroidaceae bacterium, assembly GCA_045612925.1. GTDB lineage: Bacteria > Bacteroidota > Bacteroidia > Bacteroidales > Bacteroidaceae > UBA1189. The sequence goes on from JAZKZX010000079.1 coordinate 27,228, forward strand.
CACCTCGGGTGCCAGGTGTGGTGTGCGGCTCAATATCCACAAATACTTCGGACTGCTGCTGCCTACTACCGAATAGGAGTAGTCGGGTGCAAGGTCCAGGATGTAGTAGTCGCCATAGAAGGGTCCGAAGAAGCTCACTTGTAGTTGCCCTGCCGTACCGTTTCGTTTGGCTTTAGCCTTGCCCACGCTCTCCTTGTAGGTTCCGTCCAGGGTCTTCAGGTATCCGCTATTGATTACCTTTATCTTACCATCATCGCGCATAGAATATTCGGTAGTGCAGCCCACGAGGTCGCGTTCAAAGGAGTGGTCGTAGCGAGCCACTTCGTACCATTTACCTAGGTAGCGGTCAAGGTCGAGTGAGGTGATGGTGCTATTGTCAATGTCTTGACCGATAGCAGCAGAGCATATGCCGCATAATGCCAGAGAGAGAAGAACTGTTTTCATATATTTCTTCGGTAATGATCAAGAATGAGTAGAAAATACCGGCACGACAAGTCTTTGCGAATATCGTGCCGGAAGGTTGATTTAATGCTTATTCGATGGTGATGTTTTGCTGCATCTGAGGTTTCTCTTCGTTTGCCTTGCGGGGCAAGTGGATGTGTAGCACGCCATGCTTTACTTTAGCCTTGATGTGCGCCTTATCCACATCGTCGGGGAGCACGAGGGTCTGCTCGAACTTGGCATATGAGAACTCTCTGCGCAGGAATTTGCATTCCTTTTCGTCGCAGCACTCCGCATCCTTGCACTCTTTGTCTTTGCACTCACCTTTAGTGTCCTTGCACTCCTTGTCTTTACACTCCTTGTCGTCGCAGTTGCAGCACTTTTCCATGCAGATGACCAGGTCGCCAGCCTCGTCGAGGTGTATATGGAAGTCATCCTTCGTCATGCCTGGCGCAGCCACTTGCACTTTGTACTCATCTTTCTTTTCGATGACATTGATAGCAGGAGCTGTTGCCTTGGTGCGTCCCATCCAGTTGGTATCGAAGAAATCGCTGAAGATGCTCGGTACCCACTCCTGGCGGTACATTCTTTTCATTGGGGTCATAATTGATTCGTTTTTTAAGGGTTAAACAAAACTGTTCCACTATAACGTATAATCATCATTGAATGTTCGTTGTAAGAGGGGTTGGTGTTTGCTAAATAAGTTTTACAATATAAAAAAATAATGCCAGCATATTGAGGTATGCCTCATTGCTTTTATCAGTTTTTTTTGAGCCTTTGAGAGAAATATTTTAGGCATGATAATATTTTATCAAGCCTATGATAAATTAAATTGAAAGTCTTCTAAACTCAAGTAGGGAGAAGAGAAATTTTAATCGTTCGCCTACAAGCCGCAGATTCCTATAATGTAGATTGTTTGTCATAATGTAGAATTTGCATGGCCGAAGGCAAAAAGGCACTTTTAGCTTCGTGGAATGGATTTTTTTTACTAACTTCGCCCCTATGAATATGACTGTCATTTCTCCCGCGACATTTGAGGCGGGGCATTATGAGGCGGTGTGCCGTCTGCTACGCCAGCTCACGACACGCGATGTGGCGCTAAGCCGTGAGGCATACGAGCAGTTGGTGTGCTCGTCGAACAGCAAATTGTTCCTCATGCTGGGGGGCGAAGGGGCTGTGATGGGTATGCTTACGGTGGGCATGTATGCCAGCCCTACGGGCACGAAGGCATGGATAGAAGATGTGGTGGTGGAGGCCGCGCTGCGTGGTGGCGGGCTGGGCCGCGCACTGGTGGAGCATGCCATAGCCTATTGCCGCGAGGTGGGCATAGACACGATGTACCTGACCTCGAACCCCAGGCGTGTGGCGGCCAATGCGCTGTATCAGTCGGTGGGGTTTGGCCGTAAGGAGACGAATATGTATAAAATGGATCTGAAACAGTGAGTACAGGAAGACTATATGTGGTGCCCACACCGGTGGGAAACCTGGAGGATATGACCTTTCGAGCCATACGGGTGCTCAAGGAGGCCGACCTCATCTTGGCTGAAGATACACGCACGAGCGGTATCTTGCTGAAACATTATGAGATAAGGAATACGCTGCAATCGCACCATAAGTTTAACGAGCACAAAACCATCGAACCCCTGGTGCAGCGCATGCTGGCGGGAGAGACGGTGGCGCTGGTGTCTGATGCGGGCACGCCTGCCATCAGCGACCCGGGCTTCTTGCTCGTGCGCGAGTGTGTGCGTCGTGGCGTCGAGGTACAGTGCTTGCCGGGTGCAACGGCATTTGTGCCTGCACTGGTGTCGTCGGGATTGCCCAACGACCGGTTCTGCTTCGAGGGCTTCTTGCCACAGAAGAAGGGGCGCCAGACACGGCTGATGGCCCTGCAGGCTGAGCAACGCACGATGATATTCTATGAGTCGCCCTATCGGTTGGTGAAGACGCTGACGCAGTTTGCCGAATATTTCGGTGCCGATCGCGAGGTGGCCGTATGCCGCGAGATATCAAAGCTGCACGAGGAGACCGTGCGCGGTACGCTCGCTGAGGCGGTAGCCCACTTTACCGCTACCGAGCCGCGTGGCGAGATCGTGATAATAGTGGGTGGATGCCCCGATGTGAAAACAAAAAATCGAAAGACGAAGAATGAAGAGAACCCTATACCTGATATTGCCCGCGCTGCTTGTGCTGTGCGGATGCTCTGAAAAGATATTCCCCACGCGTGGGGTGAAGGAGGCGAGCGTTGCGCCTGTGGTGAGCGTAGAGCCCACACCGATAGTAACACCCGTGATGCCCGCCATGGTGGATGCCGATACGCTGCAAGCTCCGGTGAAGGTCGTAGAGCGTGCCCATATCCCCGAGGCATGGACCACACTGAAAGACGACTCGCTGGTGGTGCTCGAGAGCATGTCGGGTGAGCTGGATAGCTTGCTCAACAGTTGGTATGCGCAGACCTACCTGATGGTTGACACTACCTGTACGGCTACTGCCACGAATCCTGTGTTCAGCGATACGGTATACACCGATCGCCTAGCCCATCTGCCCTGCATCGTGCCGATGACCTATAACCAGCCCGTGCGTGCCAACATAGACCGTTATGCCACCAAGCTGCGCCACCAGGTGTCGTACATGTTGGGCATGATGGAGTATTACGAGCCGCTCATAGAGCAGGCACTCGATGTGCATGGCGTGCCCAATGAGCTGAAGTACCTGGCAGTGGTAGAGTCGGCACTGAACCCCGTGGCGGTATCGCGCGTGGGGGCTACGGGACTATGGCAGTTCATGTACAGCACAGGAAAGCTGTATGGATTGAAGCAGAACAGCCTTGTCGATGACCGCCGAGATCCCGTGAAGTCTACATGGGCAGCAGCCAAGTACCTGCGTGCACTGTACGACCGCTTTGGTGACTGGAGTCTGGCCATAGCAGCCTATAACTGCGGACCGGGCAATGTGAACAAGGCTATATACCGCTCGGGCGGTAAGCGCGAGTTCTGGGATATCTACTGGTTCTTGCCCCGCGAGACACGAGGATATCTGCCTGCCTTCATTGCAGCTACCTATATCATGACCTACCATGCCGAGCATGGCATATGCCCCATGGAGAGCAAGCTGCCCCTGGCTACCGATACTATCATGATCAACCGCCTGCTGCACTTTGACCAGATCGTTGCCGTGTGCGATATCGATATGGAGACATTGCGCGGACTGAACCCGCAGTACAAGGAGAGTGTCATCCCTGGCAAGTTCATGCCTGGTTCGCTGCGTCTGCCCGAAGACAAGATACGCAACTTTATCCTCTCGGGCGACTCTATCTATAACTACGAGCGCGACAAGTACTTCTCTGAAGAGAAGGTAAAGGTACTGAAGAATCAGGCGATGAACACGGGATTCGTGGTGCACAAGATACGAAGTGGCGAGAGTCTATCCACCATTGCCCGACGCTACAGGGTGACCATCACCGAACTGAAACGATGGAACAACCTCAAGAGCAACAATATCGTGGCAGGAAAAACTTTGAAAATTTATCCGAGATGACCACTCGACGAATGGGATAAGAAAATGTAATCTATGAATGACGAGCATTTATCAAAAGAACAAACCGAGGAGAGGCTTATTGATGAGGCCTTCCAAGGACTTATAAGAAGCTATCTGGCATCGAAGCATCGCAAGAAGGTGGACATTATCACCCGTGCCTTCAACTTTGCCAAGCATGCGCATAAGGGTGTGCGACGCAACTCGGGCGAACCCTATATATTGCACCCCATAGCCGTGGCGCGCATCGTGAGCGAGGAGATAGGACTGGGCTCTACATCTATCTGCGCTGCACTGTTGCACGATGTGGTGGAGGACACCGAATATACTGTTGACGACATAGCCAACCTCTTCGGGCCCAAGATAGCGCAAATCGTAGACGGGCTCACCAAGATATCGGGGGGGATCTTTGGCGATAAGGCATCGGCACAGACCGAGAACTTCAAGAAACTACTCCTCACCATGTCGGAGGACATACGCGTCATACTCATCAAGATTGCCGACCGACTGCACAACATGCGTACATTGGAGCATATGGCGCCCAATAAGCAATATAAGATTGCGGGAGAGACACTCTACATCTATGCACCTATTGCCTACCGACTCGGGCTCAACAAGATAAAAATGGAGCTCGAGAACCTGAGCTTCAAGTATGAGCACCCCGAGGAGTATGCAGCCATCGAAGAAAAACTGTTTATAACACAAGCCGAACGCGAGATATTGTTTGCCAACTTCACTGCTCCCATAAAGGCCAAGCTCGACGAGATGGGCGTGAAGTATACCCTGTCGGGGCGTATCAAATCGCCCTACTCGATATGGCGCAAGATGCAAACCAAACACTTGGCGTTCGATGAGATATTCGATATCCTTGCCGTACGCATCATCTTCGAGCCCAAGAACCCCAAGGAGGAGGCCAATGAGTGCTTTGCCATATACATCGCCCTGTCTCATCTATACCGCAATCACCCCGACCGTTTCCGCGACTGGGTGAACCAACCCAAGACGAATGGCTATCAGGCACTGCACATGACGCTCATGAGTAACCATGGCGAGTGGGTGGAGGTACAGATACGAAGCCAACGCATGGACGACATCGCAGAGCAAGGCGTGGCTGCACACTGGAAATATAAGGAGAAAGGATATGTAGAAGAGGAGGAGGTGGACCTCAATAAGTGGCTGCTGGCCATCAAGGAGATTCTCGACGACCCGCAGCCTGATGCGATGGACTTCCTCGACGCCATCAAACTAAACCTGTACGCTTCGGAAATCTTTGTGTTCACACCCAAAGGCGAAATCAAGACCATGCCACAAGGCTGCACGGCGCTCGACTTTGCCTTCTCCATACACTCCGTATTGGGTACTCACTGCATAGGCGCCAAGGTGAACCACAAACTCGTGCCCATGAGCCACATCTTGCAGAGTGGCGATCAGGTGGAGGTGCTCACCTCAAAGACACAGAATGTGAAACCCGAGTGGCTCACCATGGTGACCACGGCTAAGGCACGCACCAAGATACAGGGCATACTGCGTCGTGAAGAGCGCATTGCACATAGGGAGGGTGAGCGACTGATGAGCGAATTCGTGGATCGTGAGAACTTGACACTTGATGTGCACAATATGGCCCGCCTATGCCGATTGCACGGATTCAATGAGTACGATCAATTGCTCATGGCCATAGGACGGGGAGTGGTGAAATTGGGCGATGCCGAGCGAAATGCTCTCAAAGGGGTATCGTCATCGGGAAATATCCTCGGCCGTATATTCCGTACCAGCAAAAAAGAGGAAGAACTCCCCAAGCTCACCACTGGCATGGGGGCACAAGATATTGACAAGAAACGACCACTCATCCTCACCGATGAGGCATTGCAGAGCAGTTATCGAATGGCAGACTGCTGTCATCCAATCCCCGGAGACGATGTGCTGGGATTCATTGATGACGATGGGCAAATCGTTATCCATCAGCGCCAATGTCACCAAGCAGCAAAACTCAAGGCGGCATATGGCAATCGCATCGTAGCTGCACAATGGAGTACACACAAACTGCTGCACTTCTCCGTATCGCTGAGCATAAAGGGCATTGATGGAGTCGGAGTGGTCAACCAAATTACCAATGTCATCTCGCAAGAGCTCAATGTGAATATGGAGCGCATACTCATCGAGTCCTATGATGGAATCTTTGAGGGTACCATACGCCTCCGCGTACACGATGTGGATGATATCAAGGTCATTTGCGACAATCTCAAGAAGGTAAACAATGTGCGCTCTGTGGTGCGTGTCAATTGAGAAATCACATAATGCTGTAATATGAAGAGAGGGGGCTCATGCGAGCTCCCTCTCTCTCTGTTCTTGCTTTATCATCTTTTCTTAGGCAAGGTCCTATTCAATAAAACACTGCCGAGAACAGCAGATATGACTGAACCCAATAAGACACCCAACTTGGCCTGTCCGAGTTGTAAGGCACCCTCGGCACCTATCCCGGCATAAGAGAGGTCGGCAATAAACATCGATACGGTGAAACCGATACCGCAAACCACGCACACACTGGCAAAAGATTGCCATGTGGCTCCTGAAGGAAGATTGACAATCTTCATGCGGATGGCAAGCCAAGAGAAGGAGAATACACCCACAAACTTACCTACGACAAGACCGAGGATAACAGCCAGGCTCACACCAGAGAATATGCTGCCTAGACTCATTTGTGAGAGGTCGACTCCGGCATTGGCAAAGGCGAAGAGGGGGATTACTATATAGTTGATGAGGGTGTGTAGATTGTCCTCAAGATCCTGGAGCGGACTAATCATCTTATCGGCAGCCGACTCTATGCTCTTGAGCGTGTGTATCTGCTCGTTGGTGAGAACGATCGTGTTGTGCAACTCGTCAATCTCGATGACGGGAAACTTATTTACATTGTTTCTGATGCGCTCAAGGTAATATCCCGTACCATTCTTGAGCGTAGCAGGCACGAAGAAAGCCACGACAACGCCAGCTATGGTGGCATGGATGCCCGAGTTGAGCATCAGGTACCATAGCGCTACACCTATAGATACATAAAAAGCCTTGGTGCGAACTTTGGCCATATTGCCCAAGCAGAGTGCACCTATGCATAATGCCGACAATCCGAGGTAGAAAACATTGATTTCGGACGAGTAGAAGAGCGCTATGACAATGATGCCGCCCAAGTCGTCGGCAACGGCAAGTGCTGCCAGAAACATTTTTAGGCCAATAGGCACGCGTGACTTGAAAGCAGCAAGGATACCCAACGAGAAGGCTATGTCCGTAGCCATGGGTATGGCCATGCCGCGCTGCATGATAGCATCGGCCGGACAGGAAAGGTAGAATATCAGCACGGGGACTATCATGCCGCCACACGCAGCAATGATGGGTAGAAGCGCTTTGCTCATGGAGGACAGCTCTCCCACCTTAATCTCGCGCTTAATCTCGAGTCCTACGGAGAGAAAGAAGATTGCCATCAAGAAGTCATTGATCATTTGTCCCAATGTGATGGCATGACCACCATGGCTGAAGAAATTGAATTCACCCACCGAAAGGCTCACGGGAGTTTGCCAAAGGGCAAAGTACCAATCCTTCACGGTAGGGATGTTGGCACACACGAGCGCCAATATGGTGCAGGTGATGAGCATGACACTTGAGTTGGCATGCTTTTTGAATTTGCTAATGAAGCTGTAACTCTTTTCCATATTCTATTATATTAGAGATTATACTCTTGTCCTTATGGTGTCGATGGGGGGTCACTCCATCAGGCACAGCGTTCCTTGTAGTGATTTCTTTACATCAATGATGCGTTGGTTGCGACTGCCACGGAAGCGCAGCGTGAGGTCGCGGTCGGATTCTATATAGCGTCCGTCGACGATGACATCGCACAGCTCTACTAAAGCCCGGCGTATAGGGTGCTTGAGCAACTCCTCGAAAAGATAACCCGTATAGCACCAAATGGTTTTGGTGGTGTGTCGTTTGATTAGCTTGGCCAAGGCGATGAAGCCTTCGGGGTGTAGCATCGGGTCGCCACCGGTGAAGGAGACATTCATGTCGGCATCGACGATGAGGCGAAACAAATTGTCTACACTCATGGGCTCGCCTCCTTGAGCATCCCATGACTGTGGGTTATGACACCCGGGACAATGATTCTCGCACCCCGCGCAATAGAGCGAGGTGCGAAGTCCTATACCGTCGACAGAAGTGCCGTACTTGATGTCGAGAATGCGTATCGTATTATTCGTGGATGACGCGGTCATTGAGTTCGGCCAATTTTGCTCTGTTCCAGCGTTCGGTAGTACCTACGAGGTAGCCTGTGATGCGCTGCAACTTGTCGATATTGTCGCTACCACACTTGGGGCAAGTGGTCAGCTCTTGCTGTGCGTCCTCATAACCGCAGTGCATGCAGCGGTTGCGGTTGTGGTTTACCGAGCAGTAGCCGATATTGTTCTTGTCCATCAGGTCTACGATGTCCATGATAGCTTGTGGGTTGTGGGTGGCATCGCCATCAATCTCAATATAGAAGATGTGTCCACCGCGTGTGAGGTCGTGGTATGGAGCCTCAATCTCAGCTTTGTGCTTGGGCGAGCACTTGTAGTATACGGGCACATGGTTTGAGTTGGTGTAGTAAATCTTGTCTGTTACACCGGGTATCTCGCCAAACTTCTTGCGGTCGTTACCCGTAAATTTGCCCGAGAGTCCTTCGGCAGGTGTGGCAAGTATACTGAAGTTGTGCTGGTACTGCTCAGAAAACTCGTTGGCACGGTCGCGCATGTAGGTCACAATACGGAGTCCGAGCGCCTGTGCCTCTTCGCTCTCGCCATGGTGCTTGCCCATAAGAGCGATAAGACATTCGGCCAAACCGATGAACCCGATACCCAGTGTACCCTGGTTGATGACGCGCCCTACGGTATCGTCGGGCTTGAGGTCGTCGCAACCACTCCACAATGATGACATCAGCAAAGGGAACTGCTTGGCGAGGGCGGTCTTCTGGAAATCGTAGCGGTCGCACAATTGGCGTGCAGTGATTTCGAGCAGTTCGTCAAGCTTGGAAAAGAAGGTCTCGATGCGGCGCTTCTGGTCCTCAATCTCCATACACTCGATAGCGAGGCGTACGATATTGATGGTAGAGAAAGAGAGGTTACCACGAGCGATAGAGGTCTTCTCGCCGAAGCGGTTCTCAAACACACGAGTACGGCAACCCATGGTTGCTACTTCGTAGCGATAGCGCTTGGGGTCATCTTCGCGCCATTTCTCATGTTGGTTGAAGGTGGCGTCAAGGTTTACAAAGTTCGGGAAGAAACGGCGTGCTGCAACTTTGCAGGCAAACAGATAGAGATCGTAGTTGCGGTCCTCGGGCAAGTAGCTCACTCCGCGTTTCTTTTTCCATATCTGAATAGGGAAGATGGCTGTAGAACCATTGCCTACACCCTCGTAAGTCGACTGCAGCAACTCGCGGATGATGCAACGGCCTTCGGCAGAGGTGTCGGTGCCATAGTTGATGGATGAGAATACCACCTGATTGCCACCACGCGAGTGGATAGTATTCATGTTGTGGATGAATGCCTCCATCGATTGGTGTACACGATTTATAGTGCGGTTGATGGCGTGCTGCTTGAAACGCTCGTCACCCTGCAAGAAGATAAGGTCGTTGGTGATATAGTCCTCAATCTCGGCATCGTAGAGATGCTTCAGGTCCATGCCAGTGAGATTCTCGATATTCTTAATCTCCTCAATATAGCTTTTGCGTACATAGGGGGCGAGGTAGAAATCAAATGCGGGGATAGCCTGTCCGCCATGCATCTCGTTTTGTACCGTCTCCATAGAGATACATGCCATGATAGACGCAGTCTCGATACGCTTTGTGGGACGGCTCTCGCCATGTCCTGCCTGTATGCCTTGTTCAAGGACTTTGTCTAAAGGATGTTGCAGGCAAGTGAGCGACTTGGTAGGGTAGTAGTCCTTGTCGTGTATATGCAGATAGTTGTTGCGCAGTGCCCACAAGGTTTGATCCGACAAGAGGTAGTCGTCAACAAAGGGCTTGGTGGTCTCTGATGCAAACTTCATCATCATACCAGCAGGAGTGTCAGCATTCATGTTGGCATTCTCACGGGTTACATCATTTGACTTGGCATCAACGATCTCGAGGAACATCTCGCGCGTCTTGGCCTTACGGGCAATACTACGCTTGTTACGATAGGCGATGTAGCTCTTGGCCACCTCCTTGCGGGGTGAAGCCATCAGCTGTACCTCTACCATGTCTTGAATTTCCTCTACATCGGATTGTTCCTTGCCACGAAACTCGATGCGGTCAACAATCTTTGCCACCAATGCTTCGTCCTCTCCACGCTCAGTGGTGAGCATTGCCTTGCGGATAGCTGCGGCAATCTTTTCGCGGTTAAAACCCACGATACGGCCGTCTCTCTTTACAACTGTCTGTATCATATATATAAATTGTTTTGTCTCTATCACTGAAACTTCATCTCCCGAAAGCTTCCGAGATGCAAACAAAGGCAGGTCTTCTGACTCGTTCCGCTTGTGCTGCCTTCCCGCCCTTTGGGCAGTGGCGTTTGAGAGAGCACAAAGCATCAAGGAACTCACAGCTACGGGTATAGTCTCGGATTCTCACCGAGTTCCCTTTTCATTCCCGACGGTTGTATCCGCCAGAAACACCCTTATTCGCATGCAAAGGTAATAATATATTTGGTAAAAAAATATAATTTTAATGACAAAAAAAAGGGGGATTGCACGCATATTTATACCAGCGGCAAATCCCCATTATAGGAGTGATTTTCTAAAATGTTTTTACACAATAACTTCGGTGATAGTAATTAGCTCTTGGGGGCGACGAAGCGGTAAAAGTTGCATCCGATAAAGTTGCCCGCTACCAAGCAGGGGTATAGCATCAGCACCTGTGACAAGTGAGCGAAGGTGTAGCTTGTGGGTGTGGTGAGGTAGTAGAATGCATCGGCCAAGCAGTGGGGAAACCCGCAGTTGATGAAGAGGGGTACACCGAAGAGCAGCGCCAAAGGCTTCCCTTCACGAGCGAAGGCGACCACAGTGGTCATGATGAATCCGCATCCGATGGCCAGCAGACCCGCACGCACGGGACCAAGCGCCAAACGGCTCTCCAAGATGCGTTGTGCTGCGCTGCCCAAATCCATTGGCGACAGGCGCGAGAGGAGTGATACCAACAAGCAGCCGGTGATGTTGCCCAAAAGGATAAACAGCAATTTCCCTATGGCGCCCAGCCAGCAGCTGCGTCCCTGCTCATCGCGCAAGGGGATGAAGCCTGCAGTACCAGTGTAGAGCGGCAGCTTGTAGCCCACCACGGTAAGCAGACCGAACGAGAAGAGTACGGCACCTATGATGTTCGTGCAGGTTAAGTAGCCCCACCCGGCAATACCTACGGCAGCACCAGCGATAATGGCCGAACGGAATGTGTTTGTGTTCATATCTAAAGTTTTAGAGATTTTCTGCCTATGAAAAAATGCCTATGCATTTTTCGGGCACAAAAGTAGTAAAAATCGGCCAATAACGCTACCTTTGTACTGATTTTTTAATTTGTACGAAAGCAAGTGAGCTCCTTGCATACGGGACCACTTTGCTCCCAAAGAATACGATATGTCTCTCATCCCTCCACACAAAGACCCTATGGGCGCTGCTATAGCAGAGTATCACCGCACAGGTCGTGCGGGCACCTTGCGTGTATTCTCTTCACAATTTGATGAAGATGAAATCCCTGTCGAACAACTCTTCCGTACTTTCGGCGAGATGCCTCAGATAGAGCAACAGGCGCTGACCATGGCTCGTGGCAAAATTCTTGATGTAGGTGCCGGCAGTGGCTGCCATGCTTTGGCCCTGCAGACAATGGACAAGGAGGTGACTGCTATAGATATCTCAGAACTGTCGGTAGAGGTGATGCGCGAGCGAGGCATCCATGATGCCCGTGCCATTGACCTCTATGATGAGCACCTTGCCGAACAATACGATACCATATTGCTCTTGATGAACGGGTCGGGCATCATCGGCAATATCAATGGCATGGAGCGCTTCTTCTTGCGCATGAAGCAGCTGCTCAAGCCCGGCGGGTGCATCTATATGGACTCGAGTGACTTGAAATATCTCTTCGAAGAGGAAGATGGCTCATATCTGATAGATGTTGCGGGTGACTATTATGGTGTGGTGGACTTTCGTATGCAATATAAACAGGTCAAGGGTGAACGCTTCGATTGGCTTTACATTGACTTTGATACGCTATCTTACTACGCCGAGCAGTATGGATTTCATGTTGAACTTGTGTGTCAAGGCGAGCATTATGACTATCTTGCTCGATTGTATCGCTGATGCATATAACAAGATATAAAGGAAGAAGCAGAGCGTTAGCCCTGCTTCTTCTTTTATATAGGAAATCTCCTGGTTACTTCTGACTCTCAAAGGCTTCAATCTTGGCCTTGTTCTCGAGCAAGAAATCAATGTCGTCAAGAGCATTCATTAAGCAATACTTCTTATATCCATTGATGTCAAATGTTTCGCTATGACCTGTAGCGAGATTGGAAACTGTCTGATTAGGCACATCTACGCGTACCTCGGCATTGGGATTTGCAGTTACAGTGTCGAACAGCTCCTGCTGAAACTCACGGCTCACGATAACAGGGAGTACGAAGCAATTGAGCAGGTTGTTGCGGTGGATATCTGCAAATGAGCTACTGATGACTACGCGGGCACCATAACCAGCTATAGCCCATGCAGCATGCTCGCGGCTTGAGCCTGAGCCCCAGTTTTGTCCGCCGATGATAATCTCGTGTACGCCCTCGCGAGGAGCCTCGCTAAACTCGGGACGGTTCATTACAAAGTCTGCTACGGGCTTTCCCTCGCCGTCGTAGCGGAGGTCGTGCATGAAAGCATCGCCGAAGAACTTGGGGTCACGGGTGGTACTGGCCAAGTAGCGGGCAGGGATGATGAGGTCGGTATTGCAATTGTCAATCTGAATAGGAAGACAGGTTGACTGGATGATATTGAATTTCTGTTTTGCCATAGTTCTTCAGAGTTTACGGGGGTCAGTTACTACACCAGTGATAGCCGATGCTGCCACTACGAGGGGGGATGCAAGGATGGTACGCGCACCAGGGCCTTGGCGACCTACAAAGTTACGGTTACTGGTTGAAATTGAGAGTTTGCCTGCAGGTACCTTGTCGGGATTCATAGCCAAACATGAAGAACATGAGGGGAGACGCAGTTCAAAGCCTGCCTCTTCAAGTATCTTGTCAATGCCTTCGTCAATAATCTGTTGACGCACGAGCCATGAGCCAGGTACGAGCCATGCTACTACATTGTCTGCTTTCTTCTTACCTTTCACAATAGAGGCGAAAGCGCGGAAGTCTTCAATGCGACCATTAGTGCAAGCACCGAGGAAGCAGTAATCAACGGGGGTACCCTCAAGCTTCTGTCCAGGCTCGAACTGCATATAGTCGAGCATAGCACGGAACTGTGCGTGGTCCTCCTCTGCAATCTCTTCGAGTGTGGGGATGCACTCGTCGATAGCGATACCCGCACCGGGGTTGGTACCATAGGTGATGCGAGGAGCAATGTCCTCGGCAAGGTAAGTAACCTCCTTGTCGAACATGGCGTCGGGGTCAGAGTAGAGTTGCTTCCACTCCTCCACAGCCTTGTCCCATGCCTCACCCTTGGGTGCGTATTCGCGACCTTTGAGGTAAGCAAAGGTGGTCTCATCCGGAGCGATAAGTCCTGCGCGTGAACCCATCTCGATAGAGAGGTTCGAGAGGGTCAGACGGCCTTCCATAGACATGTTGCGTACGGTAGAACCGGCATACTCTACGGCATAGCCTGTAGCACCGGAAGTGGTGAGCTGTGCCATAATGTAGAGCGCTACATCCTTGGCAGTAACACCCTCGGCCAATTCGCCCTCGATGTTGATGCGCATGGTCTTGGGCTTGCTCTGCAGAATGGTTTGCGAGGCAAGTACCTGAGCAACCTCACTGGTGCCGATACCCATGGCGATAGCACCTACTGCACCATGTGTAGAGGTGTGTGAGTCGCCACATACGATGGTCATGCCTGGGAGTGAGAGTGCCTTCTCGGGACCTACTACATGGATGATACCATTATCTTTAGTACCCATGGCAAAGTGTCGTATACCAAACTCAGCGCAGTTAGCGGCGAGTGTTTCCACCTGCTTGCGGCCTACGGGGTCATCAATGCGCTCCTGCTGATCGCTCGGTGTGTTATGGTCGGGCATAGCCACCACATGGTCGGGGCGGAATACGCGGATATCCTTATCTCTCAATGTGTCGAACGCCTGCGGAGTTGTCACTTCGTGGCAATAGAGGCGATCGATATAAAGTTGTGTGGGGCCATCTTCCACCTTCTGTACTACATGGGCGTCCCAGATTTTATCGAATAAAGTTTTCATCTTACTTAAACTTATTTATACAGTCAATATATGCTTCCACACTGGCAGCTATAATATCGGTGTTGGCACCGAAACCGTAGTAGAGTTGGTTGTTGTACTCTACTTGCATGTGTACCTTACCTACATCGTCAGAACCCTTGCTGATAGCCTGAATGGTAAATTCCTTAAGAGTCATGTTGCGCTTGATAATCTGCTTCAGAGCACTGATGGCAGCATCTACGGGACCATTACCTGTGGCGGCAGCTTCGAACGATTCGCCTGCAATCTTCAAGCCGAGGCTTGCTACAGAGCGTACGCCCACACCGCTGGTCACCTGCAAGTAGTCGAGCTTGATGTGGTGATTGTCGCTACGGTCGGCACCGGCAAGCATGAGTACATCGTCGTCATTGATCTCCTTCTTCTTGTCAGCCAGTTTGAGGAACTCCTCATATACCTTGTCGAGTTTCTCCTGCTCTAGTTCTACACCGAGTATAGAAAGACGATGCTTCAAGGCTGCACGGCCGCTGCGGGCAGTGAGCACGATAGCGTTGTCGTCGATACCTACTTCCTTGGGATCCATAATCTCGTAGGTCGATACATTCTTCAGCACGCCATCCTGGTGTATACCGCTCGAGTGTGCAAAGGCGTTGCGACCTACAATAGCCTTGTTGGGTTGCACGGGCATGTTCATCAGCGAGCTTACCATGCGGCTGGTGGGGTATATCTTCTGTGTGTTGATGTTGGTGTGGATACCCAGGTCGGGATGAGTCTTGAAGATCATTGCCACCTCTTCGAGCGATGTGTTACCAGCACGCTCACCGATTCCATTGATAGTTACCTCTACTTGACGCGCACCATTGAGTACGCCAGCTACGGTGTTGGCTGTTGCCATACCGAGATCGTTGTGACAATGGGTTGAGAGAATGGCACGACCTGCGGCAAATGCATCGACATGCTCGTAGAGGTACTTGATCTTCTCTCCATATTCGTAGGGAGTGCGGAAACCTGTAGTGTCGGGGATGTTACATACAGTAGCACCGGCCTTGCACACAGCTTCAATAACGCGTGCGAGGTACTCGTTGTCTGTGCGTCCTGCATCTTCTGCATAGAACTCCACATCCTCTACATAGCGCTTGGCATACTTTACGGCAGCCACGGCTCGCTCGATGATTTCTTCGGGGGTGCTATTAAATTTGTAGCGAATGTGAGAAGGGCTTGTACCGATACCTGTATGTATGCGCTTATGTTTGGCATACTTTAATGCTTCAGCTGCAGCATCAATATCCTTTTCGACAGCACGAGTGAGAGCACAAATAGTGGGCCATGTTACTGCTTTGGATATCTCAATGACAGAGTTAAAATCTCCAGGGCTTGATACAGGGAAGCCTGCTTCAATGATATCAACGCCAAGCAGCTCTAACTGCTTGGCTACCTGGATCTTCTCTACCGTGTTTAGCTGGCATCCAGGCACCTGCTCACCGTCGCGTAAAGTGGTGTCAAAGATATATAATCTATTATTGTTCATAGTGTAAATAAGTGTTTGTTAATCTTTTTACCTAATAAGGAGTGCAAAAATATAAACAAATCACATACTTACAAAATAAAATGTAGGCAATTCGTATAAAAAAGTGACATAGTAGTGGATTTACTCCATCGAGTTAGATTGTCTATTCTTGTGAACCATGTAAATGCATGCGTCTGCGTAAGTAAGGGGTGTCGAATCCTTTGCTTTTGACTATTGGTAGGGGAAACTTTACTTTGCAAACAAGTGACTCGGACTTTACTTCTACTAATGCTTGTAGAAAGAGTTTTCGTTTCATGTCATTAATGCTTTTAAGGTCTTTATTATTCGTATTTCTTTTTCATTTCTATGGCAAAGGTATTGGTGATTTTTATAGATTTTTGGCGAAGAATACACAATAAGAAGGGGTGAAAACTGTTTTTGTCAGTTTCCACCCCTATCTTCTGATTGTATTTAGGTTATTGTTCCCCTTTTTATATGGGTAACCTATAGTTAATAGAAGCTTTCTTCAATGATTTCGGTAAGTACATCTTTAATGTCAAGTCCTGCTGCGCGTACTTGCTGAGGAATGAAGCTAGTTGCCGTCATGCCAGGTGTTGTGTTTATTTCCAAAAGATTTAATTTATTGCCTTCAGTGATAATGTAGTCAATACGAATAATCCCGTGGCAATGCAGAATGTCATAGAGAAGTGAGGTGAGTGTGCGTACTCGTTCTGCAATGTTCTCATCGATGCGGGCGGGGGTAATCTCCTCCACTTGACCATTATACTTGGCGTCGTAGTCAAAGAACTCGTTCTTTGCCACCACTTCAGTAATAGGAAATACCACACTCTTTGTTCGGGTCTTATAGCATCCGCAAGTTATCTCTATGCCTTGCATGAAGGCTTCTATCATCACCTCGTCGGCTTCTTCAAAGGCAGCTTCTACAGCAGGTAGTAACTCTTCTGGAGTTTTGACTTTGGATGTTGCACAACTTGAGCCTCCACAAGTGGGTTTTACAAAGCAAGGTAAACCTATGGCTTTTACCACATCATCTGTCGTGATGACATCTTGCTTGCGCAGGGTAAGTGAATCGGCTACTCGTACTCCAAGGCTTCTCAGGTATTGATTGAGGACAAACTTGTTGAATGTCATAGCAGAGATGAGAGGCTGACAAGTGGAGTAGGGCATACGTATGAGTTCAAAGTAGCTGCCTAATAGGCCATTCTCTCCAGGTGTTCCATGAATGGTGATATAGGCATAGTCGAACTTTATATGCTTCCCATCATGACGGAAACTGAAATCATTGCGGTCGATTGATGCAACTTTGCCATCGGCCAATTGTACATTCCAATCCGTGCCACGGATAATAACTGTGTATATCTCGTAGCGCTCCTTATCAAGAAAGGAGGTAATGCCTTCCGCGCTGTGGAGCGATACTTCATATTCTCCTGAGTCACCACCAGCAACGATGGCTATAATGCGTTTGCTTATGCTCATGGGTACAATCTATATAATATTAAATCAATTCCTTGAAAGCAGTGAGAAACATGTCTGCATGTTTCTTTGTGATGCCCAATGCGGGGAGTAATCGTACAGTAGAAACACCCGCGCCGCCGGTGAAGATATGTTTCTCAAAGAGTAGACGCTTGCGAAACTCCGATGCCGAGCCTTCTATCTCGATACCAATCATGAGTCCGCGACCGCGCACTTCCTTGATTTGGGTAATCTTATTTAGTTCATCGATGAGGTAAGTGCCCACCTCTGCAGCATTGGCAATGAGATTCTCTTGCTCGAAGACATTGAGTACAGCGATGGCTGCTGCACAAGCCAAATGGTTGCCTCCAAAAGTTGTTCCGAGCATGCCTGGCCAAGGCTTGAAGTGTGGTGCGATGAGCACGCCACCGATGGGGAATCCGTTGCCCATGCCCTTGGCAATGGTAATGAGATCGGGGCGGATGTCGGCCACTTGATGAGCGAAGAACTTACCTGTGCGTCCATAGCCCGACTGTATCTCGTCGAGGATGAGCGACACACCATGTGTGGTGGTCACCTCACGCAACTGACGGAGGAACTCTGATGAGGGGCAGTGGATACCTGCTACACCCTGGATGCCTTCGATGATGACCGCGCAGAACTCGCCCGTCTTCAGTCTCTCCTCCACGGCTGCGATGTCACCAAGGGGTACGAACTCCACGTTAGGAGTGCGGTTGAAGGGGGCATTGATCTTGGGGTTATCCGTGGCGGCCACGGCACCAGAGGTGCGGCCATGGAAGGCCCTGCTGAATGCCAGTACCTTGGTCTTGTCGCTACGGAATGAGGCAAGTTTGGTGGCATTCTCATTGGCCTCGGCTCCCGGGTTACAGAG
>JAZKZX010000080.1:0-6168 GCA_045612925.1 Bacteroidaceae bacterium
CGATATCGCCCAATGAGTGCTGTGCATAGTCACTGATACCGATGAAACCGATGTTACCTTCTACTTTGACCCATTCGTGTGAGTCGGCATACTTGATGCCTTCAATTACTTTACTCATAAGATTGAAATTTTGGCCTCCCCAAACCCCTCCCGAAGAGGGGCTTCCCGTCATCGCGGAAGGGTTTGTAAGGATTTGTTAGTATTGTTTTTTTCTTTATCCTGTAAGCTCCCCCTTCGGGGGGAGTTGAGGGGGCTTCCCTCTTATTTCTTATAATTCTTCTGATAAAATTTCTTCTTCACCACCTTTCCGGCAAAGGTCTTCTTACGGATACGCACCTCGACGGGAGTCTCCAATGCACTGTAGCGGGCATCGATGAGTGCCATGCATACGCTCTTGTCTACCGATAGGCAGTGGTATCCTGTGGTGACGGAGCCAATCTCTTCGCCCTCCACCTCGATGGGGTATCCGGCACGAGGGATAGCGCGGTCGATGAGTTCGATGCCCACAATCTTCTTCTTCAACCCTACGGCCTTCTGCTCGGCGAGGGCGTTTTTACCGATGAACTCCTCCTTGTCGAGCTTCACGAAGATGCCCAAGCCTGCTTCGAGCGGAGTGATGTCGTCGCTGAGCTCATGCCCATAGAGTGGCAGTGCCACCTCGAAGCGCAAGGTGTCGCGGCAACCGAGTCCGCAGGGTACCGATTCGCCCGAGGCGATGAGTGCGTCCCATACCTTATTAATATAGGCGTGTGAGCCATACAGTTCAAATCCATCCTCACCCGTGTAGCCTGTGCGGCTGGCGATGATGGTCTCGCCATCGACCTCTATCTCCTTGAAGGTGTAGAAGGCCAGTTCACCCACTGCGAGGCCGAGCACGCGCTCTACCACCTCTTCGCTCTTGGGACCCTGTACAGCCACCTGGCCATAATAGTCCGACTGGTTATCGATGACCACATCGTATCCCTTGCTCTGTTCCACAATCCATGCGTGGTCCTTGTCGATGTTCGATGCGTTCACCACCAGCAGGTACTTGCCCTCGCCCATAGCATATACGAGCAGGTCATCCACGCTACCTCCGTTGGGGTAGCACATGATGCCGTAGTAGATCTTGCCGTAGGGGGCGTCGGTGATGTCGTTGGTAAAGATATGATTTACAAATTTCTCTGCGTCGGGGCCGCTGACGAAGATCTCGCCCATGTGTGACACGTCGAACACGCCGCATGCCGTGCGCACCGCATTGTGTTCGTCCTTGATACCCGAATATTCAATCGGCATGTCAAATCCGCCGAAAGGGCTCATCTTGGCTCCGAGAGCCACATGTTTGTCGTGCAGACAGGTTAGCTTCAGTTCTTCCATGGTTTTATAAGATTAGATTTTTGTTCTACACACCGCAAAGATAGTGCAAGGCGAGTGAAAAAGCAAAATTTTGTCTTGACTTTTTCCCAGCCGCTGCCTATTAAAAAAACTGCGCAGCAGATTAAAAATAGTGCAACCGACGCATGAGCGAGCAAGAGTCAAGCTCGCTTGAACTTTTGCAGCGAGCGAAAAGGAGGAAGACGGAGTCAAGGCGAGTGAAAACGCAAAGTTTTGTTTTGAGTTTTTCCACCGACATGGCAACGAAGTTCGCTGGTCGTAAGGAAAGGCAATGATATACATATATTATTTACATCCTTCCCCAGTCGCCCAGCTCGATGAACTCCTCGTCGAGGGATATGTAGCGGTTCTCACCGCGTGCTCCTTGGATGACATAGCTATCTGCCACGCTATCGTGTACCTCGGCACAGAACGACTTGCGTATGCGCGACAGCTTCTCGTTGATGGAGTTGTCCCACGGGTCGCATAGCCGCTCCACCGATGCCTTCTGCTTGTCGGTGAGTGCCGCCTTGCCCAGCACACGGGCATAGAGCTCCATCAGCTCCTCCTTGTGATCGACAAGGCCCTTGATGGATATCCCCTCGGGATGACGCAGGTAGAAGATGTACACCACCTTGTCTATGGGCAGCATCTGTACCTCCTTGTTGTAGTCGGTGAGCAGGATGCGGGCATCGGGGCTCACCATCAGGTGGCTCTTGCGCACTGTCATCCTCACAAACTGTTCTATGATGATTTGCCTTATTCCCCTCTGGCGCAGCTTCTCCACTCGTTCGCCGATCTCGATCAGCAGCTGCTCGTCCTCCTCGGTGAGTTCTTGGACTTCGACCTCCTCGGCGAGTACCCCCACTTCCTCGGCGAGAAAATCATAGGACAGGTCCGTAAAGCCACCTGGGTGGATGGAATATTGGATGTCGGGGCTTTCCAGGCATTTCCTCTTCTCATCTATCCAGTTTTCAGTCCCATGCTCTTCATTTACAGCACCCTCGCCCTCATCCGTGAAGAGCGCACTCCTCATGCAACGATCCTCTTCTTCTCTTCTTGCTCCATAGCAACACGCATCCTCACTTGCGCTATAGCGTATATTGCTTTCTTGTGCTTGCCAAAGGGCCTTGAGTATGCTGATGATACCTTTCTCACTATCAGCATCGAGCGAAATGCAGTGCAACAAGGCATTGTGTGAGTCTTCGCTTGGCTCTTCAGACTCCGTTATCATCACCAATGCCGAGCCTATGGGCTCATGGCACTCGCATTGCAGCATCTCGAGCACAGTAGCGGCGTTCCACTCCGCATCGGGCACAGGCATGCCGTAGTGTTTGGCAATCTTCTCTGCCTCCTTGGGAGCATAGATGAAGGTGAGCCCCTCGCGCTTAAACCTTCGTGCGATATCCTCATGATATCTGCTGAAGAGCGCATTTGCCACAGCGTTGTGGCTATCCTCGAGGTATATCACGCACTTCTCCAGACTCCACAACAGGGCGGGGTCGCCCGACACCGCCTTTATCGTCTTTGTATGAATATCCTTGGCTGCATCTACATCATAGTATGCATTCTCCCACTTCGTCAGCTTCAGAGGCTTCGTCCTCTTCTTGGGGTTGAATATATTGGACCAACTCATCGTATGCAGTTCTTTACGTTTACATCCACAAAAGTAGGTTATTTTCTGCCAATCTGCAAGAGCCGCAGCGTATAGTTTTTCTTTGGGGAGTATAGGAGTCGAGGAGTATAGGAGTGTAGACAACAGCTCACAACTCATCGCTCACCACTTACGGCTCATTGCTCAAAGCTGTTTTCGTCTTCGTACACGCAAGCGTGTCTTCAGTCCTCCTCCATCATCGCCGTGTACATACGGTTTAAGAACGATGCCACCGAGCCTTGCGCTCCCTTCACCGTGTCGATGAGCGATTGCCCTATGCCCGCTCTCTTCGCCTGGGTGTCTACAGTCTCCGGCGTTTTAGTCTCCGTTGTCGTTTGTTCCTGCTCGCAAGGTGTGTGTGGTATGGGGTCGGGTAGTACCACCGCCTGCTCCACGGCTTTGAGCATGGTCTGCTGCATGGCTTGGTAGCGCTGTCGTTGCCGCTCCCGTGTGCGGGTCTGCTTCACCTCCTCGCTCGTCTTGAGCACCATCACCTTCTTCACCTTGCCGAGTCCTACATATTGTGTGTTGTGTTGGTCTTGCATGTCCGTATTCATCATCATTGTCTTTTATCGCAAAGATAAGTGCAAGGTCCATTCTCCCCAAGCAACCTCCTTACACAAGCCTTGCGAAGCGCGAATGCTTGGCCCTCAATGTGGCGCCGTGTCACAACCACCGCCTCAGATATCACATGGAGTATATCACATAGTCAGCTATAGCGCATCTTTACCCCAGCGCATAGTCGAGCCGCATCACTTTCACTGGGCGTTCGTCGCCTCGGTAGAGGTGGCTCAGCCAGTTCATCTCGCCGGTGTCGCGGAATCCGCATTTCTCCATCACGCGCCCCGAGGCGGGATTGTCTACGAAGTAGTCGCTCCATAGGGTCTCGTATCCCACGGTGTTGAAGCAGTGGTCCACCATCGCCCGCAGCGCCTCGGTGCACAGCCCTCGGTTCCAGTAGGGCTTGCCAATCCAGTAGCCCAGCTCGGCATCCATCTCGCCAATGCCGATATTGCTCTCCTCGTGGGTGTAGTAGCCCATGCACCCGATGAGTTCATCGGTCTCCTTCAGCACGATGGCCCACGTGTGATCGTTGGCAAACACGGTGCGTATCACCTCGCGGCTCTCTTCTACCGACTGGTGGGGTGGCCATCCTGCGCGAGGACCCACGTCGGGGTCTGAGGCCAGTGCAAAGAGTTCATCGGCATCGTCCATGCTCCATGGGCGTAACAGCAGCCTTGGGGTTTCTATGGTTTTCATATTTGTCTAGAGTATGCACCTTCGGTGCCGGTTAAAGTGCCTTTGGCACGGTTAATCGCTCCCTCAGGTCGCTGGTTAATCGGTTTCGCCTGGTTAATCGCAGCTACACTGCTGGAATTAAAATGCTTTGCATTAAGAGTTTTCGTCATCGTTATCGTCATCGTCTTCGTTCGTCATGTAAAGATACGGTCTTTCCTTGGAGTGTAGAAATTAAATTCAGTGCAAACGCACTTTTCGCCTCAACTCTCCGCAACAAACGCCGCAAAAGTACCGCAAATTCAGAGGTGCTTACCATGCATGGTGTCTGCGTGTTAGAGGCACTAAACCGCAAATATTCGTCTCTTGCCTGTTTTTGGGGAATAACTGCCTTTACTTCCGCCCGAAGCAGCCTGGCATGGGAGCATAGAAGCGGCTGTTCTTGCGCCCCAAGGCACGGAGGAGCCCCTCGTCGGTGAGCTCATTGAGGTATTTGAGGGCGAGATGCTTGGAGCACTCACACACCTGCTCCATCTGTGAGCGGAAGATGTAGTCATTGTCCTCGAAGAAGGTGCGTAGGCGACGCTCCACGATGTCGCGCGTGAGCAGGGTGCGCACGGCATGGCCACCACTCACGATCTCGGCACCGCGCAATGCCTCCTTCAGCTCCTTGCAAGCGCGGAAGGCGACGCCCTTGACCACCACATCATTGCTGGTGACACGGTCTTCCAGGTACTTGGGCTCCTTCAATCCCAGCTTGAGGCTGAACGAGCCGATCTCGTCTATCTGCACCGTGCGTCCATCGAGCAGTGCCTCGCTCAGCTCGTGGCCGAGGGCACTGAGCACGGCCACCACATCGGCCTTGTGGAGGGTACAGGCATGGCTGATGCGCTCGGCCATATCCTTCGTTGTCACTGGCGTAGAGGCTACTACGCTCACTCCCATCAAGGGATTCTTCTCACTGGCCTCGCCCTGTAGGTCATGGCGCGGGTTCACTTGGTAGGCTATCGTACCCGACTGTTTCGTTGCTTTGGTCTTTCTCATAGTTCTTATTTTGTTTTTTCTACTGATTATTTTTAGTCAACTGATTCTCTTCTTGTCTACTGATTACACGTGATGACACTGATTTGATCCTCCGGATGGCCATGCCAAGCTATAGCAAGCATGATATCTGTTTAATCTGTTTCATCGTGTTGATTTTTTTGTCAACAGATTTAACTGATGACACTGATTTAGCACGCGCGAGGCTTGTGCTCCTCCGGATGGCCATGCGAGCGATAGCAAGCATAATATCTGTTTAATCTGTTTCATCGTGTTGATTTTTTTTTCAACAGATTTAACTGATGACACTGATTTAGCACGCGCGAGGCTTGTGCCCCTCCGGATGGCCATGCAAGCTATAGCGAGCATGATATCTGTTTAATCTGTGCCATCTGTTGACTTTTATATTTATCCATGTTGATTGTTGTATGTTTTACTTCTCATCTTATATTTTATATTCATGTTTTATATTGTCCTCCCGCGAGCAAACGCGCATATCGTCGCGTCCATACGCGTGTTTGCTCGCGTCCATCCACGCATACGCAGGCCGTCAAACACACGCGTTTACATATGCAAATTTACGAAAATAGCTACACTTTTCCAAACATTTACACACAGTTTTTATATGAGGTAGAGGGTATTGACATCGGGGTTTTGAGGTTGTATATTTGCGGTGAATTTGACCACGGAGCACACGGTGTTCACGGATAATAACGATGACGAAAATGAAGACTAACCAAAAAGAACTGTCCCTCTTTAAGGGGGACGAACGAAGTGAAGCAAAGCTGAACGTAGTGGAGGGGGTAATTGAATCCTTTCAAATTATACTATTCTTGTTACCCCCGCCCGTTCCATTTCGCTATCGCTTGCATGGCCATCCGGAG